>JAJKHX010000226.1 GCA_021154785.1 Nocardiopsis sp.
GCGCCGGTCCGTGGCCTTTCCGCCACGCTGACCGCGATCGTGCTCGTCGCACTGGCCGGGCTGGTACTGACCGTGCTGGGGTGGGACTCGCTGGCCCTGAGTGACGCGGCCGGTGTTGTCAGTTCCGAGGCTGGGGCGCTCGTTTACGCCGTGCTTGGTGCGCTGATCGTGCGCCGGGCGGGCGGCAACCTGGTGGGCTGGTTCATGCTGGCCGACGGGGCCGTTAACGCCGTCATGACGACCGGCTCGGTCTACGCGATCTTCGGCGCCAAGGCGCATCCAGGAGCACTTCCGGCGGCGACCACGGTCGGGGCGTTGTCCGAGGCGGTCTTCGTGCTCGTGGCCTTGGCCCTGGCCGCGCTATTCCTGGTCTTCCCGACCGGGCGGCTGCCATCGCCGCGCTGGCGCCCGGCCGCCGCGGTCAGCCTGGTGCTAAGCGTCGTGAGCCTGGCCTCGTTCGTGATCAGCACGCGGCAGGTGGCGCTGCCCGCGGTGGGCGGTATCTCGCTGGCCTATCCGAATCCGCTCGCGGTCCGGTCGCTGCGGCCGGTGACCTGGCTCGGCACCCCGAACGCGCTGGCTCTGGTGTACCCGCTGATCCTCGGGGCCGCGGTAGTCTCGCTGGTACGCCGGTACCGGCGCGGCGACCAGCGGCTGCGTCAGCAGATGAAGTGGCTGGCGCTGGCCCTCGCCGGGTTGCTGCTGACGCAGCTGATCGGCGCCCTGGCTATCGCGTTCGGCCAGGCCGGCACGCTGTGGGAGAGCGTGCCGTTCGACATCACCCCGTTCCTGGTGTACCTCGCCATCCCAGTAGCCACGGGGATCGCGATTCTGCGGTACCGGCTGTTCGACATCGACGTGATCATCAGCCGGGCGCTGCTGTTCACCCTGCTGTCGGCCGGGGCTACCGCGGTCTACCTGGCCTTCGTTCTTGGCCTCGGTACGCTGGCGGGCAGCGGCAGCCATCCGGCGCTGACCGTTGCGGCGGCCGTCGTGATCGCCCTGGTATTCCAGCCGCTGCGGCAGCGGGCCAGCCGGCTGGCCAACCGGCTGGTCTACGGCGTGCGGGCCACTCCGTATCAGGTGCTGTCCGACTTCGCGGCGGATATGGCCGGCCAGCTCGACTTGCGCGAGGCCCTCGACCGGATGGTGTCGCTGCTGGCCGGCGCGTCCGGGGCTACCCGGGTCGAAGCGTGGATCCGGGTCGGCGCCGAGCTGCGGCCGAGCGCGGTCTGGCCGGACGGCTTGATGCCGTCCGCGGCGGCGCGGCTGGACGGTGTTTCCGTGAACGGAAGCTCCGATGGCGCCGCCGGCCTGCCGGTCCTGGGCCCCGAGGACCCCGGGACCCGGGTGGTGCCGGTCCGGCACGGGGACGACCTGCTCGGCGCGATTTCCCTGACCAAACCGCGCGAGGAGGCGCTGACCAGCACCGAGGACAACCTCCTGCAGCACCTGGCCTCCCAGGCCAGCCTGGTCATGCGCAATGCGCAGCTCACCGCCGAGCTGCGGGCCACCATCGACGAGCTCCGGGCGTCGCGGCGGAGGCTGGTCGAGGCTCAGGACGCCGAACGGCGCAAGATCGAGCGGAACCTGCACGACGGCGCCCAGCAGCAGCTGATCGCACTGGCGATCCAGCTCGGCCTGCTGGCCGAGGCGGCCGACGATCCCGGCCTGATCCGGCAGGCCATCCCGGAGCTGAAGGCGCAGCTCAGCGCGGCGCTTGACGACCTGCGGGCGCTGGCCCGCGGTATCTACCCGCCGCTGCTGGCCGACCAGGGCCTGGTCGTGGCGCTGCGCGCGCAGCTGAATCGGAGCCCGGTGCCGGTCGTCCTGGAAGCGGACCAGGTCGGACGCTACTCGCCGGACGCCGAGAGCACGATCTACTTCTGCGCGCTGGAAGCACTGCAGAACGTGGCCAAGCACGCCCGGGCCTCGCGGGTGGTGATCCGGCTGGCCGGGAACGGAGACGGCGTGGAGTTCTCCATCACCGACGACGGGGCAGGCCTGCCGTCCGCCGGGCTGCGGACCGGGTCCGGAATGCAGGGCATGACGGACCGGCTGGCCGCGCACGGCGGCACGCTGGACGTGCGGTCCCAGCCCGGCCGGGGCACGACGATCAGCGGCCGGCTCCCGGTGGCACCGGTGCGCGCCGCGGCCCCTGTCCTGATGGCGGGCTGATCGCGGCCCGGCACCGCGGAAACCGGCCGAGGTCCGGACTGCTATCGCCCGTCAGTGAGCCTCGTGCGGGGGAAGCATGCGTTCCTCGTGGTCGAGCTCGCTCTCCAGCTTGCGCAGGCTGGCGTCGGGCAGGTGGCCGGCGTCGCGCCAGCGCAGGAGTTCCTCGCGCTGGGCGTCGATGACTGCCCGCCGGGCTCGCACGGCAACCTGGTATCCGGGAGTGGCAGCCGGGACCGCGTCCTCGCCGGCCTCCTCGAGACGTCCGAGCAACTGCCGGTAGCGCCGGGCCTTCTGCTCCAGGCTGGCCCGCAGCGCATCCAGGGCCGGGGCGGGCACGGCCTCCCCGAGCATGTCGTCATCGGCGGCGATCTGATCCAGCCGGTCCAGGCCAGCCTGGACCGCCGCGGCCCGGGCCTGGGTCCGTACCAGGGCCGCGTCGGCGAGGTCGGCGCGGACGCGCAGGACCCGCGCGACCGGGCCGAAGGTGAGGCCCTGGCCGATCAGGGTGACCAGCACAGTCAGGAAGGCGCAGAACAGCAGCAGGTCACGGCTGGGGAAGGGGCGACCGTCGGAGGTGGTGAGGGGAATGGTGAAGACGGCGGCCAGGGTGATCACGCCGCGGGTGCCGGCCCAGCTCAGCACGACTATCTCCCGGCCGGACAGGTACGACCCGCCGTCTTGGGGGGCTTGGCGGCCGCGCCGTCTCTGCACGGCGCGCGGCAGGGCCTGGGTCAGGACCAGCCACAGCGGTCGCAGGAGCACCACCACGCCGACGCTGACCGCCGCCGCGGACCACAGCGTGGCCGTGGGGTAGGCCTTCAGGCCGCGCACGACCGGCACGATCTGCTGTCCGATCAGCAGGAACACGAACCCCTGGAGCAGGAAGTCGGCCAGGTGCCAGACCGCCGCGGCCTGCAGGCGGCTGGCGCCGGAGGTGAACCGCGGCGTGTCGTGGCCGACCATCAGGCCGGCCACCGCGACCGCCAGCACGCCGGAGACGTGCAGTTCCTCTCCGAGCAGGTAGGCCGCGAACGGAGTGCCGAGCGAGATCCCGTTGACCAGCAGCGGATCGCGGACGGCCGCCAGCAGCAGGCGGACCACGACCGCGACGACCACGCCGGACAGCAGGCCGCCCGCAGCCGCCAGCACGAAGCGCGCCGCCGCGTCCCCCAGCGAGAAGCCGCCGCTGGTCGCGGCGGTGACCGCCACCGTCAGCGTGGTCAGCGCGGTGGCGTCGTTGAGCAGGCCCTCGCCCTCGATGATGGTGATGAGCTTGGACGGCAGGCCGGCCCGGCCGCCCACCGCCAGCGCCGCCACCGGGTCGGTCGGGGACAGCGCGGCGCCGAGCGCGACGCCCGCCGCCAGCCCCACCCCGGGCACGAACAGGTCCATCCCGATCCCGGTGACCAGTGCGGTCGCCAGTACCAGCCCGATCGACAGGCTGATGACGGTGCGCAGGTTGGCCCGGATGGCCAGCAGCGAGGAGTTGAGTGCGGCGCTGTAGATCAGCGGCGGGATGACGAAGGTCAAGATCACGTGCGGGTCGAGCGTCAGGTTCGGCCCGGGCAGCACCGCGTAGACCAGCCCGGCCACGGTGAACAGCGCCGCGGCTGGCAGCCCGGTCCGGTCGGCCAGGTACTGCAGCGCGACGATGACCGCGACGGCAGCGAGAATGAACGCCAGCAGATCGAGCACGGGCACCCCCAACGGTGACCCTATTCATTCTGTCCGAGGAAGGTGGAGTCCCTGTGGAGGCCTTATGCCAGCGTCGCCTGGTTTCGCCGGCTGTGCCTGGTCATTACGTAGCGGACCAGGCTGACGAGCACCTTCTTGACCGAGTCGCGCTCGCGCGCGTCGCACAGCACGATCGGGACCTCAGGTGCCAGGCTCAGCGCGATCCTGATGTCGTCCGGCTCGAACCGGGGGGCGTCGTCGAAGCAGTTGACCGCGATGACGAACGGTATCCCGTTCTGCTCGAAGTAGTCGATCGAGGCGAAGCAGTCGGCCACGCGCCGGGTGTCGGCCATGATCACGGCGCCGACGGCGCCAACGGCCAGATCGTCCCACATGAACCAGAAACGCTCCTGGCCGGGCGTGCCGAACAGGTACAGCACCAAGTCGGACGGGAAGCTGATCCGGCCGAAGTCCATGGCCACGGTGGTGGTGGTCTTCGCGCTCACCCCGCGGGTGTCGTCGACGCCGACGCTGCGGTCGCTCAGCGGCTCCTCGGTCCGCAGCGGCCTGATCTCGCTGATCGTCCCGACCAGGGTTGTCTTCCCGACGCCGAAGCCCCCGGAGATGAGGATCTTGGCGGTCGCCGGGACGGCGCTTCCCGGCCGGGCCGCGGGATGGGTGTCCTCAAAGCGATTCAAGTCCATCGAGCACCATCCTCAAGAGCCGCTGATCAGTGACTGGTTGCTTCTGGGTGGAGAGGACCCGGAGCATCCCCTCGCTGGTGAGGTCGCCGAGCAGGACCCGGACCACCCCGAGAGGGAGATCGATCTCCGATGTCAGGTCGACGATGGGCGTGGGCCGGCGGCACATGTTCAAGATTCGCCGGTGCTCCGGGCCGGGGCGGAAGTGGGCCGGCGGCCGCTCGCTGGTCGCGATCACCACGTCGATCAGGCCGAAGGTGGCGCCGCCGCTCGGCAGAGTGCGCCCTTTGGTCAGAGCGTAGGGCCGGACCACCGGGCCGGCCTCACGGTCGAACCAGCGGTCTCCGTAACCGTCGTGGCTGGTCACTCCGCAGCTATTTCATGATCAGGAAATCGCGGCTCGGCGTCGAGGTACTTGCCCATCCGCCGTACCAGCATGGCCATCTCGTAGGCGATCAGGCCGACATTCGGGTCGGCCGACGTCAGGACGGCCAGGCAGGTCCCCTTCCCGGCCGCGATGACGAACAGGAAGGCGGACTCCATCTCTATGATGGTCTGCCGCACCTCGCCGCCGTGGAACTGCCTGCCGGTGCCCCGCGCCAGGCTCTGCATGCCGGCTGCCAGGGCCGACAGATGCTCGCTGTCCTCGGCCGTCAGGCCCCGCGACGCGGCCACCACCAGGCCGTCCCGGGACAGGATCAGCGCCTGCTGGACGTGCTCGACCTGAGTGACGAGGTTGTCCAGCAGCCAGCTCAGCTGCCCGGTCGTGTCAGTCTGTGCCATTACCAGCCTCGCTATCGGTCAGTTCCGTTACCCGGGGCACCCTCGGGATGGTCGAGATCGTCCACCCGGCCGCGCCGCCAGCCCTGCTGCATCAGGCTCAGCATGTTGCGGGTCGCCTCCGGCGAGCGCGGCGTGACCTCGGGCGCCTCGGGCGCCGACGTCCACGGCGCCCACGGCGGCGTCGGCGACTGGGCATCCCGCGCGGCGTCGCGCGGGCCCCGCAGCTGCGGGGCCAGGCTGGCCCGCGGGACCCGGATGGGCATCCCGAGATGGCTGTCGGACGACGCGGCAGCGGATCCCGCGCCCGGGACGGCTTGCCCTCCGCTCCCGGCTGGGCTCTCGTCCGGGGTTATCGCCGGCCAGGAATCCGTCGTCTCCGTGTCCCACGGGGGAGCGGACGGCACGGGCCTCGCTGCGGTCGGCAGCGTGGGCGGCGGCCCGATCTCCCAGGGCGCCAGCGGGGTGGCCGGGGATGCGGCCGGCTCGGAGGATGAGCCGGGGAAGGATCCGGAGACGCCAGCGGCCGCGGGCCACTCCCCAGTCCGGGTCTCCAGGCCAGTCCGGGTCTCCAGGCCGTTCCGGGTCTCGAGGTCCAGCGGGCGGTCCAGCACGCGATTCGGGGCGGGTAGCCGGTGCCGGCCGGTCAGGGCGCGACCGCTGTCAGATATCCATTCGCCCTGGTCGCCGCGGACCGGCGGGGCCTCTTCCGCGCGGACGATCACGCCGAACGACAGCAGGACCACGGCCGTGGTGCCGCCGTACGCGGACCGGCGGAGGGAGACCTTGATATTGTGCCGGGCCGCCAGCTGGCTGACCACGTACAGGCCGAGCTGGTCACTGCGGGCCAGGTCGAACTCCGGCGTGCTGGCCAGCCGCCGGTTGATGTCGGCGAGCTCCTCGGCGGACAGGCCCAGGCCGCGGTCTTCGACCTCGGCGACCAGGCCGGTGCCCACCCGTTCGGCCCTGACCTCGATCCGGGTATTGGGCGGGGAGAAGACGGTGGCGTTCTCGACGAGCTCGGCGATCAGGTGGATGACGTCGCTTACCGCGCTGCCGGCCACCAGGTCATCGGTTTCGCTGTTCACGTCGACGCGGACGTAGTCCTCGACCTCGGCCACCGCGGCCCGCATGACGTCGACGACCGGCACCGGGTCGCGCCAGCCGCGGCCAGGTACCGACCCCGACAAGATGATCAGGCCCTCGGCGTGGCGGCGCATGCGGGTGGTGAGGTGGTCGATGCGGAAGAGGTCGGCGAGTGCCTCCGGCTCGCTGGTCCGCCGCTCCATCGAGTCCAGCATCCCCAGCTGCCGGTGCAGCAGGGACTGGTTGCGCATCGAGATGTTCAGGAAGACCTGGTTGACCCCCTTGCGCAGCTGGGCCTGGTCGACGGCGGCCGTGACGGCCGCGGCCTGCACGGTGGCGAACGACTCGGCGATCCGGGAGATTTCGGTGATAGTGCTGGTGGGCGGGGCCGGTGACTCGGCCTGGATGTCCACGTCCTCGCCGCGGCGGAGCCGCTCGACCACGCGCGGCAGCCGTTCGTCGGCCATTCCGCGCACGCTGTCATTCAGGCCGGTCATGTCCCGGGTGACCTTGCGGCCGAACCAGACGAGCAGGAAGATCGAGCCGATGACGGCGAGCAAGCCGAGACCGCCGGCCAGGACGGCCTCGATGACCAGCCGGTTGGCGAGCGAGTTGCTCATCGAGCTCAGCTTGGCGCCGCTGTCGAGCTCGGCCTTGCCCAGGCCGGCCAGGTAGGCGCCCGAGGCCTGCTGCCAGGCGGTCGGGTTCACCGGCAGCGGCTGGCTCGCCGGGCTGGCCATGATCTGGTCCTCCATGGCCTGGAACTGCTGGTACTGCTGGCTGTTCTCCAGGGCGACGTACGGGGCGCCGAGGTCCGGGGTCAGCCCGGCGATGCCCTCGCTCATCAGTGCACGCCGGTTGGCCACGCTGGTGGTGAACTGCTGATGGGCAGCCGCGCTCATCTGGCCGCCGCTGGCCAGCGCGCCGCCGACCAGTGTCGCCTCCCGGATGCCCACGGGGATCGCGTAGGACAGGTTGGTAGCGCCGATCGAGACGTCGGTGAACGAGGCGTCCTTGCTGTTCGAGGAGAAGTAGAACCGCCACTGGTCGTCGACCAGGTTGCTGTAGACGGCGAACGCAGCCAGCGGGCTGATCGTGCCCGCGTCCACGGCCGCCCGGGTCTTGCTGAGCTGCCCCAGGGCGGCGAACAGGGCGTCCTGCGCCGCCCGGGCGTGGGGAGCCTCCTGGTCCTGTACCGGCGTCATCACCTTCTTGGCATTCACGAACCCCGCGTCCACGATCTTGCGCGCGGCCAGCATGGACGCGCTCGGGGTGGACCGGCCAGTGCTCAGCCACACGTAGGTCGCGGCCTGCTCCTGGGGCAGACCCTGGGTGAGCCCGCTGAACCCGCTGGTCACGATCTTGACGCCATGGTTGTACTGCTGGTCGATGACGGCGTTGGCGATCGTGGTGCTCGCCGCGAACGCGTACAGCGCCACCAGGGAGACCAGGGGCACCGCGAACATGCTGATCAGGAACAGGCGGATGGGCCGTGAGCGGGCCGGACGCCGGGAAAGGGCCATTGCGCCTCGCAGGGAAACGAGCACGGAGGAAGGCACCTGCCCAGCCGCCCGCGGAGAGAAATCGCCGGGCCCCGCACCCGACGCTCCCCCCACCCGGCGACAGCCGAGACCCCCCGGCGTGACAAAACTGGATGTTTTCAGCAAGTAAGACTTCCGGAACGTAACACGAGTTCCCATGAGCAAATAGGACCATTTCCGTAGATCGTTAGCAGACCGCGATCTCCGTCTCCTCCGGCCCCGCAGGCCCACCTGGTGCTCAGCCGTCGCGCGCGTCGGCCGGCCCGGCCCCACACCGCTTAAAAGGTTCCCTTTTCAAGTTTTCCGGGGAGCCCGGCCCGGGAGCATGGCGCCAGTTCCCGGGCCGTGACGTGCATGCGCCGGCCGCGGCGTTCGAAGATGATCGCCCCAGCCGCGCTGATCGCGGCGGCCAGGCCCCAGGCGACGGCGGGAACCGGCCGCCCTGGCCCGGTCAACCCGCTGGTCAGCGCGGCCACGAGCAGCAAGACGGCGACACCGAGGGCGGTGCCGAGTTGCGCGGCGGTGTTGATGATCCCGGCCGCGGTGCCGCGGGCGGTGACCGGGACGCTGGTGCCGAGCCCGGTCGCGGCGACCGAGGACAGGCCGATGCCGGCGCCGCCGACGGCGACGCAGGCCGGCAGGGTCCACGGACGGCTGGCGGCCAGGATGAGCGCGGCGTCGCCGACGGCGATGAGCCCCAGGCCGGCGGCGATGACCCGCTGCGGCCGCCACCGGGCCAGTGCCGGCGCGGCTAGCGCGGAACCGCCGACGACGGCGAGGCTGAAGGGCAGCAGCATCAATCCGGCCGTGAGCGGGCTGTACCCGCGCGCGTCCTGCAGGTACAGCGTGGTCAGCGTGATAGCCGAACTGGTGGCCGCCGTATTGAGCAGGCTGCCGGCCGCGCCCTCGCGCAGCGGCCGCTCCCGCAGCACCCTTCCGGGCAGGAGCGGTGCCGCCGACCGCCGGTCGAGCACTACGAACGAGCCCGCCAGCAGGACCGCGACGCCGAGCAGGGCGGCGCCGGCCGCGATCCGGCCCCGTTCGGGCAGCAGCGTCGTCGCCACCACGAACGCCATCACCGCCGCGGTGAAGGCGGCGGCACTGGCCAGGCTGAGCCGGACCGACCGGTCCACGCCGTGGTCGGGCGGGGTCGTCCGGCCGATAGCCACGGCCAGCGCCAGGGCCAGCGGGAGATAGGCCCAGAAGACCGCCCGCCAGCCGGCCAGGCCGGTAACGACGCCGCCGGCCACGAAGCCGCTCGCGCCGGCCGCCGCTCCCGCGGCGCTCCACCACGCGATCGCCTTCCGGCGCTGCGGACCGTCGGCGGTGATCGTGGTCAGCAGCCGCAGTGCCGACGGAACCGACAGCGCCGCGGCGGCCCCCTGCAGGCAGCGCGCCGCGGTGAGCACGGCGGCGGACGACGCCGTTGCGCCGACCACCGCGGCCGCCGCGAAGACCAGCAGGCCGGCCAGGATGGCGCGCCGGTGCCCGAACCGGTCGCCTAGCCGCGCACCGGTCATCAGCAGGCCGCCGAAGAACATGGCGTAGCCGGCCGAGATCAGGCTGGCCGCGTCCGCGGGCGCCCGCAGGTCCGCCAGCATCGCCGGCAGGGCCGTCACCACGACGGTCACCCCGAGGACGTCGACGAACTGCACCAGGCACAAGGCCAGCACGGCCGTCCGGGGCGTATCGCTCTTCACCACCTGGCCGACTGCCCCGCCCCGGCCCCGGTAAACACCTACAACGGCAGCTTGAGCAGGGCGTTTTCCACGACCTCGCTGAGCGCCGGGTGGATCCAGTACTGACCCCGGGCCATCTCGGCCACGCTCAGCCCGGTAGAGGCGGCCTGCACCAGCGGCTGGATCAGCAGCGCGGCCTGGGACCCCAGGATGTGGGCGCCGAGGAGCTTGCCCGTCGCCGGGTCGGCGTACAGCGTGCAGATCCCGCTGGTGTCGCGCAGCGCCCACCCGTAGGTCGTGTCGTCGTAGTCCTGGGTGGCCGTGACGAAGGGCCGGTGGCCCGCCAGGTCCTGCCGGCGGGCGCCGACGGTGGCGATCTGCGGCTCGGTGAACACGGCCGCCGGTACCCAGTCGTGCGGGAACGGGCGCAGGTCATCGGGGTGGGCGAGGTTGTGGGCCAGCGTGCGGGCCTCGGCGTTGGCCACGTGCTTGAGCTCGAACGGCGAGCTGACGTCACCCAGCGACCAGATCCCCTCGGTCGTCGTCCGCCCGTACTCGTCGACCTGGATGCGCCCGTCGTCGCGCAGGCTGACTCCGGCGGCATCCAGGCCGAGGTCATCAGAGTTCGGCTGGCGTCCGGTGGCCACCAGCAGCAGGTCGCCGGTCACCGCCGGGCCGTCCTCGAGTTCCACGGTGACCCCAGTGCCGTTGTGCCCGGGCCGCCGGACCCCGGTGATCTGGGCCGACAGGTGAACGTCCCACTTGCGCCGGGCCAAGGCGGTGAAGCGCTCCGCGATCGGAGTGTCGAAGGTGCCAAGCAGCCGGGGTGCCATCTCGACCACGCGGACGGCGACGCCCAGGCAGGAGAAGATATGTGCGAACTCAGCCGCGACGTAGCCGCCGCCGACGATGACCATGCTGCCCGGCAGTTCGTCGATACCCATGATCGTGTCGGAGGTGTGGAACGTGACCCCGGACTCGGCGATGACCGGCGGGACCGTCGGCCGGGCCCCGGTCGCCACCACGATCCGGTCGGCGGTGATGGGTGCCTGGTCGTCGATGACCAGCTCGTGCGGACCGCGGAAGCGGGCCCGGCCCTCGAACAGCGTCACCGCGTCCGCGTCCGCGCGGGCCTGGCGGCCGTCGGCGGAGATCTGCCCGGTGTGCGAGAAGACCCGCTCCTGGATGGCCTTCCAGTCCACGCCGGTCAGCCCGGCGCCGAGGCCGAACTGGCCCGCGCGCCGGATCTCGGCGGCGACGTCGGCGCTGTGCACGAAGATCTTGCTGGGAATGCAGCCCCGGTTGAGGCAGGTCCCGCCGAACGCGCCTGCCTCGATGAGCGCGACGGGACCCTGCCCGGGATCCTCCGGCACCAGGGAATTGCCCGAACCAGATCCGATGATGGCCAACCTGAAGTGCCGCATCATCGAATCGTAGTTTTCAAACGTAGGTTCTAAGTGAGCGCCTCGCGGCCGGCGATTAGTTTTCGCCGGCAGGGAAGTTCGGGTCTGCATGAGTGGCTTCAAGAATTTCATCATGCGCGGGAACCTGGTCGAGCTCGCCGTCGCGGTGGTGATCGGCACCCAGTTCAGCAACCTGGTCAAGCAGTTCGTCTCGTCGTTCGTGAACCCGCTGCTGTCGCTGGTGGGCGGAACTCCCGACTTCGGGAACCTGATGGTCACGGTGAACCACAAGGCGGGAAAGCCCACCGTCTTTACCTACGGCCAGTTCCTCACCGAGGCACTGACCTTTTTGATCTCGGCGCTGGTCGTCTACTACGTCATGGTGGTGCCGTTCAGCCGGCTACTGAAGCTGTTCGACCGAAACAAGACCGCGACCACCCGGGACTGTCCCGAGTGCACGATGAGCATCCCGGTCGCCGCGCGGCGCTGCCCGGAGTGCACGGCCCAGGTCATGCCGGCCAGCGAGCAGCCCCAGCCGGTGGGATAGAGCCGGTGGGATAGACTTGTGCCACACGCCGGTACAAGAACTAAACCCGCCGGTGGCACACGCTTTGCCTATCGTTGTTGCTGAGGTCGGCGGCGTGGCTCTCAGTTTGAGAAGGCCGCTACGCGGTCGCCCGGCCGCAGAGCACGAGGGCCCAGGTGAGCAGGGCGAAGGCGGGGACGCTGGTGGCGACCCGCAGCAGGTTCGCCGTGGCCCAGCGGGCCTCGCCGAACTGGGCGCGGACCTGCGCGACGTTGATGTGGGCCGGGTCGCCCGCCGCCTTGATCGCGTCGTTGAGCGGGACATTCACCGCTACCGTGACGATGACGCAGACGAGGTAAAGGCCGAGCGCGACGGCGATCCAGCCGAAGGCAGGCGTCCCGCGGTTCGTCAGGGCGGCCGCCGCGGTGAGGACCAGGGCGCCGCCGAACGCGAAGATCATGAACCACGGGTTGATGATGGCCCGGTCGATCTGCTGGAAGGCCCCGACGAAGGTGCGGTCGTCGGTCTTGCGCAAGCCGGGCATGATCGTGTCGGCGTACAGGGCGAAGCTGCCGGCCGCCATACCCATAGTCAGTACGGCCCCCAACAGGGTCGTCAGACGGAGAAAGGTACTGGTCATCATGCCCTCCAAGGCTTGCCGGCTTCCTTATGCCGCCAGTCAAGCCGAGCCGGGTGCGACAGCCAATGGCTCATAGTCGCAACCGGATACGCGATCGTCTAAATTGTCGATCATGGATGCCATCGCCGGGCTGCTCGACGGCCCTCGCGCGCGGCGGGCCTTCCTGCTGCGCTGCACCATGGACCCGCCCTGGGCGCTGCACATCAGGGACGAGGCGCCGCTGACCCTGGTCGCCGTGCTCCGCGGCCAGGCCTGCTTCGTGGTCGACGGCGGCGAGCCCGGCCGGCTCGACCGCGGGGACGTGGCGATCCTGCTCGGCCCGGACCACTACCTGTTCGCCGACGACCCGGCCACCCCGCCGCAGGCGATCATCCATCCCGACCAGCGCTGCACCACCCCGGACGGGCAGGAGATCCCGCAGATGCGCTCGTTCGGCGTGCGCCGCTGGGGCAACGCCGCCGACGGGGCCACCGAGGTCCTCACCGGTACCTACAACGCCGAGGGCGAGGTCAGCCGGCGGCTGCTCGACGCGCTGCCGTCGCGGCTGGTGCTGCGCCGCGACGAATGGCAGACGCCGGTGCTCGGCCTGCTCGCCGCCGAGATGCCGCGCGACGAGGTGGGCCAGGACGCCGTGCTCGACCGGCTGCTCGACCTGCTGCTGATCGACGCCGTGCGCACCCACTTCAGCCGGGCGGAACTGGCCGCGCCCGGCTGGTACCGCGCCCGCCGCGACCCGGTGGTGGCGCAGGCGGTCCGGCTGCTGCAGGAAAGCCCGGCCGAGCCCTGGACGGTCGGCACGCTGGCCCGGCAGACGCGCGTCTCCCGGGCCACCCTGGCCCGGCGGTTCGCCGACGTGGTGGGCCAGCCGCCGATGGAGTTCCTCACCCAGTGGCGGGTGACGCTGGCCGCCGACCTCATCCTGGATCCGGCCGAGACGGTCGCCTCGGTCGCCCGCGCCGTCGGTTACAGCTCCCCGTACGCGCTGAGCGCCGCCTTCAAGCGGGTCCGCGGCGTCAGCCCGCACCAGCACCGCACCGCGCAGCGGGAAAGCATCGCGCAGCGGGAGCGGGTCGCATGAGCATCCCGGAAAGCGGCATGCCCGAGACCGGCACTCCACAGAGCGGTGGTGCGGGCGAGTCCCAGCTTGGCCGCCTGGAGGCCTTCAGCGACGGCGTGCTCGCGGTGATTATCACGATCATGGCCCTCGAACTTCGCGCGCCGGCCGGCGACAGTTTCAGGAGCCTGCGCGAACGGATCCCGGCGCTGCTGATCTACATCCTGAGCTTCACCTTCGTCGGCATCTACTGGAACAACCACCACCACCTGCTGCGCGCCGCCCGCCGGCTCACCCCCGGCGTGATGTGGGCCAACCTGCACCTGCTGTTCTGGCTGTCGCTCATCCCGGTGCTGACCGAGTGGGTCGGCGAGCACTGGAAGTCCACGGCCCCGGCCGCCACCTACGGCATGGTATGCCTGGCGTCCGC
>JAJKHX010000227.1 GCA_021154785.1 Nocardiopsis sp.
CCGGGGCCCCGTCCGTCTGCGGCGAGTAGCTCATCCGCACCGGCCCGATGCGATGCGGATCGACCTCCGCGGTGGCGTCCGGCCCGGACTCGCCCGGCAAGACCTCCGCCTCCGCACCCGACGACCGCGCCCGCTCCCGGACCGGGTGACCATGCGCCGCCGCCGGGGAAGAAGACGAGGAACGAGCCGCCGGCGTGGTTGCCCGCCGCCGCCGCCTGCCTCCTTGTCCTGCCTCCCGTGAGGGCGCCCCACCCTGGCGGCGGCCGCTCGTCATCGCATCGGACACGGTCTTGATCAGATCCCCCAGCAACCCCATGCCGCCACAATAACCGGGCCGGTCACGGCTCCGTGGGCACCAGCCGGATATGACTCCCCCGGCTGAGCCCAGTAGCCCACCCAAGACACGGAACCGGAGCCTTACGCGGTGTTCACCAGCTAATTCTGGCCTCCACCGCCCGGTGGTCGCTGCCGTTGGCCGACAGCACCCAGGAGCTGACCGGCTCCACGCCTCTCACCAGGATCTGGTCGATCCGCACCACCGGGAAGGACGCCGGCCAGGTGAAGCCGAAGCCGTCCCCTGCCATTTCCTGGGCCGAGTGCACCTGTGCGGCGAGGCCGGCGAACGCCCGGTCGTCCATAGTGCCGTTCAGGTCGCCGAGCAGCACCACCCGCTTACTCGGATCGGCGGCGATGGCCCGGCCGAGCGCCCGCACGCCGATGTCCCGCGAGGCCGTCCAAAAGCCCGCCGCAGGATTCACGCGTACGGATCCCGGGTGGGCCACATAGACCGTCAGCGGCCCGTGATCCGTGGCCACCGTGGTGCGCAGCGCCCGGTCCGACGCCATTTTCTGGTCGGCCGGCATGGTTTCCGCCAGCGGCCCGTAGTCCATGATGTCGATCGGCTGGGTGTCCGACAGTGGCAGTTTGCTCCACAGCCCGACCGTGCCCTGCAGCGTGTGGTACGGGTATGCCTTCGCCAGCCCCCTCTCGTACCTGCCCGCGGCCTGCGGGGTCAGTTCCACCAGCGCCAGCACATCCGCGCCGGAGGCAGCCAGGTCGCGGGCGCTGCCGGCCGGGTCAGGGTTGCCCGCATTGACGTTTTCGCTGGCCACGGTCAGGAAGCCGCCAGGGCGGGACTTGTCGCTGAGCATCCCGCCGAAGAGGTTCAGCCACACCACGGCCGGCAGCAGCAGCGCGGCCAGCGCGGCGAGGGAACGGCGCCGCAAAGCCCCCGCCAGCAGCACCGGGATGAGCAGGCCAAGCCACGGCAGGAAGGTCTCCGCCAGGCTGCCGAGGTTCCAGCGCCAGTCCGGGATTTCAGCGTGCAGCATCATGACCAGGCCCAGCAGCAGCGCCAGCGCCGTCATCACCGGCCCGCGCTTCCAGGGTTCCGGCCGGGAGCCGATCCGGATCGCCCGGCGGATGCCCGTGCGCCAGGTCCCGCTTGGTGTTCCGTCCCGCCCGCACGGCGGCCGACTGATCGCTGGGTGCATGCCTGCGACGGTGCGATACCAGCTTCACCGGTATGTCCGGCTGCCGTCACAGCTGTGTCACAGCGCCCCTTCCCGCGGCACATGGCAGGATCTCACGAGTTCCCTCATGTGTTCTGCGCCACCATTCCGCCGTCGACGACCAGGACAGCCCCGTTGCAGTACGAGGCCGCGGGCAGGCAGAGCGACACGATCATGTGCGCGACCTCCTCGGGATCCCCGTAGCGCCGCAGCGGCACGCGACGGCGCGCGAAAGTGTCCTTGGCGGAGTCAGGTATCTCCGCTGTCATGCCGGTCCGGATTGGCCCCGGGCACACACAGTTGACGGTCACACCGGTGCGCCCGAACTCGACGGCGAGCGATCGTGTCAGCCCGATGACGCCGTGTTTGGCAGCCGTGTAAGGCGAGTGACGAGGAGTGGCTCCGAGTCCTTCGGTGCTGGCGATGTTGACCACCCGGCCGCAGGCTGAGGCGCGCAGATACGGCAGGCACGAGCGGATCATGCGTGCCTCACCGGTCAGGTTGACCGCGATCGTCTCCGCCCATGCTTCCTCCCAGCCCGGCGCGTCGAGCGGAGTCGGGCGCGCGATCCCGGCGTTGTTGATCAGGATGTCGATGCCGCCGAAGCAGTCCGCGACGTCGCTGACCACGTTGGCAATAGCCGCGCCGTCGGATACGTCGAGGACTCGCCCGATCGCCTCGCCTCCGGCCTTCGTGATGGCATCCACGACGGGGGCCGGATCGACCACGTCCGTCACGGCCACCTTGGCACCCTCATCGGCCAGCAGGAAGGCGGTAGCGCGCCCCATGCCGCTCGCCGCGCCGGTGACGAGGGCGACGAGCCCGGATACGGAGCGGGACAAGCCCGTGAGCCGAGGCATCAAGAACGTACCTCCGTAAACGCCCGCGCGACGCTTATCTCGTTAGGCTATTGATCGATCGTAAAGAGCCTATCCTCGCTTTTGGCAGCGTCCGTGGCTCGTGACGCACGGGCGCGACCGAAAGTGTTCACCCCAGGCGGGCCCGAAGGTCAGGTCTCACGGCCGGCGAACCGGCTCGCCATCATCGGCGGCGCGATCGACGCTGTCAGGCCCGGCTCAGTCGGCGGCGAGCGGCTGCGCGCTGTGCTCGGGCCGCGGTTCGCCGGGCCGCTGCAGGTACCGCACGCTCGGCGCGGCGAGCAGCGCAGCGACGGCGGCCAGGTCGACCGCGGCTGCGATCCACAGCGTGCGGCCCATCCCGATCACGGCCGCCGCCACTCCTGCGAGGGCGAGTCCGAGCGGCTGGCACAGCAGGGAGCCGAACCAGCCAGACCCAGGTACGGGCGGCGAACTCACGCCAGCCGTCGAGCAGGTCGCGCGCGAACGACTGCGGAGGCAGGCTGACATGCGCCGGCAAGTGCAGGCTGTCCCGGTTCCGGCGAGCGCCTGCAGGACGACCAGCTCCCAGATACGCGCGGTGTGCGAGAGCAGCAGCGCCGCGGTCGCCGCCTGGATGGCCATGCGCGCGATGTCGGCGGTGAGCATCACGGCGCGCCGCGGCAGGCGGTCGGCGAAGACGCCGCCGGCGAGCAGGAAAGCGACGAGCGGGGCGGTCTTCGCGGCAATCACGAAGCCGAGGTCGCGTGCGGTCCCGTCAGGTCGAGCACCGCCCAGGCGAGCGCGAACGGCGTGACAGCATCCCCGAGCAGTGACACCAGCTGCCCGGTGAAGTACAGCCGGAACTCGCGCTCCCGGAGCGCGCCGAGCGGGATCCCGCCGCACCCAGGTCTCTTTCCCGGTCACGAGAGCCCGGCACCCGGCCTGACGTCCGGGACTGCCTGTACAACGGCAGCCATTCTCAACGGCGTACTGGCTAGCGTGGTGATGCGCCGCCGGTGATCAACCCCACCCGCCCCCTGCATAACAGCTCGTTTCAGTGGTTGTGGCGTTCTACCGAATAGCGGGGGTAGAACGCCACAACCATTGAATCTCAGAGATAGCTAAAGGGTTTGCGGACACGCCTTGAGCGCCCCGGCCGGCCGCTCCAGCCGGATCGAGGCCCCGCAAGTTGCGCTGGCGCTGGCCGCCGCCGGCTGGCGAGGCTGGTATTACCGCGCCGGGTAGCGTTCGCGGCGGACGGTTGCACTCCGGCCCTTGATGCTCGTCCGCCGGAGTGCGGCCACCACGTCGTCGGCCGCTGACTCGGGCACCTCGACCAGGGAGAAACGATCGGCGATCTCGATCGCACCGATGTCCCGGCCGGAGAGGGACGACTCGCCGGTGATAGCGCCGACAAGATCCTGCGGCCGGACTCCGGCGGAACGGCCAGTGCTCACGAACAGGCGTGTCGTGGCCTCACTCGCGCGGCGACCACGCCGCTGGTCACGGCCGGCGGCCTGCCGCTGGTCACGTGGTTTGGCCTTCCGGCCGTCGCCGCGGTCGTCCGCCGGCATTTCGACCGCAGGGATCTCCTCTTCCTCGCGCGGAGTTCCGCTCGCCTCATGAGCTAGCTTGACCGCGGCGAGCGCCACCTCGTAGGAGTCGAATTCCGCATCGAGCGGCCCGACAACAGACCGGAAGGCATCGAGGTCGTCACCCTTGAGCAGGCTCTCCCGCAGCGTGGTGCGCATCAGCTCCAGGCGCCGGGCGCGCAGGTTGGCGACGGTCGGCAGCTTCTCGATCGAGATCGGCTGCTTGGTCGCCCGTTCGATGGTCTTGACCAGCCGGTGCTGGCGCGGCTCGGCCAGGGTAATGGCGGTGCCCTCGCGGCCGGCCCGGCCGACGCGCCCGATGCGATGCACGTACGATTCCGGCGAGCTGGGCACGTCGTAGTTCACCACGTGCGTGAGCTGGTCGATGTCGAGACCGCGGGCGGCCACGTCGGTGGCCACGAGAAGATCGATGGCCCCGCTGCGCAGCCGGGCCATGACCCGGTCGCACTGCTTCTGGTCCATTCCGCCGTGCAGCGCCTCAGCGCGATAGCCACGGCCGTTCAGGGACTCGGTGAGCTGGTCCACCTCGTCCCGGGTGGGGCAGAAGACGATCGTCGCCGTCGGCCTCTCCAGGTCGAGCACACGACCGAGAGCGGCGGCCTTGTACCCGCGCGGCACCAGGTAGGCAGTCTGCCGCACCAGCAATCCGTCGGCTGACGCCGACGCCTGGCGACCGAGTTCAACCCGCACCGGGTCACGCAGGTGGCGGCGCACCATGCCGTCGATTCGCGGCGGAATCGTCGCCGAGAACAGCGCGGTCTGACGCTTCTCGGGGGTGACGGCGAGGATCGCCTCGATTTCCTCGGCGAAACCCATGTCGAGCATCTCGTCCGCTTCGTCGAGAACGAGGATCTCGAGACCGCTGAGCGTCAGCGTTCCCCGCTTGATGTGGTCGAGCGCCCGCCCGGGCGTCGCCACCACGACGTCGACGCCGCGCTTGAGCGGCCCCAGCTGCCGGCCGATCGGCTCGCCGCCGTAAACGGCCAGAACACGCGCCCCCATGTCGTGCCCGTAGCTACGCATGGCCTCGCAGACCTGCACCGCGAGCTCGCGCGTCGGGACGAGGACCAGGGCGAGCGGCTCGGTCCGGCCGCCTTCGGCGAGTATCTGCTGGAGGATGGGAAGCGCGAAGGCGGCCGTCTTCCCCGTCCCGGTCGCTGCCTGCCCGACCAGGTCATGGCCCGCAAGCAACGGCGGGATGGCGGCAGCCTGAATCGGTGTCGGCTCCTCGTAACCGAGGCCCGAGAGCACATGACACAATTCCGGGGCCAGCGCCAGGTCGGCGAAGCCGCTCGCACCCCCGCCGTTATCCTCGATCATGCACCACTACCTTGCTCCACGAACACCTGTGACTCCCCCGCTGGTTTCTGTTCTCGGCCACGTTATGACGGCGCCGCCCGGCCGAGGGATCATTCAGCGCGGCGGTGACTTCCCCGCCCCGCGCCACGTCGCGACGGACATAGCCTGTCAACGTCGGCAGGTGGGTCGGCCCACGGCTTACTCCCGTTCACTGAGCAGGCTGAGCCTGCCCTAGCTCAGGCGATCGCGGGCCCTTCGGCCGCTGACACGAACACAGAAGACAACTACCGCATGGTAGAGCCGATCCGGCGCCCCGTTCATTCCCGCCCGCCGGCAGTTGCCACTAGCCTACGCCGAAACGCAGACCTCCAGTTCCGTATCCCGGAAGAGCGGACGGCACGGGCGCGGGGTAGAAAGGCGGGGACGGCCCGGGCCGTGCGGAGCGTACGGTGGGCCCGGGAGTCGCGGGAGGAGTCAGCATGCTGCTGGACGGCGTGAATCATATTGCGTGGATCTCGAAGGACGTCGGCCGGCTGGGCCGTTTCTACGAGCGGGTGTTCGACGCTGTGGTCGGGCCGACGCGCAGCCACGGGCCGGGCGAGACGATGACCGTCATCGACATCGGTCCTGCTACGCACCTGAATGTCTTCGTGATCGACGGGAATTCCGAGGCCGACCGCCAGACGCCGATGTGGGGCCGGGGACGCATCGATCACGTCGGGCTCGCTGCCGCCTCGCCGGAGGCCTTCGAGGTCATCCGGGAGCGGCTCGTGGACAGCGGGGCGAGCGACGGCACGGTCAGCGATTTCGGCGGAGCGCTCAGCATCTTCTTCCGTGATCCAGACGGCCTCGAAGGAGAGGTGCTCCTCCCGAAGCCCTGTACGACCTCGCCAGCTTGACGCTCGGACATGAGGAACACCTCGGTGACGTCGTCGCCGGCTATGGCACGGACGTCGACCTCGACGTGATCCGCGCCTGGTGGTCGCTGCGAAGCCTGCTGCCGATCCGCTGGCTGGCCGGGCACGGGTTCGACCCGTCCGCGCCAGGCTGCGAGATCGACGTGCTGAGATCCCGGATGTGAGGCGGCCCGAGCCCGGCGTCCGCGCGTCGCCAAGGTAAGGCGGATTGCCTCACCCGCCCACTTCGGCCGAAGCGGACGGACCGTCAGTGTCCATCGGCACCGGCCGGCCGCGGGACCCGGTAGCGAGGAAAGCGGTTCCGAAGAACAACTCGGTCCACGCCGGATCATTCAGCTCTTCCTGCATGGCTGCGCGAATCGTCTCCCACGGACGGCGCATCATCCACTGATCTATGGAGGCGAAAGGCCGCACAGTCGCGGTTCCGAGCTGCGCTAGCCACCCCGGGGTGTTGCCGGGAACCTTGAGATCCAGCACGGCCCAGCGGCCGCCTCCGGCGAGGGCCTTGGCGCCATGAGCGATGACGTCTGCGCACTCGGGCACCTGCGTCATAGCGTACGTGGACAGGATCGCGTTGACCCCGGCCGGGAAATCGAAGCCGGCCGCGTCGGCTTGCAGGAGGCTGACATTGCTCCAGCCGCTCGTCTCTATCCGAGCCTGGGCACGGGCGAGCATCGCGTCGGTCAGGTCGACGCCGACGATCCGGCCGCCGGGACCGACCACCTTCTCGAGCAGCGAGAAGTTCAGACCGGTGCCACAGGCCATGTCGACCACGGTGTCACCCCGGCGAAGGCCGAGCGCACGTACGGCCCGGAGGCGTTGCGTCCGCTGCGGGTAGCCGGGCGCGGGATAGAGCCGGGAGGTGATGTCGTAGTGCTTCGCTTTCCTGCGGTACGTCGCGATCAGGTGCTCTCGCGTCCGGTCGACCTGGGTCACGCTGTGCTCCTCGCTCACGGTCTGCTCGTCTATCTCGGTAGCGTCGCGGTAGGACGCGCCCCGCCTAGGATGTGACGCCTGCCCGCGTAGCGGACTCGACCGCGGCCTTGATCGCCACCATCTCGAGATCGCTGACGCGCTGAATCCTGCTTTTGAGAAGGCTGGCGGGGATCGCGCGCATGACGCCCGCGAGGTCGACCTCGATCCACATCAAGGTGTCGGTCCGGCCGTCGCCGGCCGGCTCGAATTCCATTCCCCAGCGCGCCGCGGACGTGCCCATCGGCCCGGCGAACGCCAGGGAACGGGGCGGCTCGACCACGGTCACCGCCTGGCTCCGGCTGCGGCTCATCCCGAACATCAGCTTCGCCCGCTGCTCCACCCGCGCGCCGGGCTGCAGCGGGCCTCCGCCGCGGACCCGGGCTTCGAGAACCGTCGGCGCCCACTCCGGCCAGCGTCCGACATCACACAGATACGCGCACACCTCCTGGACACTGCCAGTGATCGTTATGCGGCTCTCGGTTCTGAATGTCATGGGACGGACTTCTCCTTCATCTTGATCAGTGCGTTAGCTATTTCCCCGGTGGTCTGTTCCCAGCCGGGCAGGGCAGGCCGCCGCTGCCGGGCGGCGGCCCGCAGCCGGTCCCGGTGGCGCTCGTCGCCTAGCCAGCCGGCGAGCGCGGCGGCGAGGGCAGCCGGATCGCCGGGAGGGATCAGCTGGCCGGGGCGGGTGCCGTCGGCGGTGCAGCCGAGCGCTTCGGGCAGCCCGCCGACCGCGGCGGCGATGACGGGCACGCCGTGGGCGAGCGCTTCGGTGACGGTCATGCCGTAGGTCTCCGAGCGGGACGGCGCGACGAGCAGGTCGGCGGTGGCATAGGCGTCGTTGAGGGCCGCGCCGGTCAGGACGCCGCTGAGCCGGACGCGATGGTCGTAGCCGAGGCCCGTGATACGGGTCCGCAGCTGTTCGGCGAAGTCCGGGTCGCGGTCGGGCGATCCGGCCAGCACGCAGTGCCAGTCCCGGTCGGCGAGCTCGGCCAGTGCCTCGACGAGGAGGTCCTGGCCCTTGTGGCGGCCGAGGACCCCCACGCAGATCAGGCGGCCGCGGACCGGCCGGGCCGGGGCAGCGACCCGATCGACGCCCGGCCGGGCGACGTGTACCCGGCCGGCCGGGATCGCGTACCGGGTCAGGACCTGCTGACGGGTCCACTCGCTGGTAACGACCACGCCGGCGGCCGCGCGGAGCACGGCCCTTTCTGACCGCTCCGCGCTGGCATCATGGTGGGTGTCGACGGCGGTGGCCAGCGGCATGTGCAGCAGCACCGTCATGCGTAGCCGCCCGGTGTGCGGCAGCAGCTGCGCGGCGGTCGGTGAGGCGATGAGCCCGTCGATCAGGACGGTCTCCCCGTCGGGGATGGCGGAAACGATCCGGGCCAGGTCGGCGCGGGCGCCCGGATCGGGTACCGGCCACGCCGCCGCGACGGTCGCGACCAGCACCTCCCAGCCGGCCTCGGCCAGTCCGGCGCAGACCCGCCGGTCATAGATGTTGCCGCCGGAAGGCTGGCCGGGATGGTCGAATCCGGCCGGGACTACGACGTGAACCCGCACGATGTTCCGGCCCTCCCGAGCGCCTGCCGCACCGAGCCGGCCTCCCCCTCGCGGTCGGGCTGAACCACACCCGCCGCTGATCCGTCATACCTGACACAAGGTAGTACGTGGAAGCGGCCGGCCTGGTTCGACCCGAGACGACGGGCGCCGGCTCCGCACCGGCACGACACGGCACGTGGCACGGCACGGCAGGTAGCTCGGCCAGGGCCGCCGTTCCGGGCCCGGCGCGGGATCTGACGTGAGACAGGATCAGCGAGCACCAGTGATGATGGCGCTAGAGCGGGCCCAGGCGACCGCCTATCCCGCGGGCGAGTATGTGGGCCAGGAGAGCTTCATGCGGGCGGCCGAGGTCCGCAGGCTGGCTCACCAGGCCCGGGTCGGCTCCGGCGTCCCGGTGCTCGACTTGTGCTGCGGGGTGGCCGGCCCCGGCCGGATGATCACGGCGGAGTCGGGATGCCGCTACCTGGGTGTCGATCGCCGCGCCAGCTCACTGGCCACCGCCCGGCGGCTGGCCGGGAAGCTTCCCTGCCGCTTCGAGCAAGCTCACCTCCCGCCGCTGCCCGAGGGCCACTTTGAGGTGGTATTCCTGCTGGAGACGATGCTGGCCTTCCCCGACAAGGATGCCCTGACAGCTGAGGTGGCGCGCGTGCTGGAGCCGGGCGGTCGGTTTGCTTTCACGGTCGAGGAAGGCCGGCCGCTCACCCGGCCGGAGCGGGCCCGGATGCCCGCTGCCGATACGGTCTGGCCCATCGAGCGGGCGGAACTGACCGGTGCGCTGCGCGACGCGGGGCTGGCCGTGACCTGGCAGCGGGAGTACACCTCCGCGCATCACGCGATAGCGACGGCGCTGCTCGGCTGCTACCGGGCTGATTCACCTCAGATCGCCGGCCAGATCGGGAAGCAGGCCGCCGCCGAGCTGATCACGGCCCATCAGCTGTGGAGTGACTGGCTCGGCAGCGGGCGGGTGCGCAAGTTCGCGATGGTAGCCGAGAAGCAATGACGAGCTTCGATGAAGCCTCGATGACCTCCGGCTATGCCCGGTACCTGGCCGCGAAGACAACCGTGGATGACCGGGCGCTCAACCAGCATGTGCTGGCCGGGTTGCGCCGCCTCATGCCCGCGGGTGCGCCGAAGGTGCTGGAGGTCGGCGCCGGCCTGGGGACGATGGTGGCCCGCCTGATGGACTGGGACGTGGTCGGCGCCGGCGAGTACATCCTGCTGGATGCGGACCGGCCGCTGCTCGATGATTCTCGCCGGTGGCTGCACGACTGGGCGGCCGCGCGGGGCCTGCGCAGCGACCTGCGGCCGGATGGGCTGCAGGTGGGTGATCTGCGGGTGCGCCTGGAGCACGCCGAGCTCGGCCGGTATCTGGAGGCCGCTTCCGGGGCCCCGGCGGGCGTGCTGATCGCCAACGCCGTGCTGGACCTGGTAGACGTGCCGGCCGTCCTGCCCGGATTGCTGCGGTTGCTGGTCCCCGGCGGCGTCTACTGGTTCACGATCAATTACGACGGCGAGAGCGTCTTCGAGCCCGGCCACCCCCACGACGGCCAGGTCATGCAGGCCTATCACCGCGACATGGACGAAAGGGTTCGCTACGGCCGGCCGGCCGGGGACAGCCGAACGGGCCGCCGCCTGTTCCACCAGCTGCGGAGCGCGGGGGCGCCCGCCCTGGCGGCGGGGTCGTCGGACTGGGTGGTCAGCGCCGGCCCGGACGGGAACTACCCGGGCGATGAGGCTTACTTCCTGCGCAGCATCCTGAACACGATCGAGAACGCGTTGCGGA
Source organism: Nocardiopsis sp. (assembly GCA_021154785.1). Classification (GTDB taxonomy): domain Bacteria; phylum Actinomycetota; class Actinomycetes; order Streptosporangiales; family Streptosporangiaceae; genus Palsa-504. The sequence continues at coordinate 10,501 of JAJKHX010000227.1, forward strand.
GTCGCCCGGATCGGGTGGAACCGGCGGATCTGGCCAGCTGGCTGGCCGTGCGCGGCCGGCAACTGGCTGCGGGTGAGCTGGTCTACATCGCCCACCAGCTTGATTTCGCGGGCCGCGCGCCCGGCTAGCGCCCCGCCGCGGTTGGCGGCTCGGCGGCGCCTTCAAGACTGCGCGACAACAGGTCATGTCCCCCGCGCTGGGCCTTGGTGGCCAGGTAGGCGGCATTGGTCTCGTTCAGGTGCAGGGCGGTGGGGACCTGCCGGGCGATCGTGATGCCCAGGCGGGCCAGCTGAGCGCCCTTGTCCGGGTTGTTGCTCAGCAGCGCGATGCGGCTGGCGCCGAGCGCGTGCAGCATCTGGGCCGCGCTGGTGTAATCGCGCTCGTCGGCCCGGTGGCCGAGCGCGAGATTCGCGTCGTACGTATCCAGGCCACGATCTTGCAG
>JAJKHX010000228.1 GCA_021154785.1 Nocardiopsis sp.
CCTGTTTCAGCAGGTAGCCCAGTGACGTCTCCAGGTCGACGCCGGCGCTGTCTTGACTCATGTCAGCATTCTGACATAGATTGATCTATGTCAGAAAACTGACACAAAAGAAGGAGCATCTCATGCCCGTCACCGGCCCCGACTTCATCTCGCTCCAGACGCGCGACCTCGACGCTTCACGGGTGTTCTACGAGCAGTACCTCGGCCTCGTCCGCTCGCAGGCCGGACCTCCGCACGCCGTCGTCTTCGAGACGAAGCCGATCGCGTTCGCACTTCGCGACGTCGTCCCCGGCACCGATCTCGCATCCGCTGCCCAGCCCGGTATCGGTGCCGCGATCTGGCTCCACGCCACAGATGTCCAGGCCATTCACGATGACCTCGTCGCCGGCGGTCACACCATCGTCTCCGCACCGGTCGACGGCCCCTTCGGCCGGACATTTACCTTCGCCGACCCCGACGGCTACCAGGTCACCCTGCACGACCGCGCCTGACGGGCCACGTCACCAGCGTCCGCCCTCATGCAACTAGTCGTCGGGGCCGGCTTGAAGCGGGATTTCGGGCGGCAGCTTATCGCCGAAGGCCGCCATGGCCGCCGGCATCACCCCGTAGTCCGCAGTTCTTCCAGCTTCGCGCTCACGTCATCGGTCATGGCCGCCCGGTCGTAGCATCGGCATCCTTCCGGCGGACCCAGTGCCGGCTACTCCGCCAGTAGTACCGCGAACGTCAGCTAGGTCCCAGCTGACCAGGAGAAAAGCGGTCTCTGGGCAGGACGACAGGGCACCCCCGGGATCGGCACCATCGTTGCCATGACACAGCTAGCGAGCAACGAACTTCTCTCCTCGGCGCTCACCGCCGTCGGCGCGATCGCGGAGGTCCTGGTGCCGGGGGACGACGGCTACGCCGGGACCGCGTCGGCCTTGTTCGCCGACGGCACCCCCGACCTGGTCATCCGGCCCCACGACGCGGCTGGGGTGGCGGCGGCGCTGCGCTACGCGGCCGGCACCGGGCTGGCCGTCACGGTGCGGTCCGGCGGGCACAGCATGGCCGGGCTGAGCACGAGCACCGACGGCATGATCATCGACACCCGGCGGATCAGCGGCGTGCGCCTGCTGGACCCGGCCTCCGGGCGGGTCCGCGTCGGCGCGGGCGCGACCTGGGGCGCCGTCGCCGCGGCCTTGCGCCCGCACGGGCTGGGGCTGACCGCGGGCGACACCAGCGGTGTCGGCGTGGCCGGGCTGACGCTGGGCGGCGGCATCGGCTGGATGGTCCGCCGGTACGGCCTGGCCATCGACAGCCTGGCCGCGGCGCAGGTCGTCACCGCGGACGGGCGGCTGATCGGCGCGGATGCCGTGGAGCACGCCGACCTGTTCTGGGCGCTGCGCGGCGGCGGCGGCAACTTCGGTGTCGCGACCGGCTTCGACTTCACCGCCCGGCCGGTCACCTCCGTGCACTTCGGGGAGATCAGCTACCAGGCCGGCGACGTGCCGCGGCTCATCGCGGGCTGGCGTGACCTGATGCGGGCCGGCGATGAGAAGCTGACCACGACGCTCAACCTCATGCCGGCGATGCCCGGGCGGCCGGGTGGCGTCACGCTGGCGTGCTGCTATGCCAGCCCGGACGGCGCCGGGGCGGCGCAGGCGCTGCGGCCGTTCCGCGCGCTCGCCCCGGTCGCCTCCGACAGCATCCGGGTCATGCCCTACGCCGAGATTCTCGAGGACATGACGCCGCTGCCGCCCGGGCTGCGGATGGAGCTGCGCAATACCTTCTTCACCACGCTGGACGACGCGCGCGTCGCCGCCGTCGGCGAACTGCTCGCGGGCGGCGGGGCGGCGCTCTCGCTGCGCAGCCTGGGCGGCGCGGCCGCGCGCGTCAGCCGCGACGCGACCGCCTTCGCCCACCGGGACGCCGAGGTCATGGTGGCAGCGGCCTTCCTGATCCCGCAGCCCGCGCCACCCGGGATGCTGCCGGAGGCGCTGAACCGGTGGTCACCGGTGGCTGCCCTGGGCTCGGGCGCCTACGTCGGGTTCCTCGGCTCGGCGGACCCCGCCGACGTCGCGGCGGCCTACCCGCCCGCCACCTACCGGCGCCTGGCGGCGGTCAAGCGGCGCTATGACCCCGCCAATGTGTTCCGGCGCACCCACAACATCCTCCCCGCCCGGTCATGACGGCCGGCGAGTAGGCGCCCGGGGCCGCCTACTCGCCGGTGTAACGCGGCGGCCGCTTCTCGAGGAACGCGGTGATCTGCTCCCGGTGGTCCCGGGTGAACGTGGTCATGATCTGGGTCCGGTTCTCCAGGTCGATCCCGGCCTGGAGGCTGCCGACCTCGAGCTGGCTCCAGGCCACCTCCTTGGTCATCCAGACCCCCATCGGGCTGTTCGCCGTGATCTCGGCCGCCGTGGCCAGCGCCGCGGCCAGCACCTCGCCGTCGGGGACGACCCGGTTGACCAGGCCGACCCGGCCGGCCTCGGCCGCGTCCACCAGGCGGCCGGTCAGCAGCAGCTCGTGCGAGCGGCCCGCGCCGATCAGCCGCGGCAGCAGCCAGCTCACCCCGATGTCACAGCCGGACAGCCCGATGCGGACGAAAGCCGCGTTGAACGTCGCGGAGGCGGCCGCGACCCTGATGTCGGCGGCCAGCGCGAGGGCGAAGCCGCCGCCGGACGCCGGGCCGTTGACCGCGGCGATCACGGGCTGCCGCAGGTTGCGCAGCTTCGGCACCAGCGCCGCGATCCGCTGCTGGAGGTGCATCCGCGACTGGGGCGAGACGTTGGGCGTCCCCGGCCGGTGCGTGGGCGGCTCCTTCAGGTCCAGGCCGGCGCAGAACCCCCGTCCGGCCCCGGTGATCACCACCACCCGGCCCGCCTCGTCGGCGGCCGCGTCGTCGAGGGCCTGATGCAGGTCGGCGATCAGCTCCCCGGACATGGCGTTCAGCCGCTGCGGCCGGTCCAGGGTGATGACCCGCACGCCGGGGGAGGGCTCGTCGACCCGGACGGTACGGCCCGCTCCCGGATCAGCCGCCGGGCGATCAGCGGGCATCAGAGCTGGATCGCGCCGGTGCGCAGGTCCGTCATGCCCAGCAGCGTGTGCTTGCCGCCGATCCGGCCCCAGCCGGTGCGGCGGCCGCCGGCCCCGCCGAACGGCATGTTGATGTCCCACCAGCAGGTGCTGTCGTTCACGACCACCTGGCCGACCTCGAGTTCCTCGACGAACCGGTAGGCCTTGCTGATGTCCCGGGTGAACACGGCGGCCTGCAGGCCGAGCGGGTCACTGTTGGCGATGCCGAGCAGCTCGTCCTCGCTGTCGGCCGTGATGACCGGCACGACCGGGCCGAACGACTCCTCGGTCGCGAGCAGGCTGCCGACCGGGACCCGGTCGGCCACGGTGAACTCGTAGTACAGGTCGGTCGGCTGCCCGGCCCGGCGTCGGCCGCCCCGGAGCAGGTCGGCCCCGCGGCGCTCGCCGTCGGCCAGGTGCCGGTCCATCTTCGCCGCGACCGCCTCGTTGTTCAGCGGGCCGAGCGTGGTGCTCGCGTCGAACGGGTCTCCCAGCCGCACGGCGTCGGCCTCGGCCAGCACGGCGCCGACGAAGGCGTCGTGCACGCCGCGCTCGACCAGGACCCGCTCGGTCGCGCAGCAGACCTGCCCTGAGCACAGCGCCGCCCCGTACACGGCAGCCTTGGCCGCGGCCTCGAGGTCGGCGTCGCCCAGCACGATCAGCGGGCCGTTGCCCGAGCATTCCATGATCGAGCGCCGCAGGCCCGCGCTGGCCTGGATTTTCGCGCCGGTGGCGGAGGAGCCGATGAAACCGATCGCGTGAATTCCGGGGTGGGTGACCAGGGCTGCCCCGGTCGTCCCCTCGCCGGGCAGGATATTCACCAGGCCGTCGGGCAGCCCGGCTTCGGCCAGCACCTCCATCGCCGCCAGCACGGTGAACGCCGTGTGCGCGGGCGGCTTGACGACGTGGGCGTTGCCGGTGGCCAGGCCGGGCGCGACGAACTCGGCGAACATCAGCAGCGGGTAGTTCCAGGGCGTGATGATCGCCCAGGTGCCGACCGGCCGGTAGAAGGTCCACATCCGCTTGCGCGGGTCGGTCGAGGGCAGCGTCTCCCCGGTCAGGCGCACCGCGTCCTCGGCGTGCAGGTGGAACAGGGTCGCCGCCTCGGCGATGTCATCCCGCGACTCCTGCAGCGGCTTGCCCTGCTCCAGGGTCTGCAGCCGGGCGAGTTCCTCGCACCGGGCCATGAGCGCGTCGCCGATCGCGTGGCAGACCTTGGCCCGCTCCCACACGCCGGTCCGGCCCCAGCGGCCCTGCGCCGCGTTGGCCGCCGCGACGGCGGCGTCGATGTCGGCCTCGACCGGAACCGGCACCGACCCGATGACCTCGCCGTTGGCCGGGCTGCGCACCTGCTGGCGCGCTTCGCCCGCGCCGTCGGCGTAGGACCCGTTGATGAACAGCCGGACGTCACCCGGATACTCGGCCACTGTGCCTCCATTCAGTCGGCGGGATCACGGCAGGACCTGGACCGCCAGGGCGGCATCCCCGGAACCCGTCCGCGTGCGGCTGCGGCGCAGCATCACGGCGGTCACGATCACCGCCGTCAGGGTGACGGCGAGCATGATCGTGGCCAGGGCGTTGACCGCGGGCGTGAGGCCGAAGCGGACGGCCGAGTACAGCACGATCGGCCAGGTGTTCGTGGTGCCGTTCGTGAACGCCGGCAGCACGTAGTCGTCGAAGGAGAAGGTGAACGACAGCAGGGCCGCGGACACGATGGCCGGCATGAGCCGGGGCAGGGTGACCTGGCGGAAGGTGCCGACCGGGCCGGAGCCGAGATCGAAGGAGGCCTCCTCGAGCACGTCGCCCATCCCCACGAACCGGGCCCGGATGATCAGCATCGACACCGACGCGTTGAACACCACCTGCCCGATCAAGATGGTCACCTTGCCCAGGCCGGGGAAGCCGTGGATGTAGTTGCGGGCCTGCACGAAGAAGATGAGCGAGGCCACCGCGATGACGATCTCCGGCACCACCAGGGTCAGGTAGACCAGCGCGTCGAACGGCGCCCGGAGCCGCGGCTTCATCCGGGCCAGGGCCAGGGCCGCGCACAGGCCGAGCACGGTCGAGATGACCGCGGCCACGGCGGCGATCTGCAGGCTGGTGACGATGGCCGGGATGTAGGTGGGATCGTGCAGGCCGGCGCTGAACCAGCAGCTGGTGAAGCCGTTCCAGACGGTGATGTTCCCGATCTGGGCGGGCGGGATGGCGCAGACGCTGGACCCGTGGAAGCCGGCCAGCGCGGCGGGCGACGGCTTGTTGAAGGCGAAGACCGCCATCACCAGGATCGGCAGGAACAAGAACCCGTACACCACCACCGCCCACGCGGTGAACGCGTGCTTGGCCCGGAGCCTTCGCTTACGCACCGAACTGCTCCTCTTTGGTGGCGACCAGGATGTAGGCGATGACGAACACCGACAGCGCCGCCATCAGCCCGATCGACAGGGCCGAGCCGAACGGCTGGTTCTGGGCCTGGTTGAACTGGTCGCCGATGACGTTCCCGACGAACTCGTAGTTCCCGCCGCCCAAGATGTTGGGGATGATGTACTCGCCGGTCATCGGGATGAACACCAGCAGCGCCCCGGTGACCACGCCGGGCAGGGTGAGCCGCAGCGTGATCTCGCGGAACGCGGTGAACGGGCGCGCTCCCAGGTCGGTGGCGGCCTCGATCAGCGTCCAGTCCATCCGCTCCAGCGACGCGAACACGGGCAGGATGAACAGCGGCAGGTAGTTGTACACCAGGCCCACGGCCACCGCGTACTTGGTGTAGAGGATGTTGATCCCCAGGTCCCGGGCCAGGTATCCGTGGGGATCGAGGATGATCTTCAGCGCGTACGTGCGGATGAGGAACGACGTCCAGAACGGCACCACGACGAGCAGCAGCGCCAGCATCTTGTAGGTGCTCAGGTAGCGGGCCATCCAGTAGGCCACCGGGTAGCCGACCGCGACCGCCAGCACGGTGCCGAACCCGGCCATCACCAGGGTGCGCTCGAAGATGTGGAGGTACAGGGACGTGGTTACCTGGCTGTACTGGGAGGTGTCGAAGCCGTACTTGAGGCTGCCGAAGCCCTGCTGGACCGCCAGCGAGAACGCCACCAAGATGGCCATCGGCCCGAGGAAGAAGACCGCGTAGTACAGCAGCGACGGCGCGGTCAGCCACCCCGGGTAGCGCGGCTTGAACGAGCGCCTGCGCCGGGCGGCGGCCGGGGCGGCCGCCACCTCGGGCGTCTTCTCGGCCACCGCCATCAGGCCGCCTTGAACTCCGAGTAGATCTGCGTGCGGGCCTCCACCACCTGCGGGCTGACGTTGAGGATGTAGTGGTAGTTGTCCGTGTAGCTCTTGGGCACGTTGAACAAGGGGTCGTTCTTGAGGGCGGCCGGCAGCTGGTCGAGCGCGCTGGCGATCGGGATCTTGTAGTTGTGGTAGTTCATCTCGGTCACGGCGGTGCCCGGGGTCAGCAGCCAGTTGATCCAGGCGTGGGCGGCCACCGGATGCGGCGCCGTCGCCGGGATGCACCAGTTATCCGCCCAGATCTCCGAGGCCGCGGTCGGGATGACCGCCGTCATGTCCTTCTGCTTGGCGCGGCCCTGGACGATCCGGCGGATGTCGCCGTTCCACCCCTGGCCGAGGATGATCTTGCCGGCGATGGCGTCGTCGATGTAGGACGAGGAGTCGATGGTGGTGACGCCCTTGCGGATGGACAGCAGGAACGATTTAACCTGGCTGAAATCGGACTGGCTGGTCGTGTTGGGATCCAGGCCGAGAGCCGCCAGCGCGAGCGGCACGACCTCTTCCGCCCCGTCCAGCAGGTTGGTCCGGCCCTTTCCCGCGTACTTCGGCAGCGCCATGTAGAAGTCGTGCATGGTCTTGAGGTCATCGGACACGATCTTGTTGTTGAAGAAGAACATCGTGATGCCGAAGTCCTTGATGACGTGGTACTCGCCGGTCGGGTCGTAGGACGGCTTGAGGAACGACGGGTCGAGGTTCTTCAGGTTGGGCAGCAGCGCCTGGTCCAGGCGCATCAGGCTCTTCTCCTGGATCAGCTCGGCCACCGCGTTCTGGCTGGGCGCGATGATGTCGTACGAGGTGCCGCCGGCATGCAGCTTGGCCAGCAGCTCGTCGTTGCTGGAGTAGAACGTCTCGTGGACGGTCATCCCGGCCTTCGCCTCGGCCGGCAGCTTCTTGAACTTCGCGAACGTCGAGGGATCGTCGTACTCCGACCAGTTATAGATTTCCAGGTGGTTCTCGAGGGGCTTGCCCGCCAGGGGATTGGCCGAGGCGGCCGGGGAGGAGCCGGATTGCGTCGTCGAGGTGCTGCCGCAGGCCGCCGCGAACAGCGCCATGCCGCCGAGGCCGAGGGCCTGCCGGCGGGTGAGCGGACGGCCCGCCGCCTGCTGCACCTCACGGTGCAGGTAGTCGAGCTTCGGCTTCATCGCGCGCGGCGCGAGGATGTTGAGCCGGTCGTTGTCTGCGTTCATGATTGTTCCTCCTGCTGGCCGGCGGTGCTGGCGGGCGCGGTCTCACCCAGGAGCAGCGGAGAGGATTCATCCCAGCTCAGAGCGATCCGGTCGCCCGGGTGGATAGAGTCGAGCGCCGGATCGGCGCTGGCGCGCTGCTCGCGCACCACGATGCTGCCGATGCCGGGCAGCTCGGCCACGATCTGGATCTGGTCGCCCAGGTACATCTTGGTGACGACCTCGGCGCCGGCCGAGTTGGCGGTTCCGGCGGGCGGCCCGGCCACCGCCACCATGCGCTCGGGCCTGATCCCCACCCGCATCCGGGTGCCCTTGGCCGCCTGACCGCGGCCGCGCACCACGATTCCCGCGCCGGCGTCGATGGCGAAGCCGCCGTCGGCGGCCTCGACGACCTCCCCGGTGAGGAAGTTCATGTCCCCGATGAAGTCAGCCACGAACGGCGTCAGCGGCCGGTCGTAGATCACGCGCGGCTCGTCGATCTGCTCGATCACGCCGTTGGCCATGACGGCCACCCGGTCCGACATCGACAGTGCCTCGCCCTGATCGTGGGTGACGTAGATGAACGTGATCCCGACCTGTTCCTGGATGCGCTTGAGCTCGATTTGCATCTCCTTGCGGAGCTTGAGGTCGAGGGCTCCCAGGGGCTCGTCCAGCAGGAGCACCCGCGGCCTCATCACCAGCGCCCGGGCCAGCGCGATCCGCTGCTGCTGGCCGCCGGACAAGGTGGTGGGCTTCTGCGCCTCCCGGCCGGTCATCCGCACCAGCTCGAGCGCCTCCCGGGCCCGGGCATAGCGCTCGGACTTGCCGACCTTGCGCTGCTTGAGCCCGTAGGAGACGTTGTCCAGCACGGACATATGCGGGAACAGCGCGTACTGCTGGAAGACGGTGTTGACATCGCGCCGGTACGGCGGTGTGCCCACCGCGTCGGTGCCGCCGATCAGGATCTCGCCTTCGTCCGGCTGCTCGAAGCCGGCCACCAGCCGCAGCGACGTGGTCTTGCCGCAGCCGGACGGTCCCAGCAGCGACAGGAACTCGCCCTTGCGGACCTTCAGGCTGACGGCGTCGACCGCCTTGAGGTGGCCGAAGCGCTTGGTCACGGCCCGCAGCTCGACGTCGTAGGCCCCGTCGCTAACAGGTGAAAGTCCGCTCATGGCACCTCAATAGACGAGTGTTAGGGGCACTGTAGGGCACTCATAACCGCCACGTCTATAAAGCCCAACCGGAACGCCAGGCACATGAAACACACCGTTAACTGAGAAACACAGGGGCCCGATGTGGACGGCCACCCGGTCCACCATGAACCCGGCGTCCGCGAATGCGCCGAGGACCGGAGAGCGCGTCAGCCGGACTGCGGGCTGCCTGTGCGCCAGGGCATGTGCTGGAGGGTCCAGGTGTTGCCGTCGGGGTCGGCGAAGGAGGCGTAGAAGACGCCGCCCATGTCCTGCACCGGGCCCACCTCCACGCCCCGGCCGATGAGCGTAGCGCGGGCGGCCTCGATGTCGGCCACGACCAGGTGCAGGCCCCGCAGGGTGCCGGCGGGCATGTCGAGCCACGGGATCCCGGCGGCCAGGGTGATCGAGCAGGCCGAACCAGGCGGGGTGAGCTGGACGATCCGGACGCCGTCGGCGGGCGTCACGTCGACGTCCACGTGAAAGCCCGCCCGTTCGGAGTAAAAGGTCTTGGCCCGGTCGATGTCGCTGACGGGCACCGGCACGAGTTCCAGCTGGAACATGCCGGGAACTACCGGCGCGTTCTGGGGATCGGGCGAGGTCATAGCCCCAGTATGGCCGGAATATAAGTGGGGTAAAGTCCGTTTACAGCGATCGTGATACCCCACAGCTTCCGGCTCGCGGTGCTCGGCGCGGGCCACGTCGGCCCGGTCATCGCGCGGCTGGCCGTCCGGGCCGGCTACCCGGTGGCCATCGCCACCTCCGGCGATCCGGACGACCTCGCGCTGATCGCCGAGCTCCTCATTCCCGGCGCCGGGCCCCGATGGTCGGCCGACGCGGTCGGCAACGCCGACGTCGTCGTGCTGGCGATACCGCTGCACCGCTTCGCTGACCTCAGCCCGGCCCTGCTGGCCGGCAAGATCGTCGTGGACGCGATGAACTACTGGCCCGCCAGC
>JAJKHX010000229.1 GCA_021154785.1 Nocardiopsis sp.
AGCGCGTACACGCTCTGGTTCTCGGCGTAGGAGTACCCCAGGTTGCCGTGCAGCAGCTGGTTCATGTACCGGAAGTACTGCACGATCACCGGGTCGTCGTAGCCGTTGGCCTTGTTCCAGGCGGCGATCTGGGCCGGCCGGGCCGACAGGCCGAGGACCTGCCGGGCCGGCGACGGGTAGATCGCGTGCAGCAGGAAGAAGATAAAGATGGAGACGCCGATGATCACGATGAGAGATGTGACGAACCGGCGAGCCAGGTAGGAGATCATTGACCCTGCCTTCCCTCCGCGACGGCGGCCGCGGCCCAGACGCCCGGGACCGGGCGGCCTCGTCAAGGCCCCGCGGTACCGGAGTTCTGCCCTGGTCTCCGGTGTATCACCGGAGACCAGGGCAGTCCAGCGCCCGAGGAGTGGTTACGAGTTGAGGTACCAGTACTCGGGAGTGCTGTAGTACTGGGTCAGGTTCGCCCAGGCTTCCGGCTTCGTCGAGGAGACGCTGGTCTTCCAGGCCCAGGTGTAGTCGTTGTTGGGCTCGAACATCGACGGCTGGTCGGTGGTGAGGAACGCTGCCTCGGACTTGACCGCGGCCGGGTCACTGCTGGTGATGGAGTCGTTGATCAGTTTGTCGGCCGTCGGGTTGCTGTAGTCGCCGATCTGGTTGGACCCGCCGGTGTTGAACAGGCTGAACGTGGTCGGGTAGGTGCTGTTGGTCTCACCGCCGAAGTCCTGCATGGCCCACTTGTTCTCGTTCGCCGGAGCGTACGGGTCCAGGTAGTTGGAGATCATGTAGTTGAAGTTGCTGCTCGACAGCGTGATGTTGATGCCGGCCTGCTTGGCCTTGGACACCAGGTCGGTCATCTCGCTGGTGATCAGCTGCGAACCCGAGTTGTAGATCAGGTTGAACTTCAGCTGCGTGCCGGCCGGAATGCCCGCGCCGCACTGGCTGGCGCCGCTGCCCGCGTTCTGGCAGACGTCCGTACCGCCGGCGTTGATCGTCCAGCCGTGGCTCTTCAGCAGGTTGGTCGCGGTGCTGACGCTGAACGGGTACGGGTTGCTCGCCGCGTTCGCGGGCAGGAACGGGCTCTTCGGGTAGGCCGGGATCGGGCCGTAAGCCGGCGCGCCCGCGCCGTGCATGAACGCCGAGATCCAGCCCTGCTGGTCCTCCACGTGCGCCATCGCCTGGCGGAAGTACAGCTGCGAGACGATGCTGTTGAAGTGGTTGGTCTTGTCCTTGAAGTTGTAGTTCAGGAAGTTCATCCCGAAGTCCGGCTCGCCGAAGTAGTTGTAGCCGAGCCTGAGCACCTGGGGCAGCTGCGGGATGTTGGCCGCGGGAACGAAGCCCACGTCGATGCTCTTAGACTTGACCGCGTTGAACTCGGCCGCGTCGGAGGTGAACGCGACGGCCTGGAAGTTGGACATCGGGGTCACGTGCGGGCCGCCGTAGGTCTTGTTCGGCACCATGGTGAAGGCGCCCGTCGTCGTGTTGTACTGCGACAGCTTGTACGGGCCGTCCACGATCTGCCACAGCGGGTTGGTCGTGTAGGTGCTGACCGACTTGGCCTGCGAGGTGAGGTACTTGAAGACGCTCGTCATCGTGGCCGGGTTCCAGCCCGAGGGCGGCACGACCGAGCCACTCGCCGAGGACTTGGCCCAGTCCGCGCTCGGCATCGGGATGACCGAGCTGAGGATGTCCTCAGTGAACCAGGTGGGGTTGACCGGCCCGTTCAGCTTCAGCACCAGGGTCGACGAGTCCGGCTCCGAAGTGCTGACCAGGTTGTCCGGGAAGTGCTTGGGCGTGTAGCCGGCCCAGTTAGCGGGCGACACCTTGATGGCGGCCTTGATCAGGTCGATGGCGAAGAGCAGGTCGTTCGCGGTCAGCGGCTTGCCGTTCGACCACTTGTAGTTGCTCTTCATCTTGATCGTCACGGTCTTGGTGCCGTCGGTGTACGTCGGCACGTTGGCGATGCTCATGTTCTGCTCGACCTCGGGAACGACGCCGTTCACCGTCCAGTACAGCGGCCGCCAGCCCTGGTAGATGAAGTTGAAGGCGTTGTAGACCGAGTTGTTGGCCGAGGGGATGACCGGGAAGATCCAGTTCGGGGTGGCTCCGGGCGCCATCGCCCAGGTGATGGTCCCCGCCTTCTTCGTTTCGCCGGCGGGGGCCACCGGGATCGACCCGATACCGCCGGGCACCTTGACCACGCTGGAGCCGTTGTTGTTGCTCCCGCCGCTACTGCTGCCACCGCTGCTGCAGGCGGCAAGCGCGGTGAGGCTCGCTACTGCGAGGGCCACGCCCGCGACCTTGGTCTTGCTGCGGTACTTCGTCATCGGCCCTCCCTCCGTGCGTGCGCGCTTGTGATCCGTCCTGGGGTCATCAGCTTGTCGCCCTTCTCTCGCTGGTTGCCGGTGATCCGCTCCGCACCGTTGCGGGGCACTGGGTCGCAGTACCCCCAACCCGGTAACGGCCCGTTTCCCCGGCGCATCCGGGCCGGCTCATGACGAGCCAGCCGGTGAGCTACCGGTGTTATGAGTTAGCGGAAGCGTAAGTTCCATATTGCATCGATCTCTCGCCGATAATGTCACAAGTTGCCATCAATCCCCTGACGGGGGCCTCCCGGAGCGCACGGCTAGCATCCGGATATTTCGGGATCTAGTCTCCTTTGTTAACTCTGGCACCAACGACCCCATGAGTCTCGGCACCGTGAAGCCTTGTCGCCGGATGGCGGTCTCACCGCAGATTCTCCGTCTGCAACCGTCCGCGACACCAAGAACCTAATGGGGTCTGCTCGCCGTGTCACCCCCGGAGCCCCCGGTGCCTGGCTCCGGTCAGTGATTACTAAGCGTAACCTTTAGCTATCTGTAGATAAATAACTACCCTCCGCGCCCGAACCGGCCTGAATCGGCCTCCCGCGGGCCCCCGCAGGTAGTGCCACATAGCACAACGGAATTGCCCATTTCAATCGGTTATTAACATAGACGCGGATAACGAATTGGCCATCAACTCATAACGCATCGAAAACGGCACTTCATTAGGCCCCGAAAGATCCCGTCGTCCCGGCCGCCTCCGGCCGGGGCCTCACCGCACGAGCCGGGGTCACTGCACGAGCCGGGGTCACCGGAAGATGACCGTGCGGCGGCCGTGCAGCAGGACGCGGTGCTCGGCGTGCCAGCGGACGGCGCGGGCCAGGGCCACCCGCTCGGCGTCGCGGCCGATGGCGGCCAGGTCCTCCGGGCTGTCGGCGTGGTGCACCCGGGCCACCTCCTGCTCGATGATCGGGCCCTCGTCCAGGTCGGGCGTCACGTAGTGGGCGGTCGCGCCGATCAGCTTCACACCGTGCGTGTGTGCCTGGTGATAGGGACGTGCGCCCTTGAAACTCGGCAGGAATGAGTGGTGGATGTTGATGATGCGGCCCGGCATCTTGGCGCACAGCTCGGGCGACAGGATGCGCATGTACCGGGCCAGCACCACGAAGTCGATGCTCAGCTCGCTGACCAGGTCGAGCAGGCGGCCCTCGGAGCGCTGCGCGGCCAGCGGATCGCCCGGGGCGCCGGCCGGCACGTACTCGAACGGCACGCCGTGAGCCGCCGCGAGGGCGGCCAGGTCGGGGTGATTGCCGACCACGAGCGGGACGTCGATGCGCAGCGACTCGGCCGCGCGCCGGTACAGCAGGTCGTTCAGGCAGTGCCCGGCCTTGGACACCATGATCAGCGCTCGCGGCTGGACGGCGGTGTCGTGCAGCTCCCACTCCATGCCGAACCCGGCCGCCACCGCCGCGAACCCGCCGTACAGGGAGTCGTAAGTCAGCGGCGGGCCGGGCACCGTCTCGACGTGGACGCGCATGAAGAAACGGCCGGCGATGCGGTCCCCGAACTGCTGGCTGTCGAGCACGTTGCAGCCCGCCTCGTGCAGGTAGGCCGCGACCGCGTGCACGATCCCGGTCCGGTCCGGGCAGGACAGGGTCAGGACGTACTCAGATGGCATTACGCCCCCACCGCGTGGACGCCGCCGTCCACGTGGATGATCTCGCCGGTGGTGGCGGGGAACCAGTCGGACAGGAGCGCCACGCAGGCCCGCGCGGTCGGCTCCGGGTTGGCGATGTTCCAGCCGAGCGGCGCGCTGGTGTCCCACACGTCCTCGAACCGGTCGAAGCCAGGGATGGACTTCGCGGCCATGGTGCGCAGCGGGCCGGCCGCCACCAGGTTCACCCGGACGCCCTTCTGCCCCAGGTCGCGAGCCAGGTACCGGGAGCAGGACTCGAGCGCGGCCTTGGCCACGCCCATCCAGTCATAACCCGGCCAGGCGACGCTCGCGTCGAAGTCCAGGCCGACCACGGACCCGCCGCCGCTCATCAGCGGCAGGGCCGCCATCGTGAGCGCCTTCAGTGAGTACGCCGAGACCTGCACCGCGGTGGCCACGTCGGGCCACCTGGTGTGCACGAAGTTCCCGCCGAGGGCCTCCTCCGGGTTCGCGTACGCGATCGCGTGCAGCACGCCGTCCAGGCCGTCGACGTGCTCCGACACCCGGTCGGCGAGCGAGGCGAGATGCTCGTCGCTGCTCACGTCGAGCTCGAGCACCGGCGGCGGCGAGGGCAGCCGCTTCGCGATCCGCTCGACCAGGCTGAGCCGCCCGAAACCGGTCAGCACGACCGTCGCGCCTTCCTGCTGCGCCACCCGCGCGACATGGAACGCGATCGAGGCGTCCGTGATGACCCCGGTGATCAGGATCCGCTTGCCTGCCAGGATTCCCATCCGAGCCTCACTCCCATGGTGACCAACACGTTCACTGTGCCCCGGAGGGCGCGTCAGCTAAAGGGGCGGCAGCGCGCAGCTTCCGCCCGGATGATTGTGGCCTGTCGACAAATAGCCCGGCCTAATGACCCATGCCGAGGCCGCCGTCGACCGGGATGACGGCACCGGTGATGTAGGCGGCGTCGGGGCCGGCCAGGAACGCGACCGCCGCGGCCACCTCTTCCGGGACGGCGTACCGGCCCAGCGGCACCGCGCCGAGGATCGCGGTCTTCCGTTCCTCGGACAGGTTCGCCGTCATGTCGCTGTCCACGAAGCCGGGCGCGATCACGTTGGCGGTGATGGCGCGCGAGCCGAGCTCGCGCGCCAGCGACCGGGCCAGCCCGACCAGGCCGGCCTTGGACGAGGCGTAGTTGGCCTGCCCGGCCGACCCGTACAGGCCGACGACGGAGGAGATGAAAATCAGGCGGCCGCGGCGCATCCGCATCATGCCGCGCACCGCCCGCTTGGCCACCCGGTACGCGCCGGCCAGGTTGGTGTCGAGCACCTCGGCGAAGGCGTCCTCGCCCATCAGCGCGAGCAGCGTGTCCCGGGTCACGCCCGCGTTGGCGACCAGCACCTCGACCGGCCCCTGGTCCGCCTCCACCGCGGTGAAGGCGGCGTCGACCGAGGCCGCGTCGCGCACGTCGCACCGGACCACCGCGAGCCCGTCTACCGGGTCGCCCGCGCGGGAGGTCACCGTGACGCTGTCACCGTCGGCCGCGAGCCGCCGCGCGATGGCCAGTCCGATCCCGCGGTTCCCGCCAGTCACAAGCACGGAACGCCCCACCCACGCCTCCAGAGTGCCTCAGGGACAGGTCGCCAGCACCTTACCGCAGCGGCTCGGAAGCGGTGGAGATAGACTCACGCCGCGTGAACGATGGTCAGTCCAAAATCGACCCGCAATTCGCCGCGCTGCCGCTGCGGGACCTCGCCGACGCAGCGCTCGCGCAAGCCGGGCGCCTGGGCGCCCAGCACGCCGACTTCCGCGCCGAACGCATCCGGGGCCAGCAGATCGGCTTGTCCGACGGGAACCCGCAGACCATGTTCGACGCCGACGAGGTGGGCCTCGCCGTCCGCGTCATCGTGGACGGGACCTGGGGCTTCGCCGCGGCCGTGGACCTCACCGCGGACGCCGCCGCGGAGGCGGCCCGGCAGGCGGTCGAGGTCGCCCGGGTAGCCGCCGCGATGAACACCGAGCCGATCGAGCTGGCCCCCGAGCCCGCCTACGGCGAGGTGACCTGGGTGTCGGACTACGACGTCGACCCGTTCACGGTCAGCGTGGCGGACAAGGTCGAGCGGCTGGCACAGTGGAGCCGGGACCTGCTCGCGCACTCCGCCGTCAGTCACGTGGACGCCTCGCTGCAGC
>JAJKHX010000230.1 GCA_021154785.1 Nocardiopsis sp.
CGGCGGGCGGCGGGCGGGCCGACCGGGCGGACGGGCAGCCGGACGGGCGGGTGGCGGAAATCGGTTGCTTGCGGGCATTCGGTCGGTCGCGGGGGCGTCTTAGTCGCGGGCGTGGTGGTCGAGGAATTCGTAGATGTCGGCGTCGTCGACGCCGGGGAAGCTGCCGGCGGGCAGCGCGGACAGGATGTGCGAGTGGGCCCGGGCCGAGGGCCAGGCCTGCCCCTCCCACCGCTCGGCCAGCGCGGCCGGCGGGCGGCTGCAGCACTCGCCGTCGGGGCAGGCCGAGTGTGTCCTGGTGGTCGCCTCGCGGCCGCGGAACCAGCGTGAGTGCTCGAACGGCACGCCGAGGGTGATGGCGAAGCCGCGGTCGGCGCGCGGATCGACCTGGGCCACGCAGAAGTAGGTACCCGACGGGGTGTCGGAGTACTGGCAGTACGGGGAGAAGCGGTCGGCCGCCCCGAACACTTGTCGGCCCGACCACTGCCGGCACAGCCGCTGCCCCTCGATCGCCCCCGACGGGTCGGCCGGGAAGATCACGCCGTCGTTTTCGTAGGCCTTGTAGATGATGCCGCTCGCGTCGTTCTTCGCGAAGTGGCACGGCAGGCCCAGGTGGTGAGTGGCCAGGTTGGTGAAGCGGTGCGCGGCCATCTCGTAGGACACCGAGAACAGGTCGACCAGGTCCTCGACGGCGAGATCGCGGCCCTTCTTGGCCTGGTCGAGCAGCGGCGCCACCGCGGTCTCCGGCATCAGGACGGCGGCGGCGAAGTAGTTCACCTCGACCCGCTGCCGCAGGAAATCGGCGAAGTCGCGCGGCACCTGGTGACCGAGCAGGAAGTGACCGAGCGCCTGCAGGACGACCGCGCGCGGCGAATCGGCCCCGACCGGCTCCTGCTTGACGTAGATCCGGTGGTTGCGCAGGTCCGTCAGCGAGCGGACCGACCGCGGGAGATCCTGGACGTACCGGATGGCGAAGCCGTGATGGTTCATCACCGCGATCAGCATGCCCTGGGACAGCGCGCCGCCGGAGTAGCCGACGGTACGCAGGGTGCCGGCCGCCTCCCGCTCGATGAGGTCGAAGTAGTTGCCCCGCTCCCGCATGGCGTCGCGCAGCGCCGCGTTGGCCGCCCGGGCCTCTTCCGGGGTGGCGGCGGGCTTGGACTGCTGGGTGCGCAGTTCCGCCGCCACCGCGACCAGGTGCTCGAGCACGTCGGTGGGGACGCGGGCGCCGATCTTCAGCTGCGGCAGGCCGAGCCGCCGGTACGAGGGGTCCTGCTGCGCGTCGGCCAGGGCGATCTCCAGCTGGGCCCGGCGGCTGGGCGGCTGGCGGCTCAGCAGCTCGGTCACCGGCACCGACAGGGCCGCCGCCAGCTGCTCGATCAGCGAGAGCTTCGGCTCCCGGCGGCCGTTCTCCATGAGCGACAGCACCGAGGGCGCGCGGTCGATCCGCTCGCCGAGCTCGGCCAGGGTCAGGCCCCGCATCCGGCGCAGGTGGCGGAGCCGCTGACCAAAGGTCACGAGGTCTATACCATCGGTATAGACCAAATTTTGCGAATCTTTAATCACAAAGCTCAGTGTAACTTTCCATACTGAAAAAAACAGCAGATTTTTACGCCCGACTGCCCTTGGCAGACCCGAACCGGAGGAAACAACCTGGGGTGAAGGACCGGACAACCTGAGAAAGGCTCCATAGTGGACACGATCAGCCAGCAAGCGGCCCGCCTGCGGAACGAATGGGACACCAGCCCCCGCTGGAACGACACCGAGCGGACCTACTCGGCTGAGGACGTCGTGCGCCTGCGCGGCTCGGTCACCGAAGAGTTCACGCTGGCGCGGCGCGGCGCCGAGCGGCTGCGCAAGCTGCTGGCCGAGGAAGACGCCGTGACCGCACTCGGCGCGCTGACCGGCAACCAGGCCGTGCAGCAGGTCAAGGCCGGCCTGCAGGCCATCTACCTGTCCGGCTGGCAGGTGGCGGCCGACGCCAACCTGGCCGGCCAGACCTACCCGGACCAGAGCCTCTACCCGGTCAACTCGGTGCCCCAGGTCGTCCGCCGGATCAACAACGCGCTCCAGCGCGCCGACCAGATCGCCTGGTCCGAATCCGAGGACGGCGACCTGACCGGCTCACCGTACTGGCTGGCCCCGATCGTGGCCGACGCCGAGGCCGGGTTCGGCGGCGTGCTGAACGCCTTCGAGCTTATGAAGTCCATGATCGCGGCCGGCGCCGCGGGCGTGCACTGGGAGGACCAGCTGGCGTCCGAGAAGAAGTGCGGCCACCTGGGCGGGAAGGTCCTCATCCCGACTGGCCAGCACATCAAGACGCTGAACGCGGCCCGGCTGGCCGCCGACGTGTGCGACGTGCCCACGCTGGTCATCGCCCGCACCGACGCGCAGGCGGCCACGCTGCTGACCTCGGACGTCGACGAGCGCGACGAGCCGTTCGTCACCGGCTCGCGGACCGCGGAAGGCTTCTACCGGGTGCGCAACGGAATCGAGCCGTGCATCGCCCGGGGCCTGGCCTACGCGCCGTATTCCGACCTGCTCTGGATGGAGACGTCCAAGCCCGACCTCGACGTGGCCCGTGAGTTCGCCGAGGCCATCAAGAACGAGTACCCGGACCAGCTGCTCGCCTACAACTGCTCGCCCTCGTTCAACTGGAGCGCGCACCTGGACGAGGCGACGATCGCCAAGTTCAGCAAGGAACTCGCCGCCATGGGCTACCGGTTCCAGTTCATCACGCTGGCGGGCTTCCACGCCCTCAACCACTCGATGTTCGACCTGGCCAAGGGCTTCGCCGCGGAGGGCATGCCCGCCTATGTCCGGCTCCAGCAGGCCGAGTTCGCCGCCGAGACGGCCGGCTACACCGCCACCCGCCACCAGCGCGAGGTCGGCACCGGCTACTTCGACCGGGTGACCTCGGCGATCTCCCCGAACGCGGAGACCGTCGCGCTGTCCGGCTCCACCGAAGCCGAGCAGTTCCACGCCGCGTAAACCAGCGCGACCCCGCCCGGCCCGCCAATCGCAAACCCGGCAAAGCACGAAAATGCGGTCGCGGGTGTGGCGGGGTTGCAAGCCGGCAGCATTGCGGTAGCAGCGTTCGAGCACCTCTGATTTCGTCGCGGTGAACCTGGAGCGCACCGAGCGCGGCCTGGCCCCGGCGGCGGTACTCAGCAAGTCCCTGGGCGTGATCGCGCAGGCGGGCCGCGACACCGTCCTGATGGCCGCGGTGTGCGGCCACGCTCCCGCCGACGCCACGTTCACCTGGGCCAAGGCCAAGAAGCGGCTGGGCATCCGCTAGCCCGGATGCGGGGCCCGTCAGCTGTACTCGGCCGGGCCCCAGGGGGCCTGCGGCGGACCGGAAGGACCGGGCCCGCCGGGGTCAATCCGGGGATGCGGCGCGGTCTGGGTCCAGTCCGAGAGCAGGCTGCTGTCGGCCTGCATCGTCTGGGTCGCCTGCAGGTCGGGGAAGCTGGCCGTGGTACCCGAGTAAGGACCGGAATCGGTCACCACACGCTGGCGACGCCACCGCGAGGCGACGAACAGCGGGATGACCATGGCCAGGCCGGCCAGGGCCAGCACCCCGTCGAAGAGCATGGCCTCGAAGCCCGCGCCGTAGGGCTTGGATTTCAGCGGGATGTACTGGACCGCGTGCCGCACGCTGAACAGGTACAGGCCGGTCCAGCCGAGCAGCGCCAGGCCGGGCAGCCCCGCCGCGAGCGGGGAGATCCTCGGCGCCGCGATCAGCAGCCCGGCGACCAGGCCGACCCCCAGGAGCGCGCCGAAGCCCTCGAGCACGGCATGGTTGTGCAGCAGGGAGCCGCCGGCGCCGGGCAGCGCCCCGCGGCCGGGCCCGGCCGGCCCGATGAGCAGCTTCAGGTACCCCCAGGAGCCCGCGAAGAACACCACGGCGGCCATGACGACCGCTAGCACAATACCCATGAGATGACGCATGTCGCTCACCCCTTAGTAATCCGTTCACGGCAGCTTACGGCGGGGGCACCTCACCCGTCACGAATCGGCCCAAGCCGGTCACTTTCTCCCGCGCAGCCGCACGCGCAGCCGGTTCACCGGATCGATCAGCGCGTAGGCCCCGTAGGCGCCGCGTGCGACCAGCCGGAACTTCGCGCCGCGGGGGCCGGGCGGGAACTGGTACCCGGCGGGCCGCCAGCGCCGGAAGTCGGCGGACATCCGGCGGAAGAATTCGCGGCGGCGACGCCGCGGCACCAAGGGCAGCAGTGTGGTGTAGTGCCAGATGGCCCGCTCGAATACGGCCGTATAGACGGCGGGAGGAATTGCCGGGGCAGGCAGGCCGGCCCGTTCGGAAAAATAGTTAAAAACCTGCTGGTAGGAAGCGAAGATGTTGAAGTTCGCGGCGCTGGCGGTGGCCAGGTACGAACCGCGGCGGGCCCGCCGGTAGCGGTAGCACACCCGGTCGAGCACGCCGATCCGCCCGGCGGTCAGCAAGGCCAGCGCGGTGACCGGCACGTCCTCGTGCGGGGCCGGCCCCGCGGAGCCGAACGACAGGCCCAGCCCGGCCAGGAAGTCGCGGCGGAACACCTTGCTCCACGCGGTCATCGTCAGGTGGATCAGGCCGGGATTGGCCGCGAGCGGGCCGACTTCAGGCCCGCGCAGGTACCTCGCGCCGTCGCTCGGGCTGGTCGTGCCGTCGGGATAAAGGTTCTCGAAGTCGGTGATCAGCACGTCGGGCCGCAGCCGGGCCAGCGCTTCGGCGACCGCGGCCAGGGCGCCCTCGGCCAGTTCGTCGTCCCCGTCGACGAACCACACGTACTCCCCCGTGGCTTCCTTGGCCCCCAGGTCACGGGCCGGGCCGGGTCCGCCCGCGGCGGAAGTGGTGAGGACCCGGAGCCGGGGGTCGTCCCGGGCGGCCAGGATGGCACCGCAGCGATCCGGGGACGCGTCATCGACGGCGATCACTTCGAGCGAGACCGGGGTCCCGCCGGCGGCCTGGCCAGCAGGTCCGAGCACCGAGTCCAGGCAGCGATCCAGGTAGGCCTCGACCCCGTGCACCGGGATGACCACGCTGATCAGCGGCATGGCTCCGAACCTTATCCGGCCGGCCCGCAAGGCTTATCCGCCGGGAGCGATCCAGCTTGGCTGTGCGGTACGGCTTTCGATGGGTCGTCAGCGCGACCTGGCTAGTCGCGGCGTTCGCCGTACCTCATTTCCTGCCGTCCCTGAACAGCGTTCATCTTCCTGCTCGCGCTCGGCGAGGACTACAACATCCTGGTTATCAGCACGATCAGGGAGGAA
>JAJKHX010000231.1 GCA_021154785.1 Nocardiopsis sp.
CCCGGAATCCGCGGCCAGCTGGCCCGGACGCCGGTCCGGCCCGCTCGGTGCGCCGGTGTACTCCGATCCTGACCTGGACTTCGATGACGGCCAGGCCAGCGCAGACCGGTGGGACGACGACCGGCCGCCCATCAGGCGGCGCCCCTCCAACCTGGCATCCCCGCATACCCCCGGCCGAACGTCCGCCCCCGGCCAGCCCGGTCAGCGATCCCCGGCCCGGCCCGGAGCCACACCCGCAGGACGCCCCGCGCGCCGTCCGGCGGCCGGCCACGCCGCCGCCGGCACCACCCTGATCGACCACCGGATGCCCGGCCATCAGCGATCCGGCCCCGCCCGCCGCGGCCGCCGCGCCGCGACGATCGTGGTGCCCGCCCTCGTGCTGGTGGCCGTGGCTGTGCTGGCCGTTGCGCTGCTGACCGGCCACGTACTGAAGTTCGGTCCGCTCAGCGGGGACAAGCACCAGGGCGACCAGGGCATCAGCTCCGTCGCGCCGCAGCTGCCGCTGGCCGCGGTCACCCTCGACACGTATCCCGGGCAGGACCAGCGCGGCGTCGTCCAGAGCATCAACCGCGTCGTGGCGTCGGGCAACACGATCGTGACGATGGGCTCGCAGACCAGCGACGGCGTGGTCCGCCAGCAATTCCTGGTCTCGACCAACGCCGGCGCCAGCTGGCGCCTCGCCCCGGTCAGCGCCCCCGGCGGCACTCAGGGTGGCGGTCAGGGTGGCGGGCAGGGTGGCGGTCAGGGCGCCCAGGCCGCGCTCGGTCACCCGGCCACGCTGCTGGCCGGCGGCGCGGGCGGCTGGGTAGCGGTCGGCCCGCAGGCCATCTGGACCAGCCCGACCGGCCAGGCCTGGACCCTCGCGTCGCCCCGCGGGATCAGCCCGCAGCTGCACGGCGACTCGGTGTGGGTGATCACCAAGACCGCTCAGGGCTACCTGGCGGCCGGCTCCAACAACGGCGGCGCGGTGCTCTGGACCTCGAAGAACGGCCTGACCTGGCAGCGGCTGACCGCCGGGCAGCTCGGACTGGCCGGCCCGGGCGAGACCGTGCTGAACGTCGCCTACGCGACCTACCAGGGCAACGCCACGCTGATCTCGGGCGAGGTGTCCAGGGGCAAGACGTCGTACGGCGCCGCCTGGCTGAGCACTAACGGCGGCACCGCGTGGACGCGCCTGACGATCCCGGCCGACCACGGCGCCAGCGCCGCGATCAGCGGCGTGGCCTTCGACGGCTCCGGCCTCATCGCGATCAGGCCGGGCCAGGCCACGACCGGGTCCGCCGACGGCGTCGCCTACTTCTCACCGAACGGCCGGACCTGGCAGTACGCGGCCACGATCGACCCGGAGGGTGGGTGGACGCCCGGCGTGGTGAAGGGCAGCGCCTACGGCTTCGTCGTCACCGGGACCACCACCAAGGGCCAGATCGTGGGCTACACGAGCACCGGCACCGGGACTTCGTGGCTGCCGACCGCCTCGCTCGGCAGCGCTGCCGCCGAGTCGGTGGTCGGCGCGACCGTCGCCCCGGCCGGCACGATCGTCGCGATCGGGTACACCACGCCCAGCCCGGCCGGCCAGCAGCCGGTCTTCGTCGAGGCGAGCGCCAGCGGCACCGTGCACCAGGTCGCGCTGGCCGGCATCGCCGGGGCCGCCATTCCCGAGATGAAGATCAACGGCACCGCCGTGTCCGGCGGCGCCCAGATCGCGGTGGGCAGCGCCAACGGCTACCCGGCGGTGTGGCGGAAGACCACGGGCAGCGCCTGGACACTGGTCTCGTCGCTGAGGCTGGTCGCGGCCGACCCCAAGCTGCGCACCCTGACCAGCGTGACCCACGGGCCGGCCGGCTGGCTGGCGGTGGGTGCGCCCGGGCCTGCCATCCTGACCTCGCCCGACGGCGTGACCTGGGGCGTGGCCGGCGGGAACATCACCCAGGACCTGGCCGGCGTATCCGCCGTGTCGGCGACCTCGGGCCCGGCCGGCTACGTCATCGTCGGCAAGCTGGTCGCGCCGGGCGGCGCTGGCGTCGCCGACGTCTGGTGGTCAGCCAACCTGACCAGCTGGACCCGGGCCCACGACACGAACGACGCGGTCGGCTCGAGTCAGGTGCTCGCGGTCGCCGCGAGCCCGCACGGGTTCGTCTCGGTCGGCTCGCATGACGGCCAGCCGGCCGTCTGGAAGACGAACGACGGCCGCGCCTGGGAGACGATCGAGCTGCCGCTGCCAGCGGGCGCGACCGCCGGCTCGCTCCAGCAGGTCGCCATCAGCGGCGCCAACGTGGTCGCGCTGGGCCAGGCCACGACGGGCCGCGGCCCCGCGATCGGCTCGGCCACCGGGACCGTACCGGGTGCCATCCCGTTCGCCGAGCTGTCGGCGGACGGCGGCCAGACCTGGCAGCAAGTGCCGTTCAGCACCCCGGGCCCCGACACCTCCTTCACCGCGCTGACCGCGGACCACGGCGGCTTCACCGCGGCCGGGCTGTTCGGGCCGGCCGGGCAGCAAGATGTCGCCCTGTGGACCTCGGCCGACGGCGTCACCTGGAAGCCGTCGCAGTCCAGCGGCCTCAACGGATCGGAGGCGTGGCAGATCGACGCGCTGGCCCCGTCCGGTTCCGGGGTGGCCGGCATCGGCACCATCGTCACCCAGCAGAGCCAGCAGGCCGTTACCTTCACCCTCCCGCCCGCGAAGTAAGGAAGCCGTCATGTGCCTCACCGACCTCATCCCCGACCTGGACATCACCGAGCACGAGCACCAGACCGAAGGCAAGTACCCGGGCGTCGCCTGGGGCCGCCTGGCCGGACACCGCGACGGCCAGGGCGACCGCGACGGCCAGGGCGGCCTGGACGGCCAGAACGAGCTGGACGGCCAGGACGACCGAGACGGCCAGGACGTAGCCAAGCCCCGGGCGTAGCGAGCTAGTCCATCCGGTCGAGGATCTCGCGCACCAGGTCCATCGTGGTGTGCGGGTGCAGGAACGCGAACCTCGCCACCGTCTCGCCCTCCCACGCCGACGGCGGTATGAACGCCACCTGGTCCTCGAGCAGCTTGTCGGCCCACGCGGTGTACTGCGCGGCCTCCCAGCCGTGACGGCGGAACAGCACCACCCCGAGGGACGGCTTCCTGATCAGCTCCAGGCCGGGCCGGGACTGAATCTCGTCCGCGGCCTCCCGGGCCAAAGAGATGGCCGTCTCGATGGCCTCGCTGTAGGCGTCGACGCCGTACACCGACAGCGAGAACCACAGCGGCAGGCCCCGGGCCCGCCGGGTCAGGTGGTAGGCGTAATCGGTCGGGTTCCACTCGCCCGGCCGGTCGTGGATGACGTCCAGGTACGAGGCGTCCTGCGTGTGCACGGACTTCGCGATCGACGGGTTCCGGTACAGCAGCGCCGCGCAGTCGAACGGCGCGAACAGCCACTTGTGCGGGTCCACGATGAACGAGTCGGCGTGCTCGATGCCCTCGTAGAAAGCCCGGACGCTGGGCGCGAACAGGCCGGCCCCGCCGTAGGCGCCGTCCACGTGGAACCACAGCTGGTGCTCGCGGGCCACCGCGGCCACGCCCGCCAGGTCGTCGATGATGCCCGCGTTGGTCGTCCCCGACGTGGCCACCACCGCCGCCACCGAGCCCGGGTCCGGTGAAGCCGCCAGCGCCGCCCGCAGCCCGTCGCCGGTCAGCCGGTGATCGTCGGATCGCACGACCAGCGCGTCCATCTCGCATATCCGCAGCGTGTTGGTGATCGAGGAGTGCGCGTCCTCGCTCACCGCCACCCGCCAGCGCCGCCCCGCGGCCGCCGGACCCGCCTTGCGCTTGGCTACCTCGCGCGCCACCACGAGCGCCGAGAGGTTCCCGGCCGAGCCGCCCGAGACGAAACAGCCGCCCGCCGACGAAGGCATCCCGGCCCGGTCGGCGATCAGCCGGAGCACCACGTTCTCGGCGTGGATCGCGCCCGCCGCCTCCAGCCACGAGATGCCCTGGATCGACGCGCACGAGACGAGCATGTCGAACAGCAGCGACGCCTTGGTCGGCGCGGCCGGGATGAAGCCGAGGAAGCGCGGGCTGTCGGCCGAGATCACGGCGGGCGCCATGACGGAAGCCCAGACTCCGAGCACCTGGTCGGGCGTATGCGGCCCGGGACCTGGCAGCCCCTTCAGCGCCGCGTCGAGCTTGGCCGGCTCGGTCGAGCCCCGGTCCAGCGGGACCGGGTCCAGCCGCAGCCGGTTCTCCGCGTAGGCGAGCACTGACCTGATCATCGACTCCGTCGTCGGATCCATACTGTGCATGGCCGAAACGTAGAGCCTGCGCCACGCACACCGCAAGGATCTTGGCAGGCCCCAGGCCGTCCGCCAAGATGACCTAGTGACCAACTCGCACCCGCTCGACCCGCTGTCCGCGGACGAAATCCGCCAGGCCGCCGCGATCGTGCGGCGCGATCCTAAGATCGGCGACACCTGGCGGTTCGCCTCGATCGAGCTGAAGGAGCCGGCCAAGGCCGACCTGCCCGCGCTGGACACAGCGCTGGACACAGGGTTCGACACAGGGCTGGACACAGCGCTGGAGGCAGCCGCCAAGCTGGCCCGGGCGGCTATCGTGGTCGGCTGGGATCGGGCCGACGGCCAGGCCTACCGGGCCGTCGTCTCGCTGACCGGGGACGAGGTCACCAGCTGGGAGCACCTGCCGGGCCAGCAGCCGAACATGACCGTGGACGAGTGGCACGAGTGCGACGAGATGCTCCGGGCCTGCCCGGAAGTGGCGCGGGCGCTGGCCCGGCGCGGCGTCACCGACCTGTCCCTGGTGCTGACCGACATGTGGGCCTACGGCGCGGCGCTCGTCCCCGAGCAGTACAAGGACCGCCGGATCGGCTGGTGTGACGTCTGGGTCCGGGGCAGCGAGCGGGGCAACCCGTACGCCCACCACGTCACCGGCCTGCACCCGGTCGTCGACCTGAACACGATGACGCTGCTCGAACTGGAGGACAGCTACGAAGAAGGCGCCGCCGCCGACCCCGAGGTGATGGGGGAGTACCTGCCCAGCCTCCTCCCGATGCGCCTGCGTGAGGTGACGCCGCTCCACGTAACCCAGCCCGAAGGAGTCGGCTTCGCCCTGGACGGACACCGGCTGAGCTGGCAGAACTGGCAGCTGCGGCTGGGCTTCAACTACCGCGAGGGCCTGGTCCTGCACCAGGTGGGCTACCACGACAAAGACCGGCTCCGCTCGGTGGCGCACCGGCTGTCGTTCGCCGAGATGGTGGTGCCGTACCGGGATGCCAGCCCGGACCACTACCGGCGCACCGCGTTCGACATCGGCGTGTGGGGCCTGGGCTTCATGACCACGTCGCTGTCCCTGGGCTGCGACTGCCTCTGTGACATCACCTACCTGGACGCGGTGGTGCACGACTCCCGCGGCGAGCCCCGGACCATACCGAACGCGATCTGCATCCACGAGGAGGACAGCGGGGTCGGCTGGAAGCACGTCGACGAGCGGGCCGGCGTCGAGGTCCGGCGGCAACGGCGGCTGGTGGTCTCCTTCCACGTCACCGTGGCCAACTACGAGTACCTGGTGTACTGGCGGTTCTACCAGGACGGCAACATCGAGTGCGAGGTCCGCGCGACCGGCATCCTGGTCACCTCGCACACCGCGGCGCCCGGCAGCCGCCCCGCCAACGGGACGCTGGTCGACCAGGGCCTCTACGCGCCCTTCCACCAGCACTTCATCGTGGCCCGGCTCGACCTCGACGTGGACGGGAGCGACAACACGGTCTACGTCAGCGACTCCGTGCCCGCCCCGGCCGGGGCGGACGACCCCTACGCCCTCGGCCTCACGGTCCGGAGCACCCCCCTGCGCACCGAGGCGCAGGGAAAACAGGACTACAACTGGAGCACCCAGCGCGGCTGGAAAATAACCAACAACAACGTGCCGAACGGGCTCGGTACCCCCGTCAGCTACAAGCTCGTCCCCGGCGCGGCCTTCCCGCCCCTGCTCGATCCCGCCTCGCCCGCCTACCAGCGGGCGCAGGTGATCGGCCACACCCTGTGGGTGACTCCCTACCGCGAAGACGAGCGCTGGCCCTGCGGCGACTTCCCGGTCCAGAGCGAGCGCGATTCGGGCCTGGCCGTCTGGACCGAAGCCGACCGGCCGATCGAGAACACCGACGTGGTGCTGTGGTACGTGTTCGGCATCCACCACATCACCCGGCCGGAGGACTGGCCGGTGATGCCCAGCGACGTCGTCTCGTTCTGGCTCAAGCCGTCCGGCTTCTTCGACCGCAACCCCGCCCTGGACCTGCCCCCGTCTCATCGCGGTCACTGAAGCCGTGCATAAAAGCGGCCCGGCCGGGCAGCGAGCGGCGGCCGCGGCCAGGGGCAGCGGAAGGGCTGCTTGATCAGGTGAGGTGACGCTGAGTCATGACACCCCAGGAACATGTGACAAATGTCCTGCTCAGCGCGGGCATTGACGAGGACGCCGCCGGGTACACGCTGTCGGCGATCCGGCAGTGGCTGCGCTGGCGAGCCGAGCAGTTCCGGGCAGAGGGCCGGTACGAGGACGCGGTGTGGTTCACCCGGGTCGCCAACGAACTGCTCGGCTAGCGCCGGTTCCTCCCGCGCCCCGGGCGCCTGCTGAGCTGCGGGCTGGATGCACTCGCTGTCAACTTAGTGTATTTTAGTTTTGTTTTGATAGGCCAGTTGACGGATGAGGATGTCGCGGCTGCCCTCAGCGGGGGGCAGCCGGACGCGCTCGCGCTTGTCTACGAGCGTTTCGGGCCGCTGGTCTACAGCATCGCGCTGCGCTCCCTGGGCGCCCGGCCGGACGCCGAGGATGTGACCCAGCAGGTCTTCGTGTCAGCCTGGCGCAGCCGGGACCGCTTCGACCGCGCCCGCGGCACGCTGGCCGGCTGGCTGGTCACCATCACCCGGAACAAGGTGGCGGACGCGCTGCGGAGCCGGCAGCGGGACAGCCGGGTGCTGCTCCAGGTCACCGGCGGCGCGTCGGTGACCGCGCCCGAGGCGCCCGCCGACCAGGTAGTGGACAGGATCGTGCTGGCCGACGAACTGGCCCAGCTACCGGAGTCACAGCGCCTGGTGATGGTCCTGGCGTTCTATTCTGATATGACGCACGAGCAGATAGCCCGGGTACTCGGGCTGCCCCTCGGCACTGTGAAAAGCCACATCCGCCGCGGCCTGCAACGGCTGCGGTCCAGGCTGGAGGCCAACGGTGTCGCACACTGACCCGGAGATCCTGGCCCTGCGGGCGCTGGGCGAGACGGCGGGCACGGCGCGCGACGCCGAGCACGCCGCCAGCTGCGCGCTCTGCCAGGCCGAGCTCGCCCGGCTCACTGCGGTCGTCCGGCTGGCCCGGGACGCGGATCCGGCGGAGATCCTGCAGGCGCCGCCGCCCCCGGTCTGGGACCGGATCGCCGCCGCGACCGGCGTCAGCGTCCCCCTGAACGTCGCGGCCCCGAACGGTCCCGTCCTGAACGGTCCCGTCCTGAACGGATCCGCCCTGAACGGATCCGCCCTGAACGGATCGGCCCTGAACGGCTCGGGCACCCTGGCGAAGGCGCCAGCTGTCCCGGAGACGCCGGCCTTTCCGGAAGACAGTCGCGGATTCCGGTCCGCACATCGGCGGGCCGCCCGGCCGCGGCGGCTGGCCGGTGCGCTGGCCACCTTGGCGGCCGGGCTGGTCATCGGGATCGGCGGCACGATAGGCGTGGCTCAGGTCGTCAAGTCCCCGCCGACCCACGTGGTCGCCCGGATCGAGCTGAGCCCGCTGCCGCAGTTCCCGCAGTGGCAGGGCAGCACGGGCACCGCCGTGATGCGGTCCACTGCCAGCCAGCAGGAGCTCGTCGTCACCCTGCGGGCGCCCGCGCGGCCCGGCTTCTACGAGGTCTGGCTGCTAGCCCGGGACGGGGTCAGCATGATCTCCCTCGGCGACCTGAGCGCCGGCCACACGGGCACGTTCATCATGCCGCCCGGTGTGGACCTGCGTGACTACTCGCGCATCGACGTCTCGCTGCAGCCGTTCAACGGAAGCACCCAGCACTCCAAGGACAGCGTGGTCCGGGGCTCCCTGCCGGTCACCGCGCTCGGCGGCGCCGCAACCATCCGGTCCTGACTGCATCCGGCGAGGCCCGCCCGGCCGTATGCCACCAGGAGAGCCGCGCCCGAGCGCGGCCGTGATCGGAGAAGGAGTGGACATGCGCATGTTCAAGCGGGTGGCGATCGTCGCCACCATGGCGGGCCTGGTCGCCGGCCCAGTGGCAGCGGCGAGCTCCGCTTCCGCGTCGACCGCCAGCTCGTCTTCCCAGGTGCGGCTGACCGGCGGCGCAACCACGGTCACCACCGCCCCGGGGATCGCCACCGCCCTGCTCGGCAACGGCATCGTGCCGGTCGCGACGCTGCCCGGCACGGAGGGCGCCAGCATCGGCGGCGGCGGTGTCGCGGTCCGGTTCAGCTTCCCGGTAACCGGCGGCTGGCTGAACGCGGGCAAACTCACCGGCACCATCTGGCACAAGGGCGGGATCCTGTTCGCCGACGTGCCCGCCGGCAAGCAGATCCTGGTCAGCGACTTCGTCATCAGCGTGCACCAGGGCGTGCTGACCGCCGCGGTGAACGGCAGCTCGAAGACCCGGGTGCCGCTGTTCAAGCTGAGCCTGGCCCACGCCACCATCCACAAGGGCTGGCACTCCATCAGGATCAGCGGGATCGGCCTCACCCTCACCAGCACCGCCGCCAGCGCCCTGGACGCGACCTTCGGCACCAGCCTGTTCCAGCCGGGCCTGAAGCTCGGCACCGCCAGCACCGTACTGCGCTTCTGACGCGCTACGCGGACCGGTGACAGCGGCGGGCGGGGACGTGAAGTCCCTGCCCGCCGCTGGCGTAAATCCGAGCTGAAGAAGCCCTCCTACAGCGCCCGGCCGCGGATCGAGGCGTCCAGTACCTCGGCGGTGTGCGCGACCGCGATGTCCTGACCGCGTTCGGCCAGCGCGGACGCGATCTGCAGCGAACAGCCCGGGTTGGCCGAGACCAGCAGCGGCGCGCCGGTGGCCAGCACCGATTCGGCCTTGCGGGCGCCCAGTTCGCTCGCCGCCTCCGGCTGCAGCAGGTTGTACACGCCCGCCGAACCGCAGCAGGTGCCCGCGTCGGCCACCTCGACCAGGTTCAGGCCGGGGATCGCCCGCAGCAGCTCGCGCGGCTGCCGGGTGATCCGCTGCGCGTGCGCCAGGTGGCAGGCGTCGTGGTAGGCGGCGGTGACCGGCAGCGGATGGCGCCGCGCCACCGGCCCGAGCTCGGCCAGGAACTCGGCCAGGTCCTGGACCTTGCCGCTCATCTCGGCCGCCCGCTCGGCCCAGCCGCCGTCGGACCCGCGCATCAGCCGCTCGTAGTCCTTCATGGCCGAGCCGCAGCCGGCCGAGTTGACCACCACCGCGTCCACGCCGGCCTGCTCGAAGGTGGCGATCGTGCGCCGGGCGAACGTCTCGGCCTCGGCCTCCCGGCCCGAATGCATCGACAGCGCCCCGCAGCAGCCCTGGTTGCGCGGGATGATCACATCGCAGCCCTCGGCCGCGAGCACCCGCGCGGTCGCGGCGTTGACCCGCGGGAAGAACACCGACTGCACGCACCCGGTGAGCATGCCCACCACGGCCCGCCGGGTCCCCAGCGCCGGGACCCGTTCCGGCAGCGGCCGCGCGTCCGCCGCGGTGACCCCCGGCGGCGCCAGCCGCAGCGCCGCGCCGAGCACGGGGGAGACCCGGCCGGGCAGGCGGCTGCGGGCCAGTCGCCGGTCCAGGCCGGCTCGCTGCGCGACCCGCAGCGGGGCGGTGACCGCCCGCAGTCGCTTCGGATAGGGGAACAGCGAGAAGATCGCGGTCCTGGCCGCCCGGTCCCGGACCGGCCGCTTAGGCGCCGTCGGCACCTGCTGCCCGGGGGACACCGGCCGGCCGCCGCCGGCGGACTCGGCATCGGCCCCGCGCACCTCGGCCACGTTGTCGTTCGCAGCCCCGGGCGGCGTCGCTACCTCCCCGGCACCGGACCGGGCTTCCTCGGTCCAGACCCGGGCCGCCTCGATGAGCTGGTCGTACTGCACCCCGGAGGGGCACGCGGTCATGCAGGCCATGCAGCCCAGGCAGCGGTCGAAGTGCTCGGCGGTGGCGGCGGTCAGCGGCGCCCCGTCGAGGAGCTGGTTCACCAGGTAGATCCGGCCGCGCGGGGAGTCCATCTCCTCGGCCCACAGCTGGTAGGTCGGACAGGCGGGCAGGCAGAAACCGCAGTGCACGCAGTCCTTCGCCACCTCGCGCAGCGCGTCCTCGTCCTGCATCAATCGCCTCCCGCGCAGTGCCGCATCATTCGCCTCCGGCGCAGTGCCGCATTATTCGCCTCCAGCAAAATTAAATCTCCCCGGGAACATCCGTCGGCCCGGGTCGAACTGGTCCCTGACCGCCCGCATCAGGGCGGCCCCGGGAACGTCCCGGTACGCCCCGGCCGCGGCCAGCACCGGCGGCGGCCCGGCCAGCACCGCCACGCTGCCCCGCGGCGCCCCGGGGCTCAGGCCCGCGATCCGCTCGCGCAGCGCGGTCACGAACCGGGCCGCGTCCTCGTCCGGGGTATCCGGATCCAGGCAGGCATACAGCGCGCCCGCCCCGGCCGCCCCGGTCACGGCGGGCCGGACCCCCGCGCTCTCACCCGCCGCCAGCAGCGCCGCGAGTACCGCGTCGAGGGCGCTGACCCAGAACGACATCCGCACGACCGTGGCCCCCGCGGGCAGCGCGCCCCACCGGGGCGGCGCCGCATCGGAAACGGAGACCGGACCGCCGCCCGCGAACGTGAGCAGCTCCGACATCCGTTCGGCCCGTTCGGCCACCCCCGACGGCGTGCCCTCGAGCAGCACGCCGACCCGCAGCGGACGCCGCGACGGCGGCGTCCCGCCCGGCCAGTCCAGTTCCACGGCCGACGGCACCAGCGCCGAGTTCGCCGCCGCGGCCACCGCGGCGCTAGCAGCCGCCACCCCGGCGCCCGGATCACCGGCTCCGGACGCACCGGCTCCGGACGCACCGGCTCCGGACGCACCGAAGAACTCCGCAGTCACCCACGCCACCGCGCCCGGCCGCGGATGCAGCCGGAAGGTCGCCTCGGTGATCAGCCCCAGCGTGCCGTGCGACCCGCAGAAGAGCTTGCCGATGTCGTAGCCGGCCACGTTCTTGACCACCTTGCCGCCGGAGTGCGCGATCGTCCCGTCGGCGCGCACCACGGTCAGGCCGAGGAGCAGGTCACGCGGCGACCCGTAGCGCAGCCGCCGCGGCCCGGTCGTCCCGGTGGCCACCACCCCGCCCACCGTCGCCTCGGCCGGCACGTCGAGCGCCAGCTCCTGGCCGGCCGCGGCCAGCGCCGCGGCCAGCGCCCCGATCGTCAGGCCGGCCTGCACCCGCACCACCAGGTCCCCGGCCCCGTGCTCGATCACCTGGTCCATCGAGCTCAGGTCCACGACCAGGTCGCACCGGGACGGCGGCGATCCCCAGCCGAACCCGGTGCCGGCCCCGCGCGGTACCACCGCGAGCCCGGCCCGCGCCGCGGCCCGCAGCAGCCCGGCCGCCTCCTCGGTGGAAGCCGGCCAGGCGACGAACGCGGGGACCGCTCCGGCCACGGCATCGGCCGTCGTGCCGGCCGCCAGCGACGGGCAGGCGGCCGCGAGGTCCGGGCCGATGGCGGGAACGGCGACTCGTTCGGTATCCATCTTTTAGAAGATCTCCGCCGGTCCGGCCGCTACGGCGGGGTGCCCCGCCGAAGATACGGCCCGGTGGTGGCCGGGTACCTCGCCGCACAGCCGGGGAGTGGGGAAGATCTTGCCGGGGTTGCACAGGCTGGCCGGGTCGAACGCGCACCTGATCAGCTGCATGGTGTCCAGGTCGTCGGCGCCGAACATCTTCGGCATGTACCGCGACTTGTCCACCCCCACGCCATGCTCGCCGGTGATCGAGCCGCCGTGCTCCAGGCAGGCGTCCAGGATGGCACCGGATACTTTCTCGGCCGCCTCGGCCTGGCCCGGCACCTTGTCGTCGTACAGCACCAGCGGGTGCAGGTTCCCGTCGCCGGCGTGGAACACGTTGGCCACCCGGATGCCCGACTCCGCGGACAGCGACGCGATCCGCCCCAGGACCGCGCCCAGCGAGGTGCGCGGCACCACGCCGTCCTGCACGATGTAGGCCGGGCTGATCCGGCCCACCGCGGCGAACGCCGACTTGCGCCCGGCCCAGATACCCGCGCGCTCGGCCGGGTCGTCGGCCGCCCGGATCTCGGTCGCGCCTGCCTTCTCGCACAGCGAGCGCACGGTCGCCAGCTCCGCCTCGACCTCGGCGGCGGGCCCGTCCAGTTCCACCAGCAGCACCGCGCCCGCCCCGGCCGGGTAGTTGCAGTGCACGGCGGCCTCGGCGGCCTCGATGGCCAGCGCGTCCATCATCTCGATGGCGGCGGGCAGCACGCCGGCCGCGATGATGTGGGACACGGCGTCGCCGGCCGCGTCGGTGGAGCCGAACGCCGCCAGCAGCGTCTCCACCGCCTCCGGCTGCGGCAGGATC
>JAJKHX010000232.1 GCA_021154785.1 Nocardiopsis sp.
CTGGCCCTGGGGCCGGCACGACGACCAGGCTGAGGTGAGCCGGGGCCTCGGCCTGGCGGGTGTCCGGGCCGGCGGCTAGGTTGCGCCGCGGCACGCACTGCACCCGGGCCAGCGTCGCGCCGTCGCCCAGCGGCCCGGCCTGGGTGCTCTGCGGCCAGGCGTGCAGCGCCAGCCATTCGTAGTCGGCCGCGGTGACGGCCCGGTAGCGCTCACGCAGCCCGAGCATCGTCAGCCGGATCGCGTCGTCCAGGCTCAGGCCGGGCGGGCGGGACCAGTCCGGCCCGTTCAGGAGCTTGAGGAACTTCTCGGTGTTGGCGGCCGGCACCTGGTCGACCTGGTACATCAGCATCTCGGTGAGCCAGGCCAGCAGCTCGACCAGCGTGATCCCGGGGTCGCTGGGGTTGTGGTCGGTCCAGGCCGGAGCCAGGGTCGGGATCATCGCCTGGGCCTCGGCCGTGAGGTCGGCGTAGGTCCAGTCGTCGAGGTTCGGGAGCGGAATCGGCATCGGTTCTCCTTACGCCCTGTCGGCCGGCTCGGTCATCTGGTTCCTCCCGGTCATCCGCTACCTGAGCGCGACGCGGACGTCGTGCGGGCCGGAGCAGACCAGGGCGCGGTCCAGCCAGCTGGTCAGGTCCTGTTCTCGTTCCGGCGCGTCGCCGGGCTCGGTCAGCGGCCGGGCCAGGATCCGCTGGAGGGCCAGCGCGCGTTCGGCGTCGGCGGTCTGCGGCTGGTAGGACACGCTCAGGGAGCCGACGTGATCCACGCCGTCGACCGCTTCCAGCAGCGCGGAGAGGTCCGAGCCGCGCGGCCGCCGGCCGAACGCCCAGCCCTGCCCGCCGGGGCCGCCGGTCAGCGGGTGGAGATAGCCCTGGAGCGCGGCCCGGGCCCGGTCCCCGGCCGCGTCGGCGTCCTCGACCGCGGTGACCACCAGCGTGGCCTGGACCGTCACCGCGATCCACTCCGGGCCCGCCACCCACAGGTCGGCGGTCGGCCCGCAGCGCTCCCGCAGGTAGTCTCGGACCTGGCCGATCAGGGCGAGGCTGGGCGTGGGGCGGTCAGAACCGGGTTCTTCGGGGACGATGATCACGCCCATCCGGCCCGCCTCGGCCAGGGCATGGTCAGGTCCGGGAACGGGTGCCTTCGGATCGAGCCAGAGGCTGTTGGGGTTGAAGATCGGCGTGATCGCGGCCGCGGCGGCCACGTCCGCGGAGGCGGCCGCGGCCAGGTCCTCGAGGTCCTGGGCGGTGACGGCGCGGTCGCGGTGCCGCAGCGCCCGCGGCCCCCGGGCCTGCACCCGCTCGATCGGCTCGGCCGGCGCGCCGCCCTGGCTCGGCTGGCTGTTGGTCACGCCGTCGATGTAGGGGACGCCGGACTTGAGCTCCACGATCGTCGCGGCATCGCGGTTGCCCTGCTCGCCGCCGCCGGCCCGGTAGGTTACGCGGATGTTGTTCGGCCCGATCGGCGGGATCATCCCGTGCGCGCCGTCGCCGAACCGGATCGTGCCGGACAGCGGGTCGGCCGTGTAATGCCGGTCGCGCGGGCCGGACTGGTAGAAGTCCGGCACCGCGTGCCAGCGGACCCAGACCTCGTCCGGCTGCCCGGCCGCGTCCAGGGTCACGGTGACCGCATCGGCGCCCTCGGCGTCGGCCAGCGCCTGCTCCTCGGCGGCCACGGGACGCTGCGGTTCGCGCACGGTCACCTGCTGGCCCGGCTGGACCGGGGTCTGCGCCGTGGTGAACACCTGGCCGGCCTCGCCGTTGCCGGAGCCGAGGATCTCGTCCGCCACCGTGGTGACCTGGGTCGCCCAGGTGGTGTTGAGCAGCACGCTGCGCAGCTGGGGTGGCACCGGGAAGACGCCGGCCTGCCACCGCAGCCGCAGCCAGGACCAGGTCTGGCCGAAGTACTCGCGCGGGGCGAGGTCGGCGGGCCCGACGAAGGTCACCAGGCCCGGCCCGGCCAGGGCCTGCGTCTCGTCCACCGCGCCGAGCGGCTGCCAGCCCGCCGGGCTGGCGTACTCCCAGGTGACCTGGGCGGCGGCGGCCGGCCCAGCCTCGGCCAGCGGCCCGGCGGCCACCTGCTCCGGGAGCGGCGGTTCCACCGGGACGAACAGCGAGATCGGCCGCTGGCTGAACGGCTGGTCGAAACCCAGGTAGAGGGCCGGGTCGGTGTCCGCGGTGGGAGTGAACGGAGTGAACAGCGGGCCCGGCCCGGCCGCAGCGGCGCCGTGATCGGCGTAGCCGAAGTCGTTGTAGCTCAGGCAGGCGGTGGCGGGGACCGGCGGCTGCGGGGCGGCCGTCGCGCTGACGGTCAGGGTCTTGATGACCGGCGGGGCGAAGCTCGCGGGCGTGTAGGTGTAGGTGTTGTCCTTGTTCTGCTGGTAGCTGCCTGCCGTTCCGTAGTTGCCGCCGGTCAGCCGGGCCCGCAGCCAGTACCCGTCCTGGCCGTTGACCGTGTCCTTGCCGACGGGATCGGGCAGGGTGACGGTCACCTGGCCGTGGCCGGTGAAGGCGTAGCTGGCGGCCACGGCGTGCCACTGGCTGCCGTCCGACACCTCCCAGGCGATGGCCGGGTTGCCGCCGGTCGCGACCGGCGGCGGGACCTGGGGTGGCGTGGTGATGGCGGCGGGCGGATTGGTCAGCGTCACGTGGAGGGTGATGACCGCGCCCGGCCGGGCCAGCTCGTCCGGGCAGGCCACGTAGAAGGTGTCGTTGAACTGCGGCTGCTCCCCCAGCGGGTAGAAGTCCTTGCTCAGGTCGATACCGCCGGCGTTGCAGAAGGCGGCCGGCGACGGCACCGGGCGGGCGGGCGGTCCCGGCGCGACGGCGGCGGTGATGCCGCCCACATGCGGCAGCAGCCAGTCGTAGCCCGCGGTCAGCGCCGCGACCGCCGGCGCGGTGGTGTACTGGCCGGCGGTGACGTCGATCCGGAGCCAGTGCCCGGTGCGGGTGCGGTACAGGCTGAGCGGCCAGGACATGGGGACGTGAAAGCTGATCTCGCCGTCCTGGGTGAAAGCCCGGGTGCCGTCGCGGAAGTCGAAGCCGGTCGTGCCCGCCTGCTCGGCCGTGGCGCTGGACTGGCCCAGTGGCAGCCACTGGCTGTTCACCTGGTAGAGCCAGCTGAGCTGCACGCCGGCGCCGGCGCCGGGCTGGGACAGGCGGACCTGGAGGCTGACCCGGGCACCGCCGGCGGCGAACGCCTCGTCCACGCTCAGGTAGAACCGCTGGACTGAGCTGTCGGCCGGGAACGGGGACAGCGGGAGCGGCAGGTCCTGCGGGTTCCGGGCGCCGATGGCGACCGAATCCGGGGTCAGGCCGCTCTGGCCCGGGGGAAGCGGCAGGTCGAGCTGGGCCCGCAGCCAGCCGGCCTCGGTCGCGCCGACCGCGGTGGGGGTCAGCGCGGGCAGGCCTGGCAGGGTCACGCGCCAGGCGCCACCCTGCACGGCGGTGCTGCCGGTGATCGTCCGCCACCCGCTGCCGTCCCAGTACGCCCAGCTCACCGGCCAGTTCAGCCACTGCCAACTGTCAGGCGAGACCAGGGCGAGCACCACATCCTTGCCGCCCGGCTGGGTGAGGAGCGGGTCGAAGGCCAAGTAGAGCTGGTGCGGCGACGGCTGGTCGCCGGTGAAGACGGCGAACGGCTCGTCGGCCGGGCCGGTCGCCGTCGCCGAGCGGTCGCTGTAGGTGTCGTTCTCGGTGTCGCTGACGAACGCGGCCTGGAGCTGGGCCCGGGTGACGACCAGGGGCCGTTCGGTCTCGAAGACCACGTCGTCGGTATCCCCGGCCAGCGGCGGCGCGGCGACCAGGGTGCCCGCCGGGACCACCGCGTCGACCGGGCTGCCGGTCGCCAGGTGGAAGGTCAGCGGGACGCGGGCCGGACGCGGCGGGACCGGCGAGGCGCCGATTAGGTTCAGGAAGGCCAGGTAGTTCTTGTCGGGCGCGCGGTTAAGCCGCTCGATCACCAGCCCGGCGAAGCGGCCGAGGATGCCGATCAGCGCCTGGCCGACGTCTGCCTGACCGTCAGGCGAGGGCTGCCAGCGGCTGACCTGCCCGGCCAGCTGCGTGGCCTGGGCCACGATATCGGCCTGAGTACGCGTGTCGATGAGCGGCGCCTGCATGGCTACTCCAGGTAGAACGGGTAGACCAGGTTGAACCGGCTGTTGGTCGCGCGTACCTGGTAGTTGATCTCGATGACCAGCACGTCGGGACGGGACGGGTCGGGGGCGGCGTACACGTCGAGGACGTCGATGCGCGGCTCCCAGGTGGCGAGCGCGTCGCGGACGGTGCGGGTCACCGCGGTGGCCATGGCGACGTTGTTGACCCCGAAGACCAG
Source organism: Nocardiopsis sp. (assembly GCA_021154785.1). Lineage (GTDB taxonomy): Bacteria > Actinomycetota > Actinomycetes > Streptosporangiales > Streptosporangiaceae > Palsa-504. Next base: position 4,330 of record JAJKHX010000232.1, read on the forward strand.
GTCGTAGAGGCCGCAGCCGAAGTCGGGGCGCATCACCCGCTCGCCCGGCGAGGTGCCCAGGATCGTCCAGATCGACTGGCGGATGCTCTCCTCGCCGTCGGGCGTCAGCTCGATCTGGCCCCCGTCACCCAGGGCGACGGGGAAATTCCAGCCCAGGCCCAGGAAGTCAGTGTCCGGCATCGCGTCAGCCGATCATGACAGTGCCCGCGGCGACCACCGTGCCGGCTGGTTGATCAGCCGGATCATTACAGGTGAGAGCCTTGTCGCCGGTACGGGCGGCGGGCTTTCCGTTGATCTTCACGGTCTGGCTGCCCTGCTGGATCGTGGCCTTGTTCGTCGGCGGCCGCTGGAAGGTGATGCCCGGGGTGGTCGGCAGGTGGGGCGGGGTGTTGTCGGCGGTGCTGCCGGCCGTGGCAGCGGGACGGCCGGAGATCTTGACGTCCGTGCTCAGGCCGCCGCTGATGATCCCGGCGAAGGGATGCGGCAACGGCGTGGGGACGGGCGGGGTGCCCGGCACCATCACGATGTGCGTGTCGACGGCGACCACCCGGTCGCCTTGCTTGGCTGCTGGCTGTCCCATCGGAACGACCCCGTCCTAGTTGATGTTGACCACGGTGCCCTTGACGTTCAGCTGGCCCGAGGACTTCAGGTCCATGCTCTGGCTGGCCTCGACCTTGACCGTGGACGTGGAGGTGATCTCCACGCCGTTGCCGCTCAGTTTCAGCTTCCCGTTGTTCGACTGGATGGTCACGTCGCTGGCCGCGGTGATCGTTATGGTGTTGTTCTTGGCGCTGATGACGATCGTGTTCTTGCCACTGCTGTCGATGATCTCGATCTTCGCGTCGCCGTCGGTGTCGGACAGGCGGATGACGTTCCCGCTGCGCGACCTGATCGCGCGCCGGTCGTTCTTGCCGTCGCTGTTGGACTCGGGCGGCTTGTCCTTGCCGTTCCACAGCCCGCCGAGCACGTACGGGGTGTCGGGATTGCCGTGCTCGAAGGCCACCAGAACCTCGTCGTTGACCTCGGGCAGGAAGTAGATGCCGCGGCCCGCCCCGGCCATCGGGGTCACCACCCGGGCCCAGTCGCTCTCGACCTGGTCGGCCATCCAGGGCAGGCTCGTCTTGACCCGCCCGAGACCGTCGGGGTCCTTGTTGTTGGTCACGATGCCGATGGTCACGCCGAAAAAGCGGTCGTCGGTGCCGGGCGAGGCCAGGAGCGAATAGGGATCCATCAGGCGGCGTTCCTTTGCACGGTGAAAGACGTCTGGTATCCGTGTTCGGCGGTCAGCGTGTGGGTGACCGAGGTGACGTAGTACCGGCCGCTGAACGTCTGGCCGGCCCCGGCGATGTCCACCACCGTGCCGGCCTGAAGCTGAGGCCGTCCGTGGGCGACCGCCTCGCCTTCCACGTAGGCTATGGCCATCGAGCTGAACTGGCCTTGTGCGACGGGGCTGGCTTCGGCCAGGGTCCGCACCTGCTGGCCGAGGATGGCCACGCTGGCTGCGCCGAAGGCCCGGCGGGCGGCGGCGGGGCCGTCGGTCTGGCCGCCGGAGCCGGCGACCGGGCGCGCGCTGGCCACGACGGCCTTCTTCTGCTTGACGTCCCAGCCGCGCACGGTCGCCTCGGTGGCCTGCGCCAGCGAGCTCAGGCGCGGGCTGAACTCGGTGATGTCCTCGCCCAGGGACAGTTTGTCGGCGGACGGATCTCCCGGCTTCGGCGCCCTGAAGTGCAGTACCTTATCCCGGACCCAGATCTCGTAGCCGATCGGGCTGGCCCGCCGCTGGAGGAATTCCCAGTCCGACTGGTTGCTCTGGATGACGTAGCTCAGCGTCACCTTGGTGTCCTCGACCTGGGCCCGCAGCCCGGCCTCACGGGCGATCTGGCTGGCGATGGCGCTGTCCTTCATCTGGATGAACGTCCGGGTCTTGCGCCCCCGCGCTAGCCGGTGGCGATGGTCGTAGCCGCGGACCAGCAGCAGCGGCGGCTGGTCGCTGGCGAAGACGGGCTCCAGGCTGGTGATCTCGGCCACCATCACCTTGTGCAGGTCACCGACATAGCCGAGCGAGATCTCGATCTCGTTGCCCACCGCGAACAGGCGCGAGTCCGACCAGGAGACCTGCAGCTTCTCGTCGTCCCAGTTGAACAGCTCCAGGGTGAACATGCTGAGGGCCCGCAGGTCCTCCTGGACCGTGACCGACCGCAGGTCCGCATGTGCCGCGGCCGGCACCGCGGAGCCGTTGACGCGGATGCCGACGTCGGTCAGTTCATCGCGCGGCATCGCGGCTCCCGGTGCGGGCGGCGGGCTGGATCATGGGCGGACACCTCAGGGCTGGAGCTTGGGGATGGTCAGGATGGTTCCCGGCGGCAGGTCACGCGGGTTGACGATGCCGTTGGCGGCGGCGATGAGCCGCCACTGGGCCGGGTCGCCGTACTCGTCGGCAGCCACGCTCTGGAGCGTGTCGTGACGGCGGGCCTGGCGCGTCTTGACGACATCGGAGGAGTGCAGTTCGGTCGCCCGGGCCTGCGCGAGCGTGCTGGCTTCGACGAAGTCACAGGTCAGCGTGGCCCGCACCGGCGTCCCGTCGTCCAGGAAGAGCGTGAACCGCTGGCTCAGGGTGGTCAGCACGCCGGTGAAGATGTCGAAGACGCCCCAGCGCAGGTCGCATACGGGCGGCCGGTGCAGTTCGGTGTCCACCTTGACCAGCTGCGCGATCTGATCGGTGTAATACCGCACGTCGCTCGAGCCGCGTCCGGGGATCAGGCTGGCCGGCAGGAACGAGGCGGCGGCGCCCGCGCTGGTCAGCGCGCTCGACCGGGACTCGTAGGTGTCGAAGAACAACTCGATGGAGAACCGTTCCGCTTCGACCGAGCGGAATTCCTGCTCCACCGAGGTCGCGCTCTGGCCGCCCTGGCCCGCCGCGTGCTGCTGCTCCCAGTTCGCGGACTTGGTCAGGGTGATCTCGCTGGGGTTGAACAGCGCCGGGATGGAGCCGGGCCCGCGCCGGCCGCTCTTCTCGTAGTAGATGGTGAGCTTCTGGAGCTCGCCTCCGCCGCTGCCCAGGCCGAGGACCTCGGACACGACCTTGGCTCGATTGATGCTCATCGCATCATCCCCCGGCGTTCCCGTTCGATGGCCATCTGGTGCATGAGCCTGCGCTGCACCGTGCTGACGATGTGATTCACGTCGACGGCGGGCCGGGCGGGCTCGCGGTGCGGCGGGGTGGCCGGGCGGCGGGCGGGCTGCTCGGGTGGCGGCGTCCGGGAGCCGGCTGTCTCGGCCCTTCCGGTTCCTGCCCGTCCCGCCGGATTTTGCCGGGCGACCGCTGCGGCCACGAACCCGGCCAGGTCGGCGGCCGCGCGGACCGTCGTCGCGGGCGTACGGGCGGGGACGGCGGTCGGGAGCTGCCCGGGCCGCTGGGGTGCCGGGCGCCAGGCCCCTGGAGGTGCGTGTTCCCGCACGACTGGAACGGGCCGGCGGGCGGGACCGGCTTGCCGCTCGGGCGCGGGCGCGGGCCGGGCCCACGCCAGCGGGGCGGGCCGCGGATCGCGGTGGCCGTACCCGGCCCGGACGACCGGACGGCCGTTCTGGCCGGGCCGCGGGCTGGGCCCGGCTTCACCCGGCGGGGCCGGGTCGCGGGGAACCGGGCGGGGGGTGACGGTCACGGGGGCGGGCCGAGCCGGGGCGGAGCGTTCGGCGGGGACGGTCACCGAAGATGACCCCGGGCGCGATCCGGCGGCCGGCCGGGGGGTCGTTTGGTCGCGGCGATTTGCGCTGGTTGCGGGCGGGGCGGTGACTGCGGCGGGCGGAAGCGGCAAGCCCGGGTGGACGGTGGCGGCGGTGGCCGGTCCGGTGCCGGAGGCGGACCAGGGCGGGGTTCGCGGGGCGGCTCCGGGCGCTGCTCCCAGGGCGGCTCCGGGCGCGGTTCGTGGCGCGGTTCCTGGCCGGGGCGAGCGCGGCATCACCGGGAGCGGTCCTGGCGGCAAGAGCAGTTCCGGTGAGCGGTACCCCGCCGGCCGGCGGGGTACCGCCCGCGAGCCGGGCACCGCCTCAGCGGTGCCGTTGCCGCGGACCGGCCGCGCCATCGCCGGC
>JAJKHX010000233.1 GCA_021154785.1 Nocardiopsis sp.
CGTGCACCTGCAGGCCGGCGCTGGTTCCGGCGTGCGCGGCGAGCTGGCCGGCGCTGCGGACGTTGGACACGATGGCCACCGCGCGCCCGGCCGGGACGGGCTGGGTGGCCAGCAGCGCGGCGGTCTCGGCCAGCTCGCTGAAACTACGGGTGGCGATGACCCCGGCCTGCTCGAACAGGGCCTGGTCAGCGGAGGAATGGCCGGCGGCCACGGTGAGCACCGGGATCTTCGCGCCGACCCGGCGCGCCGTCCGCGCGAACTTGCGCGGGTTGCCGAATGAGTCCAGGTACAGCACGGCCAGCCTGGTCACCCCGTCGTGTTCCCACCACATCAGCATGTCGTTGCCGGACACGTCGAGCTTGTCGCCCACCGAGGCGAACGAGGAGATCCCGATGCCGAGCCGGGACAGCTGCCCGGCCAGGGCGACGCCGACCCCGCCCGACTGCGACATGAGCCCGGCCACGCCGGGCCCCGGCCGGGTGGCGCCGAACGTGGCGTCCAGGCCGATGCTGGGCACGGCCACGCCGAAGCAGCTGGGGCCCACCAGTCGCATGCCGTGCCGGCGGCATACCGCCAGCAGGTCGGCGCAGGCGGCCGCGTCGAGGCCGGATGTGATCACCACGAGCGACCGCACGCCGCGCTGGCCGCACTGCCCGGCGACGCCGAGCACGGCCGGGGCGGGCACGGCGATGATCGCCAGGTCGGCGGGCTCGGGCAGGTCGAGCACGGAGGCCAGGCAGCGGTCGCCGTCGATCTGGCGGGCCCGCGGGTTCACCGTGTACAGGCGGCCCGCGAAGCCGCCGGCCCGGATGTTCTCCAGGATCACCCGGCCGATCGCCTCCCGGCGGCGGCTGGCGCCGATCACCACGACCGACTCGGGCGCGAGCAGGTGCCGGAGGCTGGCGACGTCGGCGCTGCTCTCCCGTTCGGCCACGGCGCTGAGGTAGGTGTCCAGCGCGGTGCCGTCCTCCTCCCGGGGCAGGGGGAACGTCAGCTCGTAGACCCCGTCCGAGAAGCGCCGCTGCACAGGCAGGCCAGCGTCGGCGAACACCTTCAGCATGGCCATGTTCTCGCTCAGGGTCTCGGCCGTGAACGTGGTGACCTGGCGGCTCCGGGCCAGCGAGACCAGGTGCTCCAGGAGCAGGGTCGCGATGCCCTTGTGGTGCATGTGATCGGCCACCGCGAACGCGACCTCGGCCTGCCCGGGCTGCCCGTGGAGCCCGGCGTAGCTGGCCACCCCGACTAGCTGGTCGCCGCTCAGGGCGAGCAGGGCGGCGCTTCCGGGAGCCGGATCGCGGCAGATCCGCCCGGCCTCGATCTCGGCCGACCGCTTGCTGTAACTGAAGAAGCGCAGGTAGATGTTGTCCGGCGCCATCGCCTCGTGCATGGCCTTGACCGCGTCGAAATCATCAGGGCAGGCCTCGCGGATCTCGGCCGTCGTGCCGTCGGCCAGGAGCACGTACACCGGGTCGGTATCCTGCGCCGTGCTCATCGGTATCTCCTTAGCTGAAAACCGCGTCGGTGATCTCGGCCCGGAAGAACTCGCCCTCGTCCTGCCGGTCCGTGCCCCACCACCAGCCGGCCCGGAGCACTGAGGGGATGGTGACCCCGCCGAAGCGCGATTCGGCCTCGACCCGGACGCCGAACGGGTACCGGCCGAACGGCGCGCCACTGGGGTTGCCCCAGCGGTTCACCCGTATCTCGGCGAGCCGGCCGCTGCGCTTGACCCGAAGCTCGGCGGTCTCGGTGTCGTCGCCGAACTGCCAGGTGGCGACCGCGGTGTCCGCGTGCTCGCCGTCACTCCAGGCCGCGTGCCGGAACGCGGTCGGGATCAGCGCGATTTCCCCGGCCATCCGCCCGTAGGCGCTGCGGGTGACGTCGGGACCAGCCGCGGTCAGCACCGGGATGAGCCGCAGCAGCCGCCACCGCATCTCCCCGGTACCGGAACCGAGCCGGTCGTAACCGGTCACCGGCAGGCCGGCCAGCCGGGCGGTGGCCGCCCAGAGGTAGCCGTCGGGCGGGGCCAGCACCTGGCGGGCAGTGAACGGCCGCCACCGGCCGAGCTTGATCTGGCCGTGCATGGTCAGCTCGGCGCGGCCCCACAGCGGGGTTCCCGGCTCGATCGCGTGGCCGAGCCAGCGCCGGGCGGGTTCGGGGAGCCCCGTGGTCATGTCCGGGTCGAAGGTCCCGGCGGCGATGGCGGTCATGGCTCAGAACAGCGGGCCCGCGACGACGGGGTAGTCGTCGGGGTAGCTGAGGCGGTCATGGACCGCCACCACGCCCGGGACGTGCCGGGCCTTGCGCACCAGGTCGCGGCCGAGCGTGACGGTCTCCGGCGTTCCCTCCAAGGTCACCACGCCGGCCTCGACGCGCACCGTGAACTGGCGCGGATCGACAAGAAACTCATGCCGGAACATGGTGTTGACGATGTCGGTGCGGATGTCCTCGTCGGGCCGGTCGAACACGGAGAGCAGGTCGGAACGGCTGACGATCCCGACAAGCTCGCCGCCGGAATTGACCACCGGGAGCTGCCTGACCTTGAGGAAGTGCATCATCCGGGCCGCCTGCTCGACCGGGTCGCCCGGGGACACGGTGACCACCTGATGGCTCATCAGGTCGCCCGCGGTCAGGCCCCCGGCCTTGCGGACATCGGAATGGTGCAGCAGTCCGGCGACCACCCCCGGCTCGGCCAGCGCCTCCTTGGCCAGCAGGTCGGCCTCGGAGACGAGGCCGATCACCCGGCCCATGTCGTCGACCACGGGGAAGGCGCTCACCCGGTACTCACGGAGCGTGGCCGCCAGCTCCTTGAAGGTCGTGTCGCGCCGAACCGCCACTACCTCGGCGGTCATCACGTCCTTGACTATGGCGTTCATGACTATTCACTCTCGCGGGTGAGGACGACCTTGAGCGCTCCGGTGTCGATGGCGCGGGCGAACACGTTGTAGGCCTCTTCGATGTCGTCGAGGTCGAAGTGATGGGTGATGAACGGCTTGGCGTCGATCTGCTCGGTGGTGATCAGGCGCATCAGGGTCGGCGTGGAGGACGTGTCCACCAGGCCGGTGGTGATGGTGATATCCCTGATCCACTGCTCTTCCAGGTGCAGCACGACCGGCTCGCCGTGCACGCCGATGTTCGCGATCCGGCCGCCCGGCCGGATCAGCTTGACGGCCAGCTCGAAGGAGGCGGGCACGCCGACGGCCTCGATGGACACGTCCGCGCCCAGCCGTCCGGTCAGGTCCTTGATCACGGCCAGCGGGTCTTCGCGGCTGCTGTTCACCGTGACGTCGGCGCCGAACTGCTTGGCCGCCTCGAGCCGGAAGTCGGACAGGCCGATGGCCACGATGTGGCTGGGGCTGTACAGCCGGGCGGTGGCGATCGCGGCCAGGCCGACCGGCCCGGTCCCTACGACGGCGACGACATCGCCCGGGCGCACGGCGCCGGCCAGCACGCCGACCTCGTACCCGGTCGGCAGGACGTCGGCCAGCATGAGGGCTTGTTCGTCGCTCACGCCGTCGGGAATGTGGAACATGGAATTGTCCGCGTACAGCACGCGGACGAAGTCGGCCTGGGTGCCGTCGACCTTGTGGCCGAGGACCCAGCCGCCACCCTCCAGGCACTGCCCGTAGCGGGCCTCGCGGCAGAACTGGCAGGCTCCGCACGCGCTGATGCAAGAGACGAGGACACGGTCGCCGGGGGAGAAGCGGCGCACGCCGTTGCCGGCCTCCCAGACCGTCCCGACGGCCTCGTGGCCCAGGATGCGGCCGTCGTGTACCGTCGGCACGTCGCCCTTCAGAATGTGCAGGTCGGTTCCGCAGATGGTGGTCGCGTCGACCCGCACGATGACGTCGGTGTCGTCGAGGATCTCCGGGTCAGGTACTTCTTGCCAGGCCTTGCGACCGGGACCGTGGTAGACAAGGGCTCGCATGGCTTCCTCCGCTAGCTCGTGGACTTCCATTACCAGTCTCGTCAGCACGGCCGGCTGACGGCAGGGCCGAAGGTCCATTGCATCCGGGTTGAAGGTCATGGTCCCGGTCCGTGACGCTAAGGTTGAGCCATGGCTGACCGCGTGATCGAGGAGCTTGACGAGGCCGAGAGCCTGCGGCTGATTTCGGCGGGCGGGATCGGCCGCATCGCCTACCAGAGCCGGTTCGGGCCGGCGGTGCTGCCGGTGAACTACAAATGGCACGACGGCATGGTCGTCTTCCGCACCACCCGGCACAGCGCACTGGATGAGGACCTGCAGACCGGGATCGCGGGCGGCGACTACCAGGTGGCGTTCGAGATCGACGAGATCGACGTGGCCGGGCGCCAGGGCTGGAGCGTGCTGATCCAGGGACCGGCTCACCATGTGTCCGAGGGCGAGCGAGAGACGGCCGAACGGGCGGGCGTCGAGCCCTGGCCCGGCGGCCAGCGAGAACTGTTCATACGCATCGTTCCGTCTCGCGTCACCGGCCGCCGGATCAAGCCCGCCGGGTAAGCGCACCGGCAGGCCGAGCGTGACGATGACCCCGGCGGCGCCTGCGCACAGCAAGGTGAGGACGACGCCGCGGCGCAGCGCGAGAAGCAGCAGCAGCGCGGCGGCCAGGACGGCGTATTGCCAGTCATGGGTGAGCGCCCGGGCCAGCGGGACAGCGGAGCCGAAGATCGCGCCGATGGCGGCGGGCCCGGCGCCGCCCAGGAAAGCCCGCGCGTCGCGGTTGCCCCGGATCCGGTCGAACCGGGGCGCGCCGAGCAGGACGAACGCGAACGACGGGGCGAACGCGACAACCGAGGCAAGCGCGCCGCCGATCACTCCGGCGGCGGCGTAGCCGACGACGGCGACGGTCTGGACCACCGGGCCCGGGGTGATCTGGCCCAGGGCGACGGCGTTGAGGAACTGCGCGCCGGTCATCCAGTGGTAGTGGCCGACCGCGTCGGATTGCATGAGCGGGATGATGACGAACCCGCCGCCATACGACAGGGCCCCGACCTTGAACGCGACCCAGGCCACCGACAGCAGTACCCCACCGCCGAGGGCACCGGCCGCGAGCACCAGGGCCGGCGTCAGGCCAGGCAGCTCGGTGCTGGCGCGGTGCCTGACGGTGAGCTGAACGGTGAGCTCGATCAGCCCGCAGCCCAGCAGCACCAGCACCAGCCAGGGGCCGAGGGTGGCCGCGGCGGCGGTCCCGGCTACCAGGTAAAGGAGCCAGCGCGCCGGGTGACCGCGGCGTTGCCAGCTCGCGCCGGTCAGGCCAGCGCCGGCCTGGATGGCCACGGCTGGAACCGCGGCCCCTGCCCCTGCCCCTGCCCCTAGCACCCAGAGCGGCGGGGACGTGCCGAGGAACAGGGCGGCCAGCGCCAGGATCACGATCAGCCCGGGGATGATGAACGCGGCGCCGCCGATCCCGGCCCCGACCCGGCCGCGCAGCCGCCAGGCGCAGAAGATCGCCAGCTGGGTTGACGCCGGGCCCGGCAGCAGGTTGCACGCCGCGATGGCGTCCTCGAACTCCTGCGCGTCCATCCACTCGCGACGTTCCACGCACAGCTCGCGCAGCAGCCTGATATGCGTCGGCGGTCCGCCGAACCCGATGCAGCCGATCCGGCCCCATTCGCGCACGATCGTGGCCAGGGACACCCGCGGCGGGGTTTCTTCCTGACCGTTCTGCGGGCGGCCGACCACGAGACGACGATACGTCAATCCCGATCGATGGAGGAGAACGGTGGCTCAGGTCGGCTCGGGTGTCATCTGGATGGCGCCGCTGGGGCATTCGGCGGCGCACAGGCCGCAGCCCTTGCAGTAGTCGTAGTCGATCTCGTACTGGCCGTCGCCGAGCTTGACGATGGCGTTGTCCGGGCAGACGCCGTAGCAGTTGTCGCAGCCGAAGCAGTTGCCGCAGGACATGCAGCGGCGCGCCTCGAACACCGCGGTCGACTCGTCCAGGCCCCAGGTCACCTCGTCGAAGGTGGTGATCCGCCGGGCCGCCTCCAGCCGGGGCCGGACGGTGGCCGGCGCGTCGGCGTAGTACCAGGTATTC
>JAJKHX010000234.1 GCA_021154785.1 Nocardiopsis sp.
CGTCGACGGCCCGCCGACGCTGACACTAGCGCTGCAGCTGGTCACGAACCAGCCTCCAGCCGCTACCGTGACGAGGATGGCCAGAACGTGCTTTCCCCCCTTAAGCATGCGATCCCCCGGGCAGATCATGCTCAACTATCAGGACTATCAGATACCGATAACATGGCTCACCATGCTCGTCAAGGGGACTGGCCTGGCACCTCCTGGGAATGTCCGGCCTGCGGGGAGGTTCACCGCGTGCTTATCGGGCCTGGCCTCTGGCCCGGCCCCCGTTGCTGCTGGCCGGCGCCCGCGACAAGCTCGTCCAGATAGACCGGCGATCCCCGCCCGCAGGACCGGTCACCATCGGCATGCCGCCCCCGCCCCAGCAGTGCCAAACACCGGCGAACACAAGTGAACCCGCGCCCCATCCCGATCAGAAGATCATTCCAAGTTCAGAAAATCCCCAACACCGGCATCAGCCTGCGCCTATCGGGAGCCACCAGCATCGCCGCCGCCCTGCGACATCACGCCGCCCGCGCCCAACGACCGATCGCGCTGCTCCTGACCTCATGAATCACGACTTTGCCTGACCCTGGTGAGCAGGGTACGACTCGTGAACGGCCGATAACTGTCCACGAGCGCGCGCGGCGGCAGGTTACGGCAAGGCCCGCGGCGGGCAGCAAGTACCGGACAGGTTCGCGGATCGCCGCTCACCAGGTCCCGGAGGCGGGTGAACACGTCATGCAGGCCCGATTGGTTCAGGTCGCCGGTGAGCACGGTGTCCGCGCCGTGAGGGTCGATACGGAGATCCCGGAACGCCTCGCGGCAGGTCATGCCCAGGCGGCCGGAGACGATGATCTGGTACCGGCATGTATACATGTCTCCCCCCATGCTTCGACAACCGCACCGGTTCATCCTGTCTAGCTCAACCTAGAACAAAACTGCCACCCCAGAAACGAAATGCTATCCCCGAGACGAACAATCCGGCGCGCGGAACGACCGTCGCCGAAGCCAGGCTGTCAGCACGGGCGGCCGGGCTTACAGCTTGGGCTCGGGCTCGGTTTATCCCCGGATAGTGATCAGCTCGGTCGCGCCGATCAGCTCCAGCATCCTGGCGACGGATCCTTGCGGTCGTAGCAGCACCATGCTGCCGCCGCGTTCTTTCAGGGTCTTGGCGGCCATGAGCAGGACGTGGATGGCCATCGAATCGGCATAGGTCAGCTCGGCCGCGTCGATGCTCAGGTACCGGGTCTCGCCGGATAGCTGGGCGGTAACCAGCTCGCTCAGCCGCGCGGCGGTGGTGATGATGATGATGTCGGCCTCGCCGGACAGCGTGACCAGCGGCCGTATTCCCGGCAGATACCGACGCACGAAGCACGCTCACCAGGCTCTCCCGCCAAACCTTTCATGCACTCCTGGCACGACCTGCACATACATGTCTCCGCCGCTCGCGGGCGGTCCTGAAGATACTCAGTCGCCTCGCGGGTGATTCCGCCATTGGGCATGAAACATCTGATCCGTCTCCTCGGCTCTGTAGTGGTACTCGTCGTGCTCCAGGAACGCTGTGATGCCAGCCGCAAGCGGGTAGGGCCCGCGGATCCAGCGAAGCCAGGAGGAGACCTCGTGGTAGTCCAGGCCGGGATCATCACCGCACGGGCGGCAGATGACTTCGAACATGGGGATGCCGCCGTCCAGGTGGCCGGCGCTGCAACTGGCCGGCTGGCGCCGGAGTTCGACCGACCAGTCCAGATCGTGCTCGTGGTCAGTCATTAACGCGGGTCCCTTCCGCCCGGTCGCCGGCCGTGCTGGTGCCCGGTGCGATCCCGGCCGGTGCCCGGCGCCGGATCGTGAACATGTCGGTTGTGCGTGCGTGATCCAGCATCTTGAGCACGGGCTCCTGCGGGTTCACCAGCACCGCGGTGCCGCCCTGGACCATGACGATCATCGCGGCCAGCGTCAGTGTCTGCGCGGTGGCCGGGTCGAGGGAGCGCAGGTTCGTTACGTCGATGGTCAGCTGCCTGGTCCGTGCTGATACCTGGGCGGTGAGTACTTCGTCTAGTTGCGTGACGGGTGAGCCGTCCGCGTCGCCAGCTAGGACGATGACCGGGCCGGGGTCTCCGGCCTCGACGGATACTTCCAGCAAGCTCACTGTGGACACCTCTGGCTGCTCGTTTAGTGTGGATTAGTTCTATTTTAATGTATCCGGTGTCTAGGATCTGTCGAGCTGATGTCTAGGATCTGTCGAGAAGATTCGCCACGCGCCAGTCGGGCCTGGCCTCTGGGCTGGCCCTCGCCGTCAGGGCCGCTGGGCTGGCAGAGGCTCCGGCGCTCAAGGGCGGGTCCTGAAGATCGTTTCTGCGAAGCGGTCAGAAACGATCTTCGGGTGCCCTTGACGCTGGAGGGGCCAGCCCGGACAATGCGCGGCGTTCCGGCTCGCTCGCTGTGACATCTTTACGGCTCCCGGCACACCTGGCGCGGAGGCTGACCGCCTGTCGTGGTGCTGGCGGGCGCGGCAGCGGGATACGGCGGGGACGGCAGGCGGCCGGTCACCGGGGTGCCGTGCGCGGCAGCCGCCACTCCGTAGGACTTGCGTCCGAAGGACGCGGCGAAAGCTGCCGCCCCGCAACGGCGAGACCCAGAGTGAACCTCAGCCGCCTATGGCGGGTCACCCTAGCCGCTCATCCCTCGACTGCTCGCGCCCGTCCTCGCTGTTCACGGCCGGGGCCGCCAGGCCCGGCGCGCCGAAGGTGCGCCCTTGAAGCCGTAATGAAATCGTCACAGCGCGGCAAGTGCTATGGTCAGAGCGGTTACGCTGACCGTCTTAGCCGTGAAGGGCAGCTGACCAGCGGCTTCACGAGAACGCCGACCCGCGTGGCCATTAGACCGGCAGTCAGCTGTGCCCGGCCGACTTCGCTGCCCCGGGTACAGGTCCAGCCTCGCCTGCGTGGCGCCGCCCCGATCACCTGCTTCTACTTTCCATTTCCAAGTAAGCACAACCTTACCCGTCCTGTTCTGGCTCCCCGGCCCCCGCCGCGAAGCCGCTCTGCGCGCCCGCCTGGCAGCGCCGCCGCCGCCCGGCATTCCCGGTGCCGCCTCTGCCGCCAAGATCCCTGGCGTCCAGCAAAACGGGGAGAAGGGTGGAAGGCGCAGGTGGCAGCAGGCTTACAGTCAGGTGGCAGCGCGGTTGCGGTGGCCCGGGACCTGGGTTTGCCCCGGGCCGACGCGGACGTCGCCTAGCTGCTGCAGTTGCTGCAGCAGCAGTCGCCGCATTCCTCCGAGCAGCAGCAGCATTCCAGTTCGCAGCAGCAGCAGCAGTCCTGGCAGCAACTGCGGCGCCGGTAGTAGCGGAGCGCCCCGGACTTCATCGCCAGGGCGGCCATCGGCAGGCTGGCTACCGGGAGGCCGCAGCCAAGCGGTGCTCCGCCCGCGCTCGTGCTCGTGAGCGCTCTCGTGCCCGTGACCGCGGTCTGCTCTGGGCTGGCGGCGGCCGCGTGCCGGTGGGGCTCGGCTGCGGTGTGAGCGCCCCCGGCCGTCCGGCTGAACACCCGGCGCACTGACCGCCCCAGCTCGCGGACGAGGAGCGCGTGCACGAGTCGCGCGTCGGTGAACTCCGCCTCGCTGAGGGCGAGTTTGATGCCAAGCAGCGCGTCGTCGCACAGGCGGCGCGCCTCGGCGATGCCGGTGCCGGTGGCGAGCAGGGGGTTCCAGGCGCCGCTCGCCTGGTCGGCGGCGAGGTCCTCGACCGCGTCGACGAGGTGGGCGATCCGGCCGAAGAGCCGGCCGGCCTCCGCCAGGGGCACCTGGTTCGCCGCCTTGCGGGCGAGCACCGCGGTGTACGCGAACGCCGCGCCCGTCGCGATCTCGGTCGGATCCGTGACCGTGAGCAGCGAAGTGCCCGGCCCGGCGGCCGCCTCGACGGCCATCTGCCGGCCGATCGCATCGGTGAGCACGCCGACCTCGAAGCCGAGTTCGCCGCCGGTCCGGGCGCTCGCCGCGGCCCACCGCGCCGCGACGGCGGTCGCGGCACCGCGCACCCCCGGCCGGCCGAAGGCGCCGTCACCGTCGTCCGCGTGGTCCCGGATCTTCGCGGCGGCCAGGACCAGGGACACCGTAGCGGCCAGCCGGGCGCAGTCGCCTACCGCCACATCCGCCTTGCGCATCCCGCGCAGCGCGCACCGGCCGGCGGCCCTCCGCTCCGGCGGACCGTCCGCCTGCGCCTCCGTGAGAACCGAGATGATCAGCCCGTCGTAGTTGGTCGCAAGCCGTGCCACCTGCCCGTGGTCGTCGCGCAGCGCCAGGCACATGCCGCACAGGTGCGCCTGCCAGGCCGCCCCTAGCTCGCCGCCGAGCTGATGCCGGCACGGCCGGATGATCCCGAACACTGCCCATGCCTCCCACCCGCGGCCTTAACCGCGATCGCGTCCCTGGTGGGAACAATGCCATCGGGAAGCCTGGTTAAACGCGGACTCCGGGCACAAACCGAATATTGAGCGTGCCTCGGCGCACCTCACCCGGCGTTAGTGCTGGTGGCGGAGGCGGTGTCAGGCGACCTGGCGCAGGCCGCCGCCGCAGCCGGCGGGGACGCTGGCACCGGCCTGGTACTTGCTGATAATCCGTGCGATGCCGCTGGGAAGCGGCGTTCCGGGCGATCAGGGAGGTAGTTGCGCGCGTAGTACGGCGCCAGGCTCAGAATCAGCGGGACACAGTGGTTCTTGTAGTAGTCGATGAGCTCAGTGTGCGCCAGAGTCCACCACTTCGCTGGCAGGTCCGGACTCGCGCGACCCTGGTAACCGGCAGGCCCTGGCTGAGCTGGAGCAGGAGGCGTCCACGGTTTTCCGGGCTGTCAGCCGAGGATCCCGGCGCCCCAGCGGTCCGGGTGCGGGTACTGCATGACATCAGCGGTCAGGGCGTCGCCAAACGACCCGGCTGTCCAGCCGTCCGGGCGGGTCCAGGTCGAGGTGGGCTCGGGGTGTGACCACACGGACAGCTGCGTGCCGTCGAAGGACAGGATCTGGCCGTGCAGGTGACGGCGGGCGTCGCTGGCCAGGTGGACGACGATGGGCGCGACCGACTCCGGGGGCGGGAAGGCGAGTTGATGGCCGACCTCACCGCGGTCGAAGACGGCGGTGAGGTCGGTGCGGGCGACCGGGGCGAGGGCGTTGACGCGGATGCCGAAGCGGTTGAGCTCCATGTCCATGACGCGGGTGAGCGGCCAGGTCAGGTTCTCGCGCTGCGCTCACCCGGTGCCGCCGAGGCGTTCGGTGGCGCGGCTGCGGCCGGCGCGGAGCCGTTCGAGGCCGTCGTCGAGCTGGCGGGTGAACAGGCCGCGCTGCACGAGGTCGTGGGTGACGCGCAGCTCGTAGGCGGTCGCGCCGATGTGGTCCATGTTCGACGCGCGCAGCGCGACTTCCTTGAGCACGGTGGTCAGCTCGGCGCCATGCTCGGCGATCTGCCTGGCCAGGCGCAGCGCCGACTCGCGGAGGCGGCCGACCGGAACCACCTCGTCGACCAGGCCGGTGCGCAGGGCTTCGCGGGCGTCGACCGGATCGCCGGTGAAGAACATCCGGCGGGCCCGCTGGGTGCCCGCCTTGCGGAGCAGGCCGTGGTAGAAGCCGTTCATCGCGTACTTGACCTGAGTCGATCCGAAGACGGCGTTTTCCGAGGCGATCGTGATGTCGCATATGTTGGCCAGGTCCATGCCGTAGCCGGGGGCCACGCCGGCGACCGCGGCGACGGCCGGCTTGCGGTAGTCGTAGAGCGCGGTCATCAGCCGCAGGGCCAGGTCGGTGAACCGGGTCCGGTCGTCGCCGCTGGTACCCTGGAGGACGTCGAGGGCCCAGCCGGAACAGAAGTAGTCCTCGTTGCCGATCAGCAGGACCGCGGCGACGTCATCGTCGTAGGCCCAGCCTTCGAGGGCCGCGATGAGCTGGGTGTGCAGTTCCCAGCCGAGGGCGTTGCGCTTCTCCGGGTGGTTGAGCTGCAAGATGCCGACGCCGTCCTCGACGGCGGTGAGCAGGTACTGGTTCACGTGCTTGGCCTTTCGAGCGGAGCGAACAGGACGGCCTTGACGAGCGAACGCAGGGCGGCCGCCAGGTCCGGGCGCCCGTGCCAGTGCCCGATCCGCACCACGTCGTGGACGACGGCGCGGGCGGCGTGGACCAGGGCCAGCCGCTGGCTGTCCGTCAGCCCGGGACGCACGTCGCCGAGCTCGGCGGACCAGGCCTGGACGTCGGCGTCGAGCCGGGACCGGATCCGCCTGCCTGCTTCGGGCGGCAGGTTCACCGCCTCCCAGACGTAGACGGCGAACAGCGTCCGCTCCCGCACGGCCAGGTCGGTGTAGGCGGTCACGAGCTCGTCCAGGGACAGGGCCCGGGCGGGCAGCCATTCGGCGGCGCGGGCGAAGGCGGCCACCAGGATGTCGGACTTCGTCGCGTAGTAGTGGTAGAGGCTGGGGCCGGCCAGGCCCAGGCCGGCGCCGATGTCGTCCAGGCTGACCGCCTGATAGCCGCGGGCGGCGAACAGCCGGATCGCGGTGTCGAGGAGTTCCGTTACCCGGTCGGCGGCCCGGGCGGGCGCGGCCGGGACCACCCGGTCAGCCGCCGGATCCCAGCGTGCGCGGCAAGCGGCCTGCGCGGTGGCGGCGAGGATCTGCTGCTGAACACCGGGCGGCATCCGGGTGCGGTAGACCGACGGGCTGGCCAGGGTGGCCAGGACGGCCGTCGTGACCAGCCCGGTGTCCTGGACCGGGAGATCCGGGCGCTCGCGCCGGACGAGGGCCCGGAACGGCCGGGCGATCTCGCCGGAGAACCGTGCCTCGAGCGGTTCGCGCTGCGCCGGGCCCAGGTGGCGCAGCTCCCGTTGCAGCAGGATCCACAGGTCCCGCCGGGCGACGGCTACGCTGGCCGCGGTGGGCAGGAAGTCCGCCGCCGGGGCGTCCGCTACGCCGGCCAGGGCCTCGCCGACCAAGTCCAGGCCGCCGCTGATGGCGGCGGCGAGCAGGTCCTCCTTGCTCCGGTAGTGCCGGTAGATCGCCGGTGCGGTGAGACCGACGGCGGTAGCGAGGTCAGCCATCGAGACCTGGTGGAAGCCGAGACGGCAGAACTGCCTAGCGGCGGCCGCGGCGAGCTGGGCGCGGCGTTCGGGTCCGCGCTGCCAGGAACGTGGCCGGCGGGCGGCGCCGAGCTCGTTCGGTAGCTCGCTTTTTCGCCGGCCAGGGACGGTCACGGCCACGCGGCCAGCTTGTTCTTCTGGATCTTGCCGCTGGCCGTGGTGGGCAGCGAGGGCACGACGGCCCACCGGACCGGGATCTTCGGCCGGGCCAGCCGGGCCGCCTCCAGGTGCTCGATCAGCGCGGCCGGGCCGCACCATTGCGTGCCGGGCGTCAGGACGATCCAGGCACCGACGGCCTCGCCGAGCCGCTCGTCGGGGACCGCGGTGACGGCGACGGCGGCGACATCCGGGTGGGAGGCGATCGCGGATTCGATGTCGAGGGCGGAGAACTTCTCGCCGCCGCGGTTGATGATGTCCTTGAGCCGGCCGGACATCCGGATCCAGCCCTGGTCGTCGACGACCCCGATGTCACCGGGGTAGAACCAGCCCTCGCCGTCGAGCTGCTCCCGGGTGCGCTCGGGGTCGGTGTAGGCGGTGAGCAGCTGGGGGCCGCGGATGCGGAGCTCGCCTTCCTCCCCCGGCGGCAGCGGGACGCGGTCCGGCGTCACCGCCTCGATCGCCATGCCGGCCAGCACCTGGCCGTCCCACTGGGAGCGCCGCTCGACAGACGCGTCCGGCGGGGCGGCCGCGCACACCCCGGCCGTCTCGGTCATCCCGTAGCAGCGCATCGCCCGGACGCCCGCCGCCTCGGCCCGCAGGACCAGGCTGGGCGGCAGGGTCGCGCCGGCGCAAGCGTACAGGCTGAGCCGGTGCTTGGTGGCCGCTCCGGCCTCGTACCGCTGGACCAGGTCGGAGAGGAAGACGGTGGCGCCCATCGCCAGGCTGGCCTGCTCCTGCTCGATGAGTTCCACGGCCTCGTCCGGCCGCCAGCCCGGCATGATCACCGAACGGGCGCCGAGGAACGCCGGGAAGATGACGCCCGCGACGAAGCCGCCGAGGTGCGACACCGGCGTGGCGCACAAGATGACGCAGTCCTCGCCGACGTCCAGCGCGACCTTGAAGTTGCGCAGGTGCGCGATCAGGGCGGCGCTGGACAGCAGGGCGCCCTTGGGGGCCGAGGTGGTGCCCGAGGTGTAGAGCAGCAGCGCCGGCTCCTCCGCCGGGAGCGGATCGGGCAGCTCGGTCCCGGCGACGTCGCCCGGACCGGGAACCGGGAGCCAGCCGGGGCGCTCGCCGCCGGTGAGATAGCGGACAGCCGGCTCGTGGCCGAGTACGGCGCAGATGCCGTCGAGCTCGGCGGCCGGCTGGCGGGCGCCGAGCCGCGCGGCGGCCGCGATGACCGCGGGCCTGGACTCGGCGACGATCTGGAGGACCTCGTGCTCGCGGTAGATCGGGATGACCGGCATGTCGATGGCGCCGATCCGGAAGGCGGCGACCTGGAGGACCAGGGCCTCCAGGCAGTTCGGCAGCTGGACCATGACCCGGTCGCCGCGCCGGACGCCCCGCCGGACCAGGTCGGAGGCGACGGTGGTGACCCAGGCGTCGAATTCCGCGTAGCTCACCCGGCGGCCTTCGAAGACGAACAGTTCCCGGTCCGGGGTGCGGGCGGCCTGGTCCCTGAGCAGGTACCCGACCCGTTCGGCGGCGGTCATGCCGGGGTCCCGGGCAGCGACAAGAGGTAGGCGCCGCCCTTGCGGTCGCCCCGGGGCGGGAGCGCGCCCAGTTGCCGGAGCATGCCGGCGATCTCGAAGGACGCGGTGTAGCAGGACAGCAGGCCGTCGCGGAAGCCGAGGAAGATGTCGCAGCGGATGCGGCCAGAAGACCGTCTCTTCCCAGGAGACATCGGGATGAAGCAGGGCGAGCACCGTCTCGGTGTCGTGGCTGTTCCAGGCGGCGAGCCAGCGGTCGGCGAAGTCCCGCAGGAAGGCGGCGTTCACGACTTGCCCCGGACCTGGGCGAAGGCGGCCGAGACCCGTTCGACCACGTCGGGGTGCCAGATGATCTCGCGGTAGGCCATGGTCTCGAAGGACAGCGCGGAGATCGGGTCCATGGCGGGCGAGCGGCGCATCAGCTCCTTGTTGAACACCGCCGTCTTGGTCGTGGTGGCGGCGATGGCGCCGGCCAGCCGGGTCGCATCGGCGACAACCTGGCCGGCCGGGACCAGACGGTCGATCAGGCCGATGCGCAGCGCCTCGGCCGCGTCGATCCGTTCCCCGGTGAGCGTCAGCAGCTTGGCCTGGCTGAGGCCGACGATCTTCCATAGCGGCGAGAAGTACGGCGTGAGGCCGAACCTGACCTGCGGGAAGCCGAAGACGCCGTTGTCCGCCCCGACCCGGATGTCGCAGAAGACGGCGATGTCGCAGCCGCCGCCCAGGGTGGGCCCGGCGCAGGCGGCGATGGTCGGCTTGGGGTAGTCGAGCAGGGTCCCGTAGACCCGCAGGCAGGCCTCGGCGTAGGTCGCCCGCGACTCCTGAGTGAATCCGGACTGGAAATCCAGGTCCAGGCCGGCGCAGAACATCTCCTCACCACCGGTGATCACCACCGCCGCGACGCTGTCGTCGCGCTGCCACTGGCCGAGGAAGTCGCCGAGGGCTCCGAAAATCTCCAGGCTCAGGGCATTTGAGGCGGGTCAGGCGAGCAGCTCGCGGACGCGCGGGATGACCTGCTGGCCGTACAGCTCGATGTTGATCATGAGCTGGTCGTGGGTCAGGCTGGGCATGCCGTACTTGAGGTCGAACCGGGTGGCGTCCAGGGCGCGGAGGTTCGCGGCGATCTTGCGGGCCACGGTCTCGGGCGCGCCGACGTACAGGGCGCCGTCCGGCCCGGTCTCGGCGTCGAACGATGCCTTCGACGGGATCGCGAAGCCGCGTTCGGCGGCCATCGCGGTGATGAGCTGGCGCCAGCGCGGCCAGAACTCCGCCTTGGCCTGCTCGTCGGTGGGCGCGACATGGCCGGGCGAGTGCACGAGCACCGGCAGCGGTGCCCGGCCGGCCTTCTCCAGGGCGCGCTGGAACAGCTGCGAGTACGCGGCGAACCGGGACGGCGGCCCGCCGATGATGGCGAGCGCCAGCGAGTACCCGAGCCGGGCCGCGCGGATCACCGACTGCGGGTTGCCGCCGACGCCGATCCACGCCGGGAGCGGGCCCGCCAGGTGCGGCACCACGTCCTGGCTGAACAGGGGCGCGCGGGTCTTGCCCTCCCAGCTGACGGCCCCGCCCTTGAGCAGCTCGGCGAACAGTTCGGCCTTTCCTCGAAAAGCTCCTCGTAGTCGGCCAGGTCGTAGCCGAACAGCGGGAACGAGTCGATGCTCGACCCGCGGCCGAGGATGACCTCGGCCCGCCCGCCGGAGATCGCGTCCAGCGTCGAGTAGCGCTGGAACACCCGGACCGGGTCGTCGGAGCTCAGCACGGTGACCGCGGAGCCGAGCCGGATCTTCTCGGTGCGCGCGGCGATCGCGGCGAGTGCCACGTCCCCGGCCGGCATCGGGAAGTAGTCGGTGTGATGCTCGCCGATGCCGAAGAAGTCCACTCCGGCCTGCTCGGCGAAGACGCCCTCGTCGACGACGTTGCGGATCGTCTGGGCGTGCGACAGCGGCTGGCCGCCGGCGTCGCTGTTCCGGTCGCCGAAGGTGTCGAGACCGAAGGTGTACGTCATGGTGTGAGGCTCCTTGCTTCCTCGCGGATGGCCTGCTCGAACTCGGGCCGCGTCAGCTGGCGGGCCAGTAGTTCATCGCGTCCACGACGATCTTGCCGGCCAGCAGGGCCGGGCTGAGGTCAGCGAAGCGGTGCAGCGGTATCGCCAGCACGACGA
>JAJKHX010000235.1 GCA_021154785.1 Nocardiopsis sp.
CCGAGCACCTGATCCACCCGCTCGGGATCGCGGTGCCGGCCGGCGACCTCCCGCAGCGCCATGTGCAGCGCGGCCGCGACCGGCCGGCGGATCGACTGGTCCGGGCGGGCCTCGATCTTGCCGGTTCCCCACAGCCGCTGCAGGGCCATGGACCGGAACGTGTTCAGCAGCACCGTCTTGCCGACCCCGCGCAGCCCGGTCAGCACCATGCTGCGTTCCGGCCGCCCCCGGGCGATCCGCTCGAGCACCACCTCGAACTGGCTGATCTCCCGGTCGCGCCCGGTGAGCTCGGGCGGACGCTGCCCCGCGCCGGGGGCGTACGGATTGCGCACCGGATCCATGGCATCGGACTCTATGGCCTGATCTAGCCCAGACCCTAGATTTGCCTAGAAACCCCTACCGGCGTGTCGCGGGACGGGTCAAAGTGCCGCGCGACGGGGCAAGGGGTGCCGCGCGACGGGGCAAGGGGTGCCGCGCGACGAGGCAAGGGTGGCGCGCGACGAGGCAAAGGCGTCAGTGGTCCTGGGGCTTGTTGATCCGGGTCAGGAAAGCGTTATACGCCGTCAGGGCTTCATCGTCATCGACTGAATCCGCGGCCCGGGACCGGGTAGCAGGCACCCGTTCGGCTGAATCTTTTTCGGTCTCTTCCCGGTGGGAGCTGACCAGGGTGGCGAAGTTGGCGCGGCGGGCGGTCTCGAGCCAGCCGAGGCCGCCGTCCTCGTGCTTTTCCCGGCTCCAGGCGAAGAACACCGCCATCACCAGGCCGAACATGATGCCGGCGCCACCCACCCACATCACCGCGCCGCCGATGTGCACGTCGGTGAGAGGAGCCGGGGCCCACGCCGGGCGCTGGTCGGCCAGCCCCGGGAACGGGTTGCCGCCCTCGGAGCCGAGCACCAGCCCGGTGAACGCGTCCACCGGCATGGCGATGAAGAGCAGGAAGATCCGGGACGGGTAGGACACCTTCCACCGGATCGGCTCGCGCCCGATCAGCGGCAGGAAGTACAGGTACCCGGAGATCAGGTAGAGCGCGTGCTCGCCGTCGTGCACGACGCTGTTGGTCTCCACCAGGTTCATGAAGCCGGTGAGGTGCGTGCCGACGATGACCCCGACGTAGAGCGCGACGCCGAACGGCGGCCAGGTGATCGCGGCCAGCGCCCGGGAGCGCAGCACCTGCTTGGACCAGGTATGCAGCGGGTTCCGGCTCGCGTGCAGCAGCAGCGTGGCCGGCTGCCCGACCACCAGCAGCGGCGGCGCGACCATGAGCAGCAGCAGGTGCTGCACCATGTGATCCCAGAACAGCACGTCGTCGTAGCGGCCGATGCCGCTCTGGGTGGCGATCACGATGACGGCCAGGCCGGCCAGGAACAGCCCGGTCCGGTACAGCGGCCACGGCCGGGCCGGATGACGCCGTCGCACTCGCAGCGCGCCCCATAGATACAGGCCCGCCGCCACCACGACGAAGCCCGTGATCACCGGCGCGAACTGCCACCGGGTGACGATCTCGGCCACGGTGAGGGGGGGCAGTTCCATGCCGCCGAGACTACCCTTCCGAGGTCAGGCCGCGTCGCTGGCCCTTAGTTGCCCACCGCTAGTTGCCCACTGTGCAGGCCCGGTCGACCGCCTGGCCGGTCTTGGCGCTGGCGGCCTTCCCCACCATGGCCACGCCGAGCGCCGCGTTGAGGTGGCTGTACGCGGGATCGGCAATGACCAGGTGTGTCCGTTCTGTATCCGTCCCGGCGCGGCACGACGGCCGCGCCGGGCCCGGCTCCAGGCGTCTGCCTGCTCATAAAGCGGAGGGCGTGGGATTCGAACCCACGGTGACGTTGCCGCCACAATGGTTTTCAAGACCATCGCCATCGGCCACTAGGCGAGCCCTCCAGTAGGGAACCAGCCTACGGTAACGCCGGCCGGGGCGTCACCCGCCGCGACGGCGCGACCAGGCCAGTCCGTCGCCGACCACGGCGGCCAGCGCCAGGTAGGCCTCGGCGGTGTCGCTGCCGAGCAGTTCGAGTTCGATCTCCGCGCCCTCCTCCAGGTGCGGGTCGTACGGGATGCGGGCCACGGCGCGGCAGCGGGCAGCGAAGTGGTGCTCGAGCCGGTCGAGGTCGACGGTGCTCTTGGTCTTCGGCCGGATCGCGGACAGCACCACCACCCCGTTCCGTACCAGGTCGCCGCAGTTGTGCGCCTCCAGCCAGTCCAGGGTGGCGCTGGCGCTCCGGGCCCCGTCCACCGACGGCGAGCTGACCAGGATGATCTGGTCGGCGAGGGTCAGGACCCCGGCCATGGCCGAGTGCAGCAGGCCGGTCCCGCAGTCGGTGATGCAGACCGAGTAGAAGTGCTCGAGCACCCGCGCCACGTCGGAGTAGTCGTCCGCGCCGAACGCCACCGACACCGCCGGGTCGCGGTCAGAGGCGAGCACCTCCAGCCGGCTGGGCGCCTGGGAAGTGAAGGCACGCACGTCAGCGTAGCGGCTGACCTGACCCCGTTCGTTCAAAAGGTCTCTGATGGTTGCCGCCGTCTCCAGCCGCACCTTGTCCGACAGCGTGCCGCGGTCGGGGTTGGCGTCGACGGCGATCACCCGGTCGCCGCGCAGGGTGGCGAGCGTCGCGCCCAGTCCCACCGCGGTCGTCGTCTTGCCCACGCCGCCCTTGAGGCTGAGCACCGCGACGCGGTGATGCCCGCCCGCGACCGGTGTCCTGACCCGGTTGATGAGGTCCCGGCGGCGCATCTCGGCGGCCGACTCGCCGAACCGCAGCAGCCCGCCGGTGGCCCGGTAGACGCCGCGGCGCCAGCCCGAACCGGGGGCCGCCCGCTTGCCGTGCAGCAGCGACTCACTGGTCAGGCTGTCGGACGTCTCCCGCGTGTACTGCGTACCCGGGGGCGGGAGCTCCGGCGCGGCGGGCAGTTGCTCCGGGACGACCGGCAGCGCCACGTACGGTTCGGCGACATACGGCTCGGCGACCGCGCGGCCGTCGTCCAGGCTGCTGAGCGGAACCCGCGTCGGGAGCGGCGCCGCCTCCTGCCACGAGCCGCCGTCAGGCCACGGCTCGCCCTCCTGCCACGGTTCGCTTTCCTCCCGCGACTGGCTTTCCTCCCACGACTGAGCCGCGTCCCAGTCCTGAGCCGCGTCCCAGTCCTGAGCTGTGCCCCAGTCCTGGGCCGCGTCCCACGACTGGGTTGCCTCCTGCCGCAGGGCCGCCACCGGCGCCGAGACCAGCGGAACCGGAGCCGGGTCAGCGGACGTCTCCGGCTCCGCCCTCAGCTCCGGCTCCACGGCCGGCTCCGGGGCCAGGCCCGGCTCGGACGCCAGGGCCGGCGCGGGGACCGAGACCGGCCTGGACACCAGGACCGGGGTGTCGAAGAACTCGTCCGGATCCGCCAGCTGCTCCATCGGCGGCACTGAGGTTGCCTCACGCTCAGCGTCCGGCGCTCTCCGGTACCCCAGGTCTCCCCCGTAGCCCGGGTCTCCCCCGTAGCCCGGATCTTCCGCGAAGCCCAGCTCACGGGAGTTGGCGTAGTCGGGGGCATAGCTCATGCCGGGCGCGTAACTCATGCCGGGCGCGTAGGTCAGGCCCCGCTCGTACCCCACAGGCTCGTACCCGGTGGACTCGTACGACTGCGACTCATAGGACGGGAGCTCGTAGCCGGAGAAGGAGGGCTGCGGGTAGTCGTCGTCCGGTCCCACCGGCTCGACCCGGTCGCCCCAGCCGGTCCAGCCGCGGAAGGCCGGGAAATCCTCGCCCTCCTGGGCACCGAACGAGCCGGCACCGGGTGGATAGCCGTGCGTGTCTTCGCCGGAGACCTGCGGCGTATCGTTGTTCATCGGCTCGGGTCGTCTCTCTGGGTCCTCATGGTGGTGTGCATGCGGGCCGGGTTCGTTCATCTCTTTGAGCGTAAGCCAAATATCGAGTTTTCGATACCCAGCGCACCGGAGTAGTAGCTCTCAGTCGTCAAATCCGCCGAACGCGAGGAGCGGGCATGCACGCCGTCGTCATCACCGAACCCGGCGAACCCGACGTCCTGCACTGGCTCGAGGTGCCCGACCCGGTCGCGGGCCCCGGTGAGGTGGTCATCGAGATCGCCGCCAGCGGCGTCAACCGGGCCGACCTGATGCAGCGGCAGGGCCTGTACCCGCCGCCGCCGGGCGCGCCCCCGTACCCGGGGCTCGAGTGCTCGGGCCGGATCAAGGCGGTCGGCGATGGCGTCGCGGACTGGCGCGCAGGCGACGAGGTGTGCGCGCTGCTGGCCGGCGGCGGTTACGCCGAGCAGGTCGTGGTGCCGGCCGGGCAGGTCCTGCCGATGCCGGACACGGTGGGCATCGTTACCGCGGCATCCTTTCCCGAGACGGCGTGCACGGTGTACTCCAACGTGT
The DNA here is from genome assembly GCA_021154785.1 of Nocardiopsis sp. Classification (GTDB taxonomy): domain Bacteria; phylum Actinomycetota; class Actinomycetes; order Streptosporangiales; family Streptosporangiaceae; genus Palsa-504. Next base: position 4,376 of record JAJKHX010000235.1, read on the forward strand.
TCCAGGTGGCCCGGCTGGCGGCCGGGGAGACGCTGCTGGTGCACGGCGGCGGCAGCGGCATCGGCACGATGGCGATCCAGCTGGGCAAGGCCTTCGGCGCCCGGGTCGCCTGCACCGCGGGCTCGGCGGCCAAGCTGGACCGCTGCCGCGAGCTCGGCGCCGACATCACCATCAACTACCGGGACGAGGATTTCGTCGCGGCGCTGCTCGACGCCACCGACGGCGCGGGCGCCGACGTGATCCTCGACATCATGGGCGCCAGCTACCTGGCCCGTAACCTGGCCGCGCTGGCCACCGACGGGCGGCTGGCTATCATCGGGCGGCAGGGCGGCAGCAAGGCCGAACTCGACCTGGGCGTCCTGCAGGGCAAGCGGGCCAGCGTCAGCGCGACCACGCTGCGCGCCCGCCCGCCCGCGCAGAAGGCCGAGGTGGTGGCGGGCGTCCGCGACCACGTGTGGCCGCTCATCGGGACCGGGCAGGTCAAGGCGGTCGTCGACCAGGAGCTGCCGATGTCCCAGGCGCCCGCGGCGCACCGGGCGTTGGCGGCCAGCGAGCATTTCGGCAAGATCCTGCTCGTCCGGGAATGACTGCGCCGATTAACGGGCGCCGGCCCGGGCAGCGGTGCTGATCGGACAGACTAGGGAAATGAGCGACGGGATGAATTCCGAGACAGAAGACCACCCCCAGGTCCTCGTGGTGGGCCCGGAGGGGATAACGATGGGGAGCCCCGAGCAGGAACAGGAGGAGGGCGCCAACCGCGAGCGCCCGGTGACCGAGATGGTCGAGCAGCCGGCCAAGGTCATGCGGATCGGCAACATGATCAGGCAGCTGCTCGAGGAGGTCCGGGCGGCGCCGCTGGACGAGAAGAGCCGGGCCCGCCTGAAGGAGATCCACCAGAGCTCGATCAAGGAGCTGGAGGACGGCCTGGCGCCCGAGCTCGTCGACGAACTCGAGCGGCTGTCGCTGCCGTTCGCCGAGGACGACGTCCCGAGCGAACCCGAGCTGCGGATCGCCCAGGCGCAGCTGGTGGGCTGGCTGGAAGGGCTGTTCCACGGCATCCAGACCACGCTGTTCGCCCAGCAGATGGCGGCCCGGGCCCAGCTCGAGCAGATGCGCCGGGCCCTCCCGCCGGGGATGATCCCCCCGGACCAGACCGAACTCCAGCAGCAGCGCCCGGGCTCGGGCCCGTACCTGTAAACCCCTAAAACCTTTCCACCGAACGAGGCAGGCTCGACCTACGGCCGACCGAACCTCAGCCGTCCCAGCCAGGCGGCGGCCTCGGCGAATTCCGCGTCCGAGGTTCCCCGCCTGACCTGGGTGGCGTCACCGTCGCAGCGGGCGTAGCTGCCGAGGAAGCGCACGTCGCGGCAGACCCGGCGCAGTCCCATCAGCGCCTCGCCGACCCGGGCGTCGTCGACGTGCCCCTCGCAGTCGACGAAGAAGTAGTACTGGCCGAGCCGGTCGCCGGTCGGCCGGGACTGGATCGTGGTCAGGTTGATGCCGCGCACCGCGAACTCGGTGAGGATCTCGAGCAGCGCGCCCGGATGGTCCTCGATCAGGAACACGGCCAGCGACGTGCGGTCCGCCCCGGTCCGCGCGGGTAGCGGGCGCGGCGGCGATACCACCACGAACCGGGTGACGGCGGTGGACCGGTCGTGGACGTCGGCCGCGATCACCTCGAGGCCGTACCGGGACGCGGCGAAGGCCCCGGCCAGCGCGCCGTCGACGTGCCCGTCGGCGGCCTGGCGGGCAGCTTCGGCGTTGGAGGACAGCGAGACCCATTCGGCGTCCGGCAGGTGAGCGGCGAGCCAGTCACGGCACTGCGGCATGGACTGCGGGTGGCCGCCGACCCGCTTGATGTCGCCGATCGCGGTCCCCGGCTTGGCCATCAGCGCGAACGCGATGGGGACCTGCAGCTCGGCCATGATGACCAGGTCGTTCTTGGTAGCCAGGCCATCGAGGGTCGCGGTGACGACGCCCTCCACCGAGCTCTCGATCGGTACCACGGCCCGTTCCGCCGCACCGTCGCGCACGGCGGCCAGCACGGCCTGGATGGTCGGGCAGGGCAGCGGCTCGGCGTCGGGATCGACGGCCCGCAAGGCCGCCTCGGAGAACGTCCCCTCGGGACCCAGGTAGGCATAAGGCATGCCCACATGATGCCAGCCAGCGGGGGCGCGCGGCACCGAACGCCCGGCCGGAAATAACTTTCCCGACCTCTTAACTAGAGAATGTCGAAGTGACTGCAATTCCGGTGAACGAACGGCAAAATGCTGGTGTAGGTTGAGCCAACTATCATAAATCCAGATGCTTACAGCGAGGTCGAGCCGGGGCAGTCGGGCCTGGCAAGTTCAGGCATGACCCGGTGTGCGCCCAAGACAGTGATGGCCTGCGCCGCGGACCGTCCCGGCCACCGGGGACGGCTGTAGTGCCTTGTCGTCAGAGGGTGGATGACCTCCGAGATGACCTCTTCGCAAGCTCGGCTTCCGGCTGCCGCCGTGGTGCTCGCCGGCGGCACAGGCACGCGGATCGGCCTGGACATACCCAAGCAGCTACTGAAGATCGCCGGAAAGACGATCCTGGAACATACGCTTGACGCCTTCGAGTTTCATCCTGACATCGACGAGATCGTCGTCGTGATGGCGCCGGGACATCTGACGGCAGCGGAACTCCTCATCCAGCGCAGCGGGTACCGCAAGGTGACGCGCGTCCTCGAGGGCGGCGCGGACCGGGTCGCCTCGACGGCGAAGGCGATCACGGCCCTGTCCGAGGCGAGCCCGCGCGGCGAAGACCGCGTCGTGCTCTTCCACGACGCGGTGCGGCCGCTGCTCGAGCCGCGCATCATCAGCGACTGCATCGCGGCCCTGAACACCTACCACGCGGTCGATGTGGCGATTCCCTCCGCCGACACTGTGATCGTCGTGGACGATGCCAACGTCATCACCGGCATACCGCCGCGCGCACAGCTGCGCCGCGGCCAGACGCCGCAGGGATTCCGGCTGTCGGTGATACGTCAGGCGTACGAGCACGCGCTCGCGGACCCTGATTTCAGTACCCATCCGGTGACCGACGACTGCGGAGTGGTACGCCGGTACCTTCCGGAGACGCCCATCTACGTTGTCCCTGGCAGCGAGCGGAACATGAAGGTGACGCACCCGATCGACGTCTTCATCGCCGACCGCATCTTCCAGCTCACGGGCCAGGCCGGCCTCCCGGTCGTTCCGCCCGAGGAGGCCAGGGCCAGGCTCGCCGGCCGCACGCTGGTCGTGTTTGGCGGCAGCTACGGCATCGGCGCTGACGTATGCGCGGTGGCGAGGGAGTTCGGCGCGCGGGTATTCGCGTTCAGCCGGTCGCAGACCGGTACGCATGTCGAGAACGCCGACGACATCCAGGCGGCCCTCCAGCAGGCATATGACGCGACCGGACGTATCGACTTCGTCGTCAACACAGCCGGCGAGCTGAGGACGGGCAACCTCGCCGACTGCGACCTCGCAACGATCGAGCAAGCCATGCGGATCAACTACCTGGCGCCGGTGGCAATCGCGCGCGCGGCGGTCCGCTATCTCGCCGCTTCGCAGGGCCACCTGCTCCTGTACACGTCGAGCTCCTACACCCGCGGCCGGGCCGGTTACAGCCTCTACTCCTCGGCCAAGGCCGCCGTCGTGAACCTCACCCAGGCCCTTGCGGACGAATGGTCAGAACTCGGCGTCAAGGTCAACTGCGTCAACCCCGAGCGCACCCAGACCCCGATGCGGCTGCGCGCTTTCGGCGTGGAGCCCCCCGACACCTTGCTGTCGTCCATGTCGGTGGCCCTCACCTCGATCGATGTGCTCGTGTCGGAGCTGACTGGGCAGGTGATCGACGTACGCCGCATCGACCCGACGGCCGGCGGCGCCCGCGTGTTCGCGGATGCGGAGCCCGATGCCGTGGTGGACAAGGTACCCGCGGACATATGACCCATGCACACCGAGCGCATCGCCGATACCGGCGACTCGCGCCACCAACCTGACGGAGCGACGGTGCGGCAACTCCTCAAGCGGTTCCGGCTTCGCCGCCTCTCCCCGGTGACCGTGGGGACGGCAGCGGTCCTGATCGGCTCCTACCCGCTGCTCTTCATCGCGGCGCTGCTTCCCACCGGCCATGACGACCGGCTGACCGGAAGCTGGCTGTTTCTCGCGATTACGGTCGCCAGTTACGCGGCCGAGCTGATCGCACCCCGCGTCGCCCCCTACGTGGTCGGCCTCCTCAACTGGCTGCAGGTCGGGACAGCCGTACGCTTCGTCTTCCGCGAGGCCGCGCTGATCGTGCTGCTGGCCCGCGTGCTGGACGTCGACGCGAAGCAGTTCGCCGCGTTCACGCTCGGTCTGATCTCGTTGCACGGGCTGCGTGCCCTGTACTCAGCGCTGGCGATCTATATCGTCCAGCGGCGCCGCCTGCCCGCGGTAACCCGCAATATCGATCTGAGCGAACTCCGGATACCCGACCCGGCCCCGAGAGTGCTCACGCAGAACCACGCGTGGAAGATGCTCTTCCTCGACGTGCCCGTACTGGCGGGAGGCCTGGTCACGGACCTAACGGACGACTTCACGTGGTCGCTGGCCGGAATCACGCTCGCGATCGCGGTGGGCATCGCCGGCTGCGCGGTCATCGCACCGTACGCACGCAGGAACAAGCACCTCGGCGACAAGGACCGTGTCCTGCGCGTGGTGAACGCCCAGACCCGCGAGCACGCCCCGCAGGTCGCGCTGTATTTCAGCGGAGAACCCGACACGGCCTATCAGGTGAACATGTGGCTGGAAACCCTCGCCCGGCTGGACCGGCCGGCGGTGATCATCATGCGGGAACGCCTGCTCGTCCCGCTGCTCGGGCGGACCGGCCTGCCCGTGGTCTGCATCGACAAGTCGGCCGACCTGATGAACTTCACCCTGCCCAGCGTGCGGGTGGCGCTGTACCCCGCCAACACCGGCAAGAACATCCACATGCTGCGCAACCGGAGCATGACGCACGTGTTCGTCGGCCATGGCGACAGTGACAAGGCCGCGAGCTCCAACCCGTACGCCAAGGTCTACGACGAGGTATGGGTCGCCGGGCCGGCCGGGCGGGACAGGTACCTGCGGGCCGGCGTCGGCGTTCGCGACGATGACATCGTCGAGGTCGGGCGGCCCCAGCTCGCCGGCCTCGCGCAGGCCAGCGAGGACACGGCCGCCCCGTCGGGCACGGTGCTGTACGCCCCCACCTGGGAGGGCTGGGACGCCGCCGACCCCACCCAGACCTCCCTGATCCTGATGGGACCCCGGATCGTCCGCGCCCTGCTCGACGCGGCGCCGCCGCTGCGAGTGCTCTACAAACCCCATCCGCTCACCGGCACGCGCGATCCCCGGGCGGCCCGGGCGCACGAGAAGATCGCCGCCATGATCGCCGACGCCAATCAGGGTCCCGCGGGGTCCGGTCCGGCCGGCGCAACGACTTCCGCTGGCGCAACGACTTCCGCTGGCGCGGCGGCGGCCGCCGAGCTTGCCCGGATCGAGGCACAGCTGCTCAAGCTGGCGGGTAGCGGCCGGGCCAAGCGCGCCGGGAGCCGCCAGCTGTGGCCTGACTACGCCGTGCTGTCGCGCGACGGCAGGCCCGACCCGCAGGCAGAAGAAGAATGGCGGCGACTCGAAGCCGCCTGGCACCGGCTGTACTGGAGCAGCGCAGGCGGGCCGCGTCACCGGGTGATCACGGGCCCGCGGCCGGCCGTCTACGAATGCTTCAACCAGAGCAACGTGCTGATCAGCGACATCTCGAGCGTGGTGAGCGACTTCATCGCCACCGGCAAGCCCTACCTGGTCACCAACCCCGGCGGCTTGGCCGAGGACGACTTCCGCGCGAAGTTCCCGAGTGCCGCGGCCGCCTACCTGATCGGCCCGGACTGCGCCGGGCTAGACGGCATCGGCGCGCTGGCCGCCGGGAACGGGGATGACCCGCTGGCCGGGGAGCGCCGTCAGCTCAAGCGCTACCTGCTGGGCCCGGACTCACCCGATGCGCAGACCAGCTTCAACGACGCCACCGCTAGGCTAGCGGAGCGTGCGAGAAATCCCCTGGCGAGCCAGGCCGTCGATGCCCGCTCCGGCTCCCCCGGGGCCGAACCGGTGGAGGCCGCGAACGCGCAGTAACACCGGCGGTGCCCGGCGGAACCCGATGATCTTCGAGACGAAGCCGGCGGTCGTCGGCCATCGCGGATTCGGCGCCGGTGACCCTCTCGGTTACCGGGAGAACACCATGGATTCGTACCTCGCGGCCGTAGCGCACGGGCTTTCCTGGATCGAGCTCGATGTCCAGCGCAGTCGCGACGACCAGCTCGTCGTACGGCACGATCCGGTTACACCGGACGGCGACTTCCTCGTGACCCGCACCGCCGAGCAGCTCGCGGCCTACGGGATCCTGCGGTTCGAGGAGGTGATGGCCGCTCTGCCGGCGGACGTCGCGGTCAACATCGACGCCAAGACGGTCATCGAGGATGCGGCCGATCCCCCGTACCGCCGTACCGCCGCACTCCTCGCCGAGGCCCTGCGCGAGCACCGGGAACGGCGCAGGCTTTTCGTCTCGTCCTTCGATCCTGGCCTGCTGATGACCCTGCGGGATCGCCGGGACGCGATCGGCCGGGTGCCGCTTGGCCTGATCACCTGGGTGAACTTCCCGAGCCGCCACGGCATCGCCGCCGCCGCGAGCCTGGGCCTGGACGCGATCTGCATGCACACCGGCACGCTGGGGCTGCGGCTCGAACGGCCGCGGCCGACCGATCACAGTATCGAGCCGGTGATCGATGTCGCCCACCAGGCGGGGCTGGAGGTCCTGGCCTGGGTGCCGAACCCGGCCGAAGCGGTCAGGCTCGCGCGGGCGGGAGCCGATGCCCTCTGCGTGGACGACGTCCCCGGCGTGCTCGCCGCTCTGGCCGGGTCCGGTCAGGCGCGCCGGTAGGGTCCGTCCGCCCGTTGATCGAGCTGAGTATCACGCCGTCGCCGATTGCGTTGAGCAGCGCGACGGAAAAAGACAACTGGCCGGACATCTCGCTCAGCGCGTCATAATGGATCACCGCGATGACCCAGGTGATGACCGATATCGCAATCGTAATATAGTGATTACTCAGAGTCAGAGCATGATGGCGCGCCGGTCAGCGGCGGGCAACCGGGCCAGGATGACGACCAGCGCCACGGCGGCGATCCCGAAGGCATCCTGGACCACCCGGGCCGCCAGCACCGGCACCCCCGGCTGGCTCAGCAGGGACTGCCCCCACCAGGGAATGGTCAGCGCGAAGAAGATCGCGGTCCCGGCCGCGATGGCGATCCGCCGCGGCGAGCGCCCGTCGGCCAGGATCGCGCCGATGGCCACGATCACGACGACGAAGTGATGAATCCAGGAGACCGGCGACAGCAGCACCCACAGCAGCGCGGTGACCGCCATCGCCTCCAGCTCGCGGGCCGCCAGGCCCAGCCGCCGCACCACCGCGAAGCCGGCCACGGCCACCACCACGGCGACCGCCGCCCACAGCGCGCCGGGAGCCTGGCCGGGCAGGAACTCCCTGAGCACGATGCCGCGCAGCGACTGGTTGGAGGTGCCTGCGTTGGATCCCAGCCGCCCGGACTGGAAAATCGCACTGGTCCAGTAGGTGACCGAATCACCGGGCAGCAGCAGCCAGGCGCCGAGCGTCCAGGCCAGCGCCACGGCCGCGGCCGTGACCGCTGCCCGGCGCCGCCCGGACAGCCACAGGTACACGATGAACACTCCCGGCACCAGCTTTATCGCGGTGGCCAGCCCCACCAGCGCCCCTCGCGGCCAGCGCGGCGCGCGGGCCGCGCAGTCCGCCACCGCCATCGCCAGCAAAACCGTGTCCACCTGGCCGAACCGTATCTCGTCACGCATCGGGAACAGATACGCGCAGGCCGCGAACAGGACCGCCAGGACAGCCGCGCGCTGGCCTCCGGCCGGGACGCGCCGCAGGAGCGGCGCGAACGAGAACCAGGCCAGCACGGCCAGCGGCAGGTAGATGACGGGTAGCCAGGCCAGCTGGGCGGCCGGCCAGGACAGCAGCGCCAGCGGCACCGCGAACAGCGCGGCGGCCGGCGGGTAAGTAAACGGGAGCAGCTGCGGCGGCGGCGTCACCACGCTGTAGAGCGGCTGGCCCTGGAGCACGCCGAGACCTCCCGCGCGGTACACGCCGAGGTCCACCATCCGCTGGTCGGGCAGGCTGGTCAGGTACCCGCGCACCAGCGGGTAGACCACGGCCAGCGCCGCGCCCCAGGCCACCACGCCCAGCAGCCCGCATGCCCACCGCGGCCAGCCTTCCAGCCACTCCGCGGCCCGGTCAGCCTCCGCTTCCGCCTCCGCTTCCGCCTCCGCTGAGCCCGCCGGACCGACAGTGTTGTCACCCTTGGTCGCGCTCACGGCGTCACGTGGCCTTGGCGGCGGCGGCCTGGGAGTCCGCAGCCTCGCCGGTCCCCGGCGGATCCTGCCACCCCGCCCGCCTTGACCGCGCCAGCAGCACCAAAAGCCACACGGTGGCCCCGGCCAGGACCGCGGGGGTCATCCCGTGCCTGATCACCGGCTGCAGCCAGCCGAGGCCGGATGGCAGCGGCGCGTCGGTCTGCCGGGCCGGCAGGTAGCCGAAGCCGAGCGCGGTGGTACGGGCCAGCAACAGCCAGCCCAGGCCCTCGGCGACCCCGATCCCCGCCGCCGGGACCAGTGGCAGCAAGGCCCAGCCGAGAGCGTCGTACCACGGCAGCACGTACGGCCAGGCGAACAGCCAGGCTAGCGCGAGGGCGAACGCGATGGTCGCGGAGCGGCCCGGATCCGCCCCCCGGTCCGGATCCGCCCCCCGGTCCGGGCCCGCCAGCCCGCGGATCAGCAGCACCGCGAGGAGCACGGCCAGGGCGACGGCCCCGGCCTTCACGATGTCGGTTGCCGCCGTCCCGGTCACCGCCAGGTGGATGGCCGAACGGATCACCCGCCACGGCGACCCGATCGACACCATGTCGCTGGCCTGGGACGTCTGCCGGAGCAGGGCGGATCCGCCGATGGCGAGGGCCGCGCCCGCCGTCACCGCGAACCCCGCGCCCAGCGCCGCCAGCGGCGGCCCGACCGCTCGCCACGAGTCACGGCGGCGCCAGCACCCGTATCCGAGCGCCAGAGCGAGCCCCAGGCCGGTGAGGGCGATCGTGACCTTGATCGCGAATCCGAGCCCGACCAGGATGCCGGCCAGCGCTGCCCGCCGCGTCGCCGGCCCTGTCGCCTGCCCGGCGGCCGGCCGCACCACCGGGGACATCACCGCCACGGCGGCGACGCCGAAGGCGACCGCCTGGCCGTCCACGTGGGCGCCGGCCACGAGCACCTGGAGCAGCAACGGGTTGGCCGCCCAGAGCAGGGCCGCGCGCAGCTGGCGGGCTGGGTCACGTCGGGTCAGCCGGTGCAGCAGCAGCGCCGTGGCAGCGAACGCGGCCAGGTTCGCCAGTCCGAGCACGAACACGGTGAGCCGCACCGAGGTCCCGCCGGCCAGCGAGGCCAGCGCCTGGATCGCGGTCGCGAGCGGCCCGTAGACCGACGGTGCCCCCCGCCAGTCCTGCACCGCCCGGGCCACCGGGTCGCCCAGCGCGGCCAGCTGAGCGGGCGTGGTGGTGTACGGGTTGCGGCCGGTGACCAGCATCCGGCCGTAGGCGGCGTAACTGAGGTGATCAGAGGACCCAAACGGCGGCACCAGGGTCAGCGCGGCCGCCGCCAGCAGCCCGGCGATCAGCACCGCCCGGGCCGGGACCGACCAGCTCCGGCGGATGGCCCGCAGCGCTAGTACCAGGCCGAGCGCCCCGGCCGCCAGGCCGGCCGCGGTCAGCCCGATCACGAGGTAGGGCGACGGATTCAGGCCCAGCGACCAGGGCGGCTGGCCCGGGCGTCCGGGCAGCGCCGGTTCCATGACGGACGGACCGGCCACCGCCACGGCGAACGTGCAGGCCACGCTGATCCCGATGGCGACGAGCCCGGCGGTACCGGCACGCACGGGAGGTACCGGTCGAGCCGTCGACGTGTGGTAGCTGGTCATGGCTGCCTGGTTCGGCCGCCCGGTCACCGCCGGGCGGCGAGCGCCCTGGCGACGTCGGTGAGCTGGTGGGCGCGGTGCAGCTGGGCGCCCAGTCCGGTCCCGGTGGCCCGGTGCGCCAGGTCCACCTCGACCTCGGTGACCCGGAACCCCAGGCGCAGCAGGTCGATGGTGAGCGCGGTCTCCACGCCCCAGCCGCGCGCCAGCGGACGCGCGGCTTCGAACGCCGCCCGGGTCAGGCAGCGCTGCCCGTTCAGCGGCTGGGCGGGCTGCCAGCCGACCGCCCGGCGGATGCCGGCCCCGGACAGCCCGACCACCAGGCCGTGCCCGCCCAGCTTGACGGTCGCGGCGAAGACGGCGATGGTCATGTCGGCCTGGCCGGCCAGCACCGGGGCCGCCAGTGGCCCGGCGTGCGCGGCCGACTCACCCAGGTCCGCGTCGAGGAACAGCAGGTGCCGGGGCTGCTCACGGCGCTCCCGCTGGTCGACCAGGCCCACGGCGTTCGCACCGGACTGCATCGCGGCCGCCTTGCCCCGGTTGCGAGTATGCCGCAGCACCACCGCACCCGCCCCGCGGGCCAGCCCGCCGGTGCCGTCGCGGGACCCGTCGTCGACGACCACCACAAGACCGACGCCGTCGAGGCCGGCCGCGGCCGTTACCGTCGCGGCGATGCGGTCGGCTTCGTCCCGGGCCGGGATGACCACTGCGACGTCACCGGCCTGGAACCCTGCTGACATGGGCGAACCCGACGTGGACGACACTGACATGGGCCCGATACTAGGCGAACGGATCCCCGCCTGCGTCCCGCTACTGCGGGATGGCCGGCTTGGGCTGGCTCAGGGCTGAGTCGTCGACCAGGGTGAACACCGAGTCGAGGCCGGTCACCTGGAGGATCTTGCGAACCGCGGGCTTCGGGGAGGCGATCTCGAGCTCGCCGCCCCGCTCGCGCACGCGGCGCAAGCAGGAGAGCAGCACGTTCATGCCGGTCGAATCGCAGAACTCCACGCCGGACATGTCAATCACGACCCGCGTGGGGGTGCCATCGACCAGGACGGCGCCGAGCTCACTATGCAGCCGCGGAGCGGTATAAAGATCGATCTCACCGCGAATGGTCACGACTGTGTGATCATCGTGAAATCGACTTGAGACATTTAGCTCCACGAGCGGAACCTTACCGCGCCGAGCGCCCGGAAGCCAGGCAGCTATGCTGAGCGCAACCTTAGAGTTCGTTGCATAAGCCGGCCGGCAACGGCGCCGGATCCCGGCTCACCGGGCAGCACAGGCTGCGCGGTCCGCCCCGCCGACCGCGCAGTTCGCCGCCCGCACCGCGATGACCTCGACACCGCATCGTTCCAGCCTGGCCAGCGTGGCCACGCTGCGCTCGTGCAGCACCAGCAGGCCCGGGGCCAGCACCAGCGAGTTGCCGGCGTCGTCCCACTGCTCGCGGCGGCCCGGCCCGGACCCGGTCTCGACGACCCGCAGCCGGTCCAGGCCCGGAGTCAGCACCCGGGCCGTCAGCGAGTAGGCCGCCGGCGGGCGCATCGGTACCGTGTCCCCGTTCAGCATGGTGCAGACGGTGTCCAGCCGCCGTTCCGGGTGGCCGGGCGGTACCGCGAGCACGGTGTCCGCCAGCCCGGCGTCGAAGATGCGTCCGGCCAGCCGGGCTACACCCGGCGGCGGGCAGCCCGCCGTGATCACCCCCGGAGCGGCCAGCCGGCGCGCACTCCAGCACATCCTGGAGCGGCTCGGTCAGGTACAGGACCTGCACGCCGTGGTCGCGCAGGACCTCGGTAAAGACGTCGTGTTGCTGCTGCGCCCGGGCGGCCCAGGGCAGCCCGGCGAAGAGCAAGTGCCCGGCATTGCGCGGCAGTACCCGTTTCAGCTCGGCTCCCGGCCGGTGCACGATAACCGCCCGGAGCCTGCCCACCTCGCTGTCCACACCACTGAACCCCGGCACCGTCCCGTCCCCATGGCGGTCGTGCTCTTCCCCGTTACCTGCCCGCTAGCCGCCTTCCCGCGCCACGGCGGGCACCCCGGCCCCCGTCATCTCGGCCCCGGCCGCCCGGGGGCGGACCGGCACCTCCGCCCACACGGTGGTGCCGTCCTCGCCGGCGTTCGTTCCCCAGCGGACCGAGAGCTTCTCCACGATCCGCAGCCCGCGGCCGCCGGTCGCGCCCTGGGTCGGCTCGCCCAGCTCGGGCACCGTCGGGCCGCCCCCGTCGCTGACCGCGAGATGGACGCAGGCCGAGCCGATGCGCCAGGCCACGCGGATCTTCGCGCCCGGTAGCGGTGCCGCGTGCCGCAGCGCGTTGCTGAACAGCTCGCTGATCACGAGCGCGACGTCACAGACCGCGGAATCATAGACATCGGCCGCGATCAGGTCCGACACCAGCCGCCTGCGTGCTACGCCGACGCTGGCCGCGGCGAACGGGAGCAGCAGTACGCTCGCCTCAGCGACCTCCATGACAGCCCCAGTGTGTATGTCCGACCTTTGAGCGAACCCGGTACGAGCGGGAAATGCCCCGTGAGAGCACTCCGGAAACACATGAGCACGCCAGATATCTGAACGGTAACGGCGTCCCAGCAGAAACCTCCGCTGGCCCCGCTCGCTGCCGCCGGCACGGTAACGTCTCATCGTGAAGGTTGTCAGCTCATACTCCTGCGCGCGCTCAGCCCGGCGCGCCATAGGCTCGCCAGCATGAGGGAGCGAGCGCGTGACCAGGGCGGCCCGGGCACGCTGACCGATGAGCTGGTCGTCCCCGACGTAGATCCGTCTACGCTGGCCGGCGAGCCGCTGGCCGAGCTGGCCGCCCGCTACCACCTGCGGGCGAGCTCCGCCCGGTCCGGCCCGCTGAGCTATGCCCGCCAGCTGTGGGAGCGGCGCCACTTCATCCTGGGTTTCGCCACCGCGCGCAACATCGCGATGTACACCGAGGCCCGGCTGGGCCAGCTGTGGCAGGTGCTCACCCCGCTGCTGAACGCGGCCGTGTACTACCTGATCTTCGGCGTCATCCTCGGCACCAACCGGGGCGTCCCCAACTTCATCGGCTTCCTGATCACCGGGATCTTCATCTTCAACTTCACCCAGCGGGCGTGCATCACCACGTCCCGGGTCATGCCGGACAGCCTGCCGCTGATCCGGGCCCTGCCGTTCCCGCGGGCCTGCCTCCCGATCGGGTACGTGATCATCGAACTCGAGCAGCTCGGCATGGCGCTGATCGTGCTCACGGTGATCGTGCTGGGCACCGGCGAGCCGCTGACCTGGTACTGGCTGCTAGCCATCCCGGTCCTGCTGCTGCAGTCCGTATTCAACATCGGCATGGGCCTGTTCCTGGCCCGGCTGGGCGCGGGCGCGGATGACTTCAGTCAGCTCATCCCGTTCCTGGTGCGGACCTGGATGTACACCTCCGGGGTCATGTACAGCATCCAGACGATCAGTACGCTGCGCCACCATCCGACGATCAGCTACCTGCTGCAGATCAACCCGGCCGCCGTCTACATCACCCTGGTCCGCAACGCCATCCTGGAGACCCAGCGGGTGGCCGCTCCGGGCAGCAAGCCGTTCAACGCGCGGCTCTGCGATCTCTACTATCACAGCAAGCAGGTCAACCTCAGCGCCTACTGCCACGCCACGATCACGACTTCCCAGCTGTGGATGTTCGCCGCGGCCTGGGCCGTGGTAGCCCTGGTGGCGGGATTCTTTTTCTTCTGGGAAGCGGAAACGAGGTATGGCCGTGGCTAACGGGACCAGAGTTAACGGGACCCAGGCGACAGCAGCCGAGACGAGCGACACTGATCCGGACGACACCGATTTGGACGACACCGAGCCGGCCGGTCCCGTGCCCATCGTTGTCGTCGATGACCTGCATGTGGTCTACCGGGTCTACGGGGCGGGGGGCGACAAGGGCACCGCGGCGACCGCGCTGATGCGGGTGATCAAGCGCCAGCGCCGCCCGTCGATCCGCGAGGTGCACGCGATCAGGGGCATTTCCTTCGTGGCCAACCACGGCGACGCCGTCGGGATCATCGGCCGGAACGGGTCCGGCAAGTCCACGCTGCTACAGGCCATCGCGGGGCTGCTGCCGCCCGAGCAAGGCTGTGTCTACAGCAGCGGTCAGGCTGCCCTGCTCGGCGTCAACGCCGCCCTGCTCGACGACCTGACCGGCGAGCGGAACGTGGTGCTCGGCTGCCTGGCCATGGGCATGACCCCGCAGGAGGTCAAGGAGCGCTTCCAGTCGATCGTGGACTTCTCCGGCGTGGGCAGCTTCATCGACTACCCGATGCGCACCTACTCCAGCGGCATGGCGCAGCGGCTGCGGTTCTCCATCGCCTCCGCCAAGAACCACGAGATCCTGATGATCGACGAGGCGCTGGCCACCGGGGACGCGAACTTCCGGGCCAAGAGCCACGACCGGATCGTGCAGATGCGCAAGGAGGCGGGCACGGTCTTCCTCGTCGCGCACAACCTGACCGAGATCGAGGCGAGCTGTAACCGGGTCATCTGGCTGGAAAAGGGCAAGATCATGCGGCAGGGCTACGACGTCCCCGCCATCGTCGACGCCTACCTGGTAGCCACCGGCGGCGAGCCGCGCAAGCGCGATAAGCCCGCGGACAACGAGCACGACGCCACCGGCTGACCGCGAACGCGATGATACCGGTGGTGCCGCTGATATCAGCTCGCCGTGTCCGGGGTGGCCGCTAACGGTGTCGGCGGCACATCGGGCGGCAAACAGCGGTCTTGCCCAGATTCGCGTGGTTTCCTGCGACCCGGCTAGCCGGCTCTATGCTCCATCGAGCCGCATGGAACCGGCACAATGCTCCATCGAGCCGGCTGGAGAGTCCCGGTCCGGATCCCGCATCGGCCAGGCCTGCGCCACGTACGAGCCTGATGTGACAGCCGAGGCTACTGGCACGCGAGATCGTCCTCCTGAGCCCGC
>JAJKHX010000236.1 GCA_021154785.1 Nocardiopsis sp.
CATACCCGGCGAGCAGGACGCCGCCGGTCAGGACGCCGGCCCGGCCGGCCAGCAGGGCCGGGCGCCTGCCGGTGAGGAGGCCGGCCGCCAGGGTCCGGCCCGCGAGGACCGCACCGTACGGGAGCACGATCGCGAACTCCCGCGCGTTCAGGTCGGTCGCGTTGGCCAGCGTGCTCGGCACGTACGCGGCCACGTTGACGACCATCGCGACGAGCAGGATCTGGCTGATCAGGTCGGGCCAGGACCAGAAGTGCCGCGCCACCCGCCAGGCGGCCCACCCGACCAGGACGACGCCGGCCAGGTGCAGCAGCGAGAAGGCCAGCGCGGCGGGCGGCCCCTGCGGCTTGGCCCCGAACAGCGCGAGCAGCCCCTTCGCCGTGACATAGGCGTGCCTGGGCCAGGTGCCCAGCGGGGCCAGCTGGTAGGGCACCGGGTGCAGGTAGGCCTGGAGCACCCGGCCCGCCAGCGAGGCCAGGCCCTGGGCGGCGATGGCCGCCACCGCCAGGGACAGCTCGTACCAGTTGGCGCGCAGGACGGCCCCGGCCTGCCCGCCCTGACGGCGGGCGTCGCGGGCGGCGCGCAGCGCGCACACCGCGACCAGCGGCGCCACGCCGGCCAGCAGCGCCAGCGGGTCGGCGACGAGCACCCAGGCCAGCAGCAGCCCGACAGCCACCACGGTGTACCAGCGCCGCGGGCAGCGGTCGAGGACCAGCCAGGTCAGCAGGAGCGGCACGGCCGTGCCGATGTGGCCGAGGGACAGCAGCAGGACGAAGACGGCCACGCCGAGCTGGGGGGCGAACACCAGGGCCGCCGTCAGCAGCATCCGCGCCCGGCCCTCGCCGCGGGGCACCTGGCCGGCGGCGCCGCGGGCCAGCAGCACCGCCAGGATCACCACCAGGGTGTACGTCATCGCCGCGGCGATGTGGGCGGTGTCGGCGTGCAGCCCGAACAGGCGCACCAGCAGGGCGTACTGCGGCAGCTCGGTGGTGATGAACGAGACGTCGGACAGGTACCAGCCGTGCAGCAGGACGTTGCCGTGCAGCATGTCCCACGCCATCAGCAGGTCGTTCGACTCGTCGGAGTTCTCCGGGTACGTCCGGGACACCCGCAGGTAGGCGAGGAACAGCAGCGCCACCGCCAGGACGGCCGCCGCGGCGATGAGCAGGCGGCGGGCGGTCAGGCGGCGGTCCGGGGCGCGCGGCGCCACGGTCACGGGAGGCGGTGCGGAAGGCTTCTCCGCCGCCTCGCTTTTCGGCACGGTCACCACACGTCCTTCGCGTGCTCGCGGGCGGTTCGTATTCGTTGCAGCCGGTCACAGCGTACGGGGTCGCTCTGGTAAGCTGCGCGCGCCTGGCCAAGAATTTCCTTCACGCTGATAGCCATGGTGGAGGCTCGCGGTTGCAGCTCACGTCGACGTCGGAAGAGGGTAAGTCTCTCCGGCCCAGCTCACCAGCGTCGTGGTCCACGTTGAACCGGCCTCTTGTTCCGGGGATCATCGCGTTCCTCGGCTGGACCGGGTTCGCCCTGGCCCGCTGGCAGATCTGGGCCAAGGGCCACCTCAGCCTGTTCATCATGGCCGGGCACACCTTCACGCACCGGGCCCAGCTCTCCCCCGGGCTGCGGCTGGTGCCGTCGGCGGGTTATGACGGGCAGTTCTACTACCGGCTCGCGCTGGACCCGTTCAACTGGCACGCCACCGCGTTCGGCATCACGATGGACCAGTCGTACCGTTACACCCGCATCGGGTACCCGATCCTGGCCTGGATCTTCTCCCTCGGCCAGCATCAGCTCGTGCCGGTCGTGCTGGTCGTGCTCAACCTGTTCGGGGTGGCGGCCATGGCGATGCTCGGCGGCGCGTTCGCCCGCCAGTCCGGCCGGCACGCCCTGTGGGGGCTCGCCTTCGCCGCCTACTTCGGCCTGGTCATCAGCGTGGGCCGGGACACCGCCGAGCCGCTGGCGGAGGCCTGCATGCTGGGCGGCCTGCTCGCCTACCGGCGCGGCACCGGTGGCATGTACGTGCTGGCCACCGCGCTGCTCGCCTACGGCGCGATCACCCGGGAAACCATCTTGTTCGCCCCCGCCGCGATCGCGGTCACCCGGCTGATCGCGATCGCCCGCCGCCGCGCCAACCCCGGCCTGGCCGACCTGACCTGGGTCGTGCCCGCCGTCGGGTACGGGGTGCTCGAGGTGGCGGTGCACTTCGTGGTCAGGGGCGAGTTCCCGCTGCTGGCGAACACCAGCCGGAACCTCACCGCGCCGTTCACCGCGATGGCCGACGCGCTGAAGTACAACGCCCAGCACATCAACACCGCGCACCTGAGCCCCATCGACATCGCCATGCTGGAGTACGCCACGCTGGCGGTCTTCGTCGTGGCCGGGCTGGTCGTGCTCGCGGTCACCACCGCGCCGGGGCACGAGCGCCTCGCGTTCGTGTTCTTCGTGCTCCAGCTCGGCCTGCTGTCCAGCCAGATCTGGACCAGCACGTTCGGCGAGGGGCGCTCGCTCATCGAGCCCTACCTGATGGCGCTGGTGCTGCTGCTGGCCACACCGCGGCGCTACATCAACTGGGCCTATCTCGGCGTGATCGTCGCCTGCGTCCTGCCGGCCCTGGCCGTCGTGGCCCGCCGCCGCACCCTGTACATGTAGCCAGCCGGGGCCGGGTCAGGTGATGCCGGGGTCGTTCAGCTCGGCGAGCAGGTTCTTGTTCCAGACCATGATGGTGTAGCCGCCGGCCTGGAAGATCTGCGCCGGGCGGCCGAAGGTGAGCTCGGCGGACAGCTTCATGCCGGGCAGCGCGGAGGGGCCGTCGGCCACGACGAAGTTGGCGTAGCGCCGGGCCGGGTCGTAGTTCGCCTCGTTCGTCTCCCACAGGTAGGGCACCAGGCGGTCATGGACGTCCTGCGCCACGGCGCTGATGACGATCCGGCCGTGGCTGTCCACGTTCGTGCTGTTGGCCTGCCAGTACGTGGCCAGCCCGCCGGTGAGCCCGTGCGCCGTCAGCACGGCGGCCAGCGGCTCGTTCGGGCCCGGCCGGGCGGGCTGCGCACCGCCGAAGCCGAGCGTGGCGAGGTAGCCGGCCGTCAGCACGGCGAGCGCGGGGGCGAGCCAGTAGCGCGCCGCCCGGGTCCAGGCGGCGAGCCGGTCCCCGAGCACGCGGCCGGCCAGCACCGCGCCGAGCGGCAGTATCGCGGCCATCTCGCGCGCGCCCAGCAGGTCCTGTGCGTGCGTGCTGATCATGTAGGCGCCCGCGTTGGCCAGGATGGCCACCGCGAACACCGGCACGATCAGGTCGCCGGGCCGGAAGATCCGCACCAGGCCGACGACGAGCCCGCAGGTGACGACCAGCGCCCCGGCCAGGTGCAGCCACACGAAGGCGACCTCGGCCGGCGTCGTGGTGCCGTAGAAGGCCGGGTTGAAGACGTTCGCGCCGAACAGCTCGAGGAAGCCCTGCAGGGTCACCCACGACCCGTGCTGCAGCTGGCTCAGGTCCGTGTCGGCACTGACGGGCGACTGCTGGTACCCGCCCAGGGCGGCCATCACGCGCGGCCCGTAAGAACCGGCCACGCCGCCGGCCGCGGCCGCCATCGCGAGGCTCAGCTCGTACCACGCGGGCACGTGCCGCAGCCCGCTCCTGACCAGCCCGGTGACGGCGCGGCCGGTGCCGATGAGCACCAGCGGCGCGACGCCGGTGAGCAGGATGACCGGATCGCCCACCATGGCCAGGGTGAACATCAGGCCCACCAGCACGGGCACGTACCAGCGTGGCCGTGACTCCGGGACCCTGTCGATCAGCAGCCAGATCACCAGCAGCGGCACCGCGGTGCCGGTGTGGTCCGGCGAGAGCAGCACGATCGAGGTGGCGCTGAGCTGGGGCGACACCATCAGGACGGCGGCCAGCAGGGCACGGGCCCAAGCCCCGGGGGGGTACGGGGGGGCGGGAGCCCCCTCCGTGATCGGGGGGTTGCGGGGGGTCGCCCCCCGGGCTAGCAGGGCGCCGAGCATGACGAGCAGCGTGTAGGTCATGGCCGCGGCCGCGTGCACCACCCACGGGCCCAGCCCGGTGATCGCCTCGATCAGCGCGTACTGCGGCAGCTCGGTGGTGTAGAAGGATACGTCCGATACCCACCAGTGGCTCAGCAGCAGGTTGCCGTGCAGCATGTCCCAGGCCTGCAGGATGTTCCCCGACCCGTCCGAGGACAGCCCCACCGCCAGCGACTGGCGCCAGTAGGCGAAGTACAGCCCCGCCGTCGCCAGCACGACGAGCCCGGCCCGGGCTGCCCGGCGGGCGAGCAGGGGGCGGCCCGCCGGGGCCCGGGCGGGCGGGGCAGCCGGGGCGGCGGCCTCCTGGTAGCGCCCGAGGCTGGTCATGGCGAGGCGGGCACGACCGCGATGCCGCTGAAGCGCAGGAGGACCGGCGCATGCGGCGGCAGTCCGCCCGGGGTGTGGAACCAGTAGGCCCGGCCGCCCGCGGCCTCGGCCGGGGTGCAGATGAACTGCCTGGTCATCAGGAACGTGAACCACGGGTCGTCCAGGCAGGCGCGGACCCCGGTCCGTTCCGCCTGGACCAGGAACCCGGCCGTCTCGACCCAGGCCGGGTGGTCGATGCGCAGCACGATCACCTGGCCCGGCGCCCGCGCGGCCAGAGTGGCCACCACCCGCGGCAGGGCCTGGTCGATGTCGTTGGTGCTGCCGGTGCGGGTGCCCGGGATCACCGCCAGCACGGCGACGCCCGCCGCGGCGGCTGCGAGCGCGGCCCCGGTGCCGAGCCGGGCGGCTAGCTCCCCCCGCGGCGGGAGCGCCTCGACCGCGGACAGCACGATGACCAGCACCGTGATCAGCGGAGCCGACCAGTAGAAGTAGCCGATGTAGTACTCGGTCAGGTCGTCGATGCCGGCCGCCGCGTAGAGCAGGAAGGCCAGCGAGGAGACCACGTTGACGGCCAGCATCGCGAGCAGGAACCCGCGCAGCCGGGCCGGGCTGAGCCAGCGCGCGGCGGCGAGCGCCGCCGGGTAGCCGAGCAGCGGCGCGAGCCAGGCGTGGTGGTGCGGCCACCAGAACCACAGCGCGTACTCGGCCACCGGCCGCGCGCCGTGGCCGCCGGCCCGGCCGGAGCCGCCGTAGGAGATGTACTTGCCGAAGTCACCCGGCCAGTGCAGCGCCAGGTTGATCACGATCGGCAGCGCGAACAGCGCGCTGATCGCGGCGGCCGGGATCCAGTTGCGGCGCTGCGCGCGGAAGAAGCCGCGGGCGGCGGCCTTGAGCCGGCGCCGGCGTGGCCATATCACCGCGGCGAGGACGGCCGCCGTGACGGCCGGGACGAAGAGCAGGAAGCAGGCGTGCCCGTGGATCAGGAACCATCCGGTCAGCGCGAAGATCCAGGCGTCCTGCATCCGCCCGGCCGCCAGCGAGCCCGCCGCCATGATGAACACCATGTACGCCAGCACGTACATGTGCGGCATCCAGTCGGAGTTCAGGATCCACGGGTAGGCGATCACGAAGCCGGCGAAGACGGCCAGGCAGGCCGCGGCGCCGCGGAGCGAGCGCGTCCACCCGCAGGCGATCCCGGCGGCCAGCGCGACGAACGCGCAGTCAAGCGCGAACACCGAGAGCATGTGGGCGTTCCAGGCCGTCGGCACCAGGTGCAGCACGCCCTGGAACAGGTACTCCCCCGCGGCCTGCACGTACAGGTAGGCGGGCCCGGGATGGTGGAAGTGCTCCCTGGAGTAGTTGCCGGTCAGCAGGGTGAAGTGCTTAGCCTGCTCGATCAGGATGGAGTTGGCGCCCGCGTCGCCCTGCTCGTACAGGCGGGTGGTGAACAGGAAGCGGTTCCGCACGCAGAGCACCGCGAACAGGACCGCGAAGGGCACCGCCCAGACCCACCACGGCCGCCGGCCGGGCGATGACGGGGGGTCAGGGGACCGGCTCTCCGCCGTTCCCTGGTCCGGGTCGGTGCCGACCGCCATGACCTAGATGGTTCCTGCCTTGATGGCCGCGTCGATCCAGGGGATGACCTCGTCGAGCATCTGGTCGAGGGTAGTGGAGGCCTCGAAGCCCAGTACCTTCTTGGCCTTCTCGGTGTCGGGCACCCGGCGCTGGACGTCGTACTGGAACGGCTCGTCGTGCACGAGCCGCAGCGGGACGGCGTCGCCCTTGACCTTGCGCCAGATCACCTCGGCCAGCTGACGGACCGTGGTGCTCTCCGCCGTCGACAGGTTGAAGTCCTCGTTGAAGGCATCCTCGTGCTCCATCGCGGTCACGACCCCGGCGGCGAGATCACCGCCGTAGGTATAGTGCCGCACCTGGTCCCCGGAGCCGAGGATGTGCAGCGGGTCCTGGCCCTTGAGGATCTTCTGCACCAGGTCGGGAACGACGTGGCTCATGGCGAGCTCGACGTTCCCGGACAGGATCTCCTCGTCGCCGAGGGCACGGCTCTCGCCGATGCCCACGCAGTTGAACGGGCGCACGAGCGTATAGGGAAGCTTGTACTGCTCCCAGGCGGCCCGGGCGAAGTACTCCACCGCTAGTTTCTGGAAGCCGTAGGACGACAGCGGCGGCGGTATCTCCCGCTGCTGCCCCTCGTAGGAGGGCCACTCGTCGGCGCTCTCGAAGACCATCGAGGACGACAGGTACGTGACCTTCCGCAGCTGCCCGTCCCGGTGCGCGGCGATCGCGGCGTCGCAGGACGCCGCGATGATCCGCTCATTGGTGGCGAGCAGGTCGTAGGCGTAGGTATGGAAATAAGAGATGCCGCCGATCATGGCGGCGCCGGCGATGAAGTGGTCGCAGTCGGCCAGCAGGCCGGTCATCAGCCCCACGTCCCTGGCGTCGCCCTCGACCAAGCGGTAGCGCGGGTTGTCGTCGTAGGATTTCCTGACCCGGCCGTACTTGGAGAAGTCGTCCACGCCGATGACCGCGTAGCCGCGCCTCAGCAGCTCTTCGACAACGTACCCGCCGATGAAACCAGCCGATCCGCTGACCAGCACCTGCTGCATCAGGATTCCTGTCCTTCCTGTTGGTCACCTTGATAGCCCGTGCCGCGGCCCCGCATCTGATCGGCGGTGAGCCGCGGCCCGAACGCGAACCGGTACCAGCGGAGGTAGCTGGGAACCCACTTCGCGATCTTGAAGTTCGATACCCCCGCCTGCCGGTCCAGCCAGATGGTGGGGATCTCCGCGACCGGCAGGCGCAGGCGCTTGGCCTTCGCGGTCAGCTCGATCCCGATCTCGAACCCGTCCCTGGACTCGATGCCGACCTGCCGGACGAACGCGGTGGAGTAAGCCTTGAACGAGTTCGTGGCGTCCCTGGTGCCGACGTGGGCGAACGTCCGCAGCGAACGTCCGGCCAGGCGGGACATCGCGCTCTTGAGAACCGGGCCGCCGACCTGCTGGCCGCCGGGCATGTACCGGGACGCCGCGGCCACCGCGACTCCGCGCTCGACCAGCCGGACCAGCTCGTCGATCTGCCTGGCGTCATCGCACCCGTCCGCCATGGTGACCACGACGACCGGCGCGGCCGCGGCGTCGATCCCGAACCGGACGGCGTTGGCGGGCCCGCGGCCGTAGGTGTTGACCAGGCAGCGCAGCCGGGGCTCCTTCTGCGCGTACTCCTCGGTCACCGGGATGGTGGTGTCGTCGTCCGTATCGACGACGACCAGTACCTCGGACGGGAGCCGGACCGATTCGAACAGCCGGTCCAGGACGTTGACGATTCCGTCGCCCTCGTTGTAGGCGGGTATCACCACCGAGACGCGAGGGCGCTCGGTCATATCCGGACCCCGTCCCCCAGCACGTCCCAGATGTCGGCGGCGGGCTTGTCGACCGCGAGGCCCCGGTACTCGGGGTGCGGCGCCCCCACGACGAGGAGGTCCGAGCGGGACAGCACCTCGTCCAGCGGCAGCAGGCCGGGGTCGACGGTCACGTACGGGTCGGTGCACAGGACCGCGTCGGCCTTGAACTCGAGGATCCGCTTGAGCTTGTAGGAAAGGCTCGACCTGATGTCGTCGGAGCCCCCCTTGAAGGCCATGCCCAGGATCCCGACGGTCATCGAGGCCAGGTCGAACCGTTCCTCGAGCCGGTGCACCACATACAGCGGCAGGCCCTCGTTGACGGCCATCGCCGCGTGGCCGAGCGGGAAGTTGTTGTGGTTGAAGGCGGCGAGCTGCATCGTGTCCTTGAACAGGCACGGTCCGGCCGCGAAGCCGGCCGCGGGCATGTCCGCGGCCCGCGGGTAGTCCTCGGCCAGCCCGCGCCGGATCCGGTCGAAGTCCAGGCCCTGCTCGTTCGCCATCATGTAGAGCTGGTTGGCGGTGGCGAACTTGATGTAGCGCCACACGTTGGTGAACAGCTTGGCCAGCTCCGCCTCTTCCGGCGACATCACCACGAGCTTGCTGGTCAGCCGGCCGAACAGCGCGGACGCCCGCTTCGCCCCGGCCGGGGTGCGGGAGGAGACGATCTGCGGCAGCTCGAACAGCTCGGTCATCGCCTTGCCCTCGGCGATCCGCTCCGGGCAGAAGGCGACCTCTACCTGCCGTCCCAGCCTGGCCATCATCTTCTCGACCAGCGCCGTCACCCCGGGGAACACCGTGCTGCGCAGCACGAGGAGCTGCCCGTCCCGCAGGAATTCGGCGCAGCCGCCGAGCGCCTTGGTGATGGCGGTCTGCTTCGGGTTCAGGTGCTCGTCAACCGGCGTGCCGATGACCACCACCACGTTCTCGGCCGAGGCCACGATAGCGGGATCGGCCGAGGCCTCGAGGCGCCCGGCCCCGAGCACCCGGTGCAGCACCTCGTCCGCGCCCGGCTCGGCGAAGGGCAGGCGGCCCGAGTTGACGGTGGCGACCGCCGCTTCGCTGACGTCGTAGATGCCCACCCGGGCACCCCGGTCCGCGAACGCGAGCGCGAGCGGCAAGCCGACATGTCCGCACCCCCCGATGACGACAATGTCTCGGCTAACCTGATCAGGCAAACTGGTCACCGCGTATACCTCCGGCTGATTACGGCAGGCCTCCGGGGGCCTCGGAAGCGCCGCGAATGGCCCCCCGTCACGCCTCTCTGGCGCTTTACCTTACCGCTCCGCCGCATGGGTATCCGCCTTGTTATCCCTCTGTCGCCACCCGGGTCCGCAGCCCCGTGCGGTAAGCTCACCGCGCAATCGTGGCGGCGTCCGGGGCCCGGGCGCTTTCCGTGAGGAATTCCGCATGTCAGGTGAGGAGCAGCCGGCGGCCCGTGCGCGGGTCGCGGAGTCCGCCGTGCCGCCGGGAACCGGGGATCCCGGGGATACCGCCGGCGCGCCGCCACCCGGTTCGCTGGCGGCCTGGATGAACCGCCCTGCGGCGGCCGCCCTGATCGCCGGGCTCGTCGCGACCGGCGTCACGCTCGCCCGCTGGCAGACCTGGGCGGGTGGCCGGATCAGCCGGTTCATCCTGGTCGGGCGGCATTTCGCCACGCCCTCGGAACTGCCGCCCGGCATGCCGGTGGCCAAGACGTACGGCTACGACGGGCAGTTCTTCTACCGGCTGGCGCTCAACCCGCTCAACTTTCACCACACCGCGTACGGCATCACCATGGACCGGCCCTACCGGTTCATGCGGATCGGCTACCCGGTGATCACCTGGCTGGTCTCGGCCGGCCAGCACTCCCTCGTCCCGGTCATGCTGGTCGCGGTCAACATCGCCGCCAGCGCGGCGCTGGGCTGGCTCGGCGCCCGGTTCGCCCTCGACGGCGGACGGCACGCCCTGGCCGGACTGCTGATACCGGGGTATTTCGGCCTCCTCACCAGCCTCAGCCGGGACACCGCCGAGCCGCTCGCCGCGGCCTGCCTGCTGGCCGGGCTGCTCGCCGTCCGCGCCCGCCGCCCGGTGCGGGCCGCCTGCTTCCTCGCGTACGGCGCCCTGACCAGGGAGACGGTCATGGTCGCGGTGGCCGCCATCGCGATCTGGCGGGTGATCGGCATGCTGCGCGGCCGCGTTCGCCCGGGCCGGGACGACCTGGCCTGGGTGGTCCCGGCGGCGGCCTTCATCGCCTGGGAAGTCGTGGTGAAGCTGGCGACCGGGACCATCCCGCTGCTCGCCGACGGCGGCCGGAACGCGGGCGCGCCGTTCATCGCCCCCTTCCAGGCCTTCCGGCACAACCTCGGTCACATCCACCTGCACCAGTTCGAGCAGTACGACCTGTGGTTCCTCGAACTGGCCGTCCTGCTGGGCTTCGCGGTGGCGGCGCTGGCGTGCCTGCGGTCCACCAGCGCGCCGGCGCACGAGCGGCTGGCCCTGGTCCTGTACCTGGTCGAGATCTGCGTCGTCACCCCGAGCACCTGGAACAGCCTGGACGCCGACATGCGGTCGTTCATCGAGGTGTACCTGCTGGCCGTGATCATCTTGCTGGGCACCCCCCGGCGGCGGCCGATGGCCTGGCAGCTCTCCTCGATCACCGCGCTGATGACGCCCGCCCTGATCCTGATCGTGCAGCGCCGCCTCACCGGCTCCTGAGCCGGCGAAGGGGCGGGCGCAGCGGGGCCAGGCTGATCTGGTCCGCGCTGAACTGGCCGGGGGCGATGGCGGACGGCCTGCGGACAGGAACGGCCGTGAGCAGGTTCCGGTTCCAGACCATGATCGTGTACGGGCCGGTGCGGTAGGTCCGGGCCGGGACACCGAAGTACTTCCTGATCAGGAAGCGCGGTTCCCAGTGCGAGAAAGTGCCTGGCTGGCTATCCAGGACGACGAAGTTGGCGTAGTGCTCCTCCGGGTCGTACCAGCTCGCCTTGGCCATCCACAGGTCCCGCTTCAGCGTGTACTGCATCAGGGCCCGGACCTTGACCCGCCGGCCGCTGCCGACGGTGACGCTGCTGCTCGTCCAGTAGCCGCTGAGGCCGTAGGTGAGGCGGTGCTGGAGCAGCCAGGACGCCAGGCGGGCATTGGCGGGCGGGACCGAGGGCCGGGTGAGCTCGTAGCCGAAGCCGGCGGTGTAGCCCGCCAGCACCGCGCACCCCGCGACCAGGGCGGCCAGCCTGAGCCCCCTGGGGGGTCTGGGGGGG
>JAJKHX010000237.1 GCA_021154785.1 Nocardiopsis sp.
ATTGCCTGGTCCTTTCGGTCGCTGAGGACACGCCGGGAGTCCCCCCGGCCAGCTACCGCGCCTGTGTGTGGCTCCTGGCCGGGGGAAGGCGGTGAAGGGCGGAGCCTGGCGGCGGCGGGCCATGCCCCGCTGGTCACCTGTGTTGTCCCGGCCGCGGAGGTGCCGGGCGGGTCATCACGCGCGATGAGCGCGGCGCGGTCGTGCCGCCGCGGCCGGGCCCGGGACCCGGCTGGGGTGGCCGGCGTGATCGCCGGCGCAGGTCTTTCAGTGTGTCACCTGCCGTGGGATACCCGAAGGCATGATTCCGTATTGAAATGATAACGGAGCGTGGTTGAATGCGGCAGGGGATCCCGCCCCCGGCACCGTCCGCCGAACAGCGGCGACTCTCCTCAATCCGCTGGATCGCCTCCGGGCCTAACCTGACCGGTAGACACTAAATGTGGTGGAGGCTGCCGTGCCAGATCCTGGTGACCAGCCAGTGCCCGGCCCGAAGATCGCTGACGTGCTGAGCGCACAGGGCCGGCTGCGCCTGGTGCTCCGCGCGTTCGCGGCTGCTCCGGTGGGTGCCGGCACTCCTCAGTTGCTGATCTCGCAGGCCGTGGCGGCCGCCGGCTCGAGCGGTGGTGTGGTCTGCGAAGTGCGGGGCGACCACGTGGTGATCCTGGCCAGCGAGGGCTCCACGCCCGACCAGCAGTCGGCGTGCGGGCCGCTCATCATGGGGGATCTGTCCTTGCCCCTGTCCTATGCGGCGACGACCGGGCAGCCAGTATGGCTGGTCTCGCAGGCCGATGCGGTCGACCGGTTCCCGCGCACCGGCGGACTCGTGCCGGGGAGCGAGCGGGCTTACGCGGTGCTGCCGCTGAGAGCCAGCGGTCAGCCGCTCAGGGTCTTGGGGGTCAGTTTCGCCGGGCGGCATGAGTTCACCGAGGCGGATCGCGACTTCCTGCTGGCGCTGGCCGACATCTGCGCGATCCGCCTGCAGCAGTGGGGCGAGTCCGGCGCATCGGGCGGGCGGGCGGCATCGACGGTCCAGCTCGGCCACTTGGTGCAGGCTCTGTCCCGGGCAGGAACCGCGGATGAGGTGGCGCGGGTGATCGCGGAGGCGGGAGCTATGGCGGCGGGTGCAGAGTTCGCCAACATCGCCGTGGCGCACCTCGGCGCAGGACGACCGGCCACCGCGAACGTGTACCACGCGTCGAGCCTGGCCCAGGACGTCGCACAGCGATACATGGTGATCCCGCTCGATGAGTCCACCCCGCTGGGCACCGTCTTGGGATCGGGGGGTGAGGTCTGGCTGCGGTCCCTGTCCGACATCGGGACGCGCTACCCGTCCCTGCTCGGGGACACCGTCGCGGCCGGGCTGGCTTCGACGGCGTCCCTTGCCCTGTTCGGCCGGGGGCGCCGTGTGATCGGCGCGATGGGCGTGGCCTGGGCGCAGGCCCAGGCTTTCACCGATGCGCAGAAGGACGAGGTCCGGGTCGTGGCCCGGCTCGCCGCGGACGCTCTGGGACGTGCGCAGATGCTGGAGGCTGAGCGAGCGGCACGCGAGCGCACCGAGCGGTTGCAGCGGACCATGACGGCACTGGTGGCCTCGGCGTCACTGGCCGAGGTGGCTGCTGCTGTCTTCCAGCACGGACTGCCGCCTTTCGGCGCGTCGGCGGCCCGGCTGGCCCTAGTCGATCAGCAGCAGCCCGAGTTGCTGGTGACGCTGAACGCGGTCGGCTTCCCGGAGTCCGCTGCCGCCGAATGGGATGAGCTGCCGGTCTCGGTGCCCTCCCCATGGCGGGAGGCGGCCGCGACGTCCGCCACCGTCTACCTGCCAGCCCCCGAGGACCTGGCGGCAAAATACCCGGACGCCCACAAGGTGCTCATCCGCTCCGGCCAGCAGGCCTGGGTAGCTCTGCCGCTGCGCAGCAGCGGGCGCATGCTGGGCGTCTTGACGCTCGCCTTCCCTGAGCCGCACCCCATCGACGACGGCCCCGATCGGATCATTCTCACCGCGCTGGGATCGGCCGTCGCCGACGCAGTCAGCCGCGCGATCCAGCACGACACCGACCGTGACCTGGTTATGTCGGTGCAGCGCAGCCTGCTTCCCGCGACCCTGCCCGAACACCCCAAGGTGCGCCTGGGCGCCCGTTACATGCCTGCGGAGGCCCGCTACGGCATCGGCGGTGACTGGTACGACGCCGTGCTGCTGCCCGGCGGCCGGATCCTGCTCCTGGTGGGCGATGTCGCCGGTCACGGGCTTAAAGCCGCGATCACCATGGGGCAGATGCGAAGCGCCGCCCGCGCGCTCGCCCCGACCCACGGACCCGCGGCCCTGCTCGATGCGCTGGATCAGTTCGCGGGCACCGGGCCGGACGGACTGGCCGCGACTGCCGCCGTCGCCGTTATCGACCCCGCCGAACGAACACTCCGGTATAGCCTCGCCGGACATCCGCCTCTGCTGCTGCGCGACCCCGGCGGGACCCTCGCCATGCTCGGCGAGGCGAGAGGGCCGCTCATCGGCTTCGGCGCCGGCGACCGTCCAGAGCAAGTGGTCACCTTCCTCCCCGGCAGCTGCCTCGTGCTATTCACTGACGGGCTCGTGGAGCGACGCGACGAGACAATCGACGCCGGGTTCGCCCGGCTCGGCACGGCGTTCGCGGCGGCGGCCACGCTTGATCCAGCCAGCCTGTGCGATGCTCTCATCGAGCAATCACTCCCGCGCACCGACCGTAACGATGACACGGCCATCCTCTGCGCGTTCCTCGCCTAACGCTTCCCGGATTCAGTCGTGAAATCACTACGTGAACACGTGCGAAGTGTCAGGGCGGCTCGGTTTTATCATCAACCGCGATCTGGCCGCGGTGAAGCAGAACATTCCGGACGCGAGTGAGACGCCGCCCGCCGATCCGATAGGCAGATGGGTTGCGGTGGTCTGGCTAGCTGTGGTGCGCGGCGGGATTATCGCCCGGTGCGACGAGGCCTGTTTCGTAGGCTAGGACGACGGCCTGGCCCCGGTCGCGGGGGCCAGGCCTGGCGAACAGCCGGCTGATATGAGATTTGACGGTCGCTTCGCGGACGATCAGGGACTGGGCGATCTGCTGGTTGGACAGGCCGCCAGCGCCTGCAGGGCGCTGCCAGGACCGGGGACGTCAGCGGCGGGCGGGACCGGCGGGGAAACGATCAGCGGCACGGCAGGCCTTCTGCGGGCGCCCGGCTAGCGGCCCGCCTTCCCTGAGCCCGGCAGCCGGTCGAGGACAGGCTGGCCCGGCGGGACCGGGCAGCGCAAGCCGCCAGGCGAAGCATCCGGGAGCGGTGATGCGGTAAGCGAAGCGTGCTGTGGCCCCAGTCCCGGGATCAGCGACGACATGCGGCTGAGCTGCCTGCGCGGCGGGCCTAGCCGACCGGCTGGCCGCCGCCGTCGGCGGCGGCGGGCTGGGCTGACTGGCCGCCGCCATCGGCGGCGAGCTGGGTTGTGGGGTAGACGGGCAGGTACTGGCTGATGCCGGTCAGTTTGATGATCCGGCTGACTGCTCCGCCCGGGGCGATGGCCAGCCGCAGTTCCGTGCCGTTGGCGGCGGCCTTGTGACCGGCCTTGATCAGCTGCTGCAGGCCGGAGGAGTCGCAGAAGCTGGTGCTAGTCAGGTCGGCGATGACGACGGGGACGCCGGGCGCGCACGCGGCGGTGATCAATTCCAGGACGTCGCTGGCGTTGGTGAGGTCCATCTCGGGGGGCAGCGCGATGATGACCGGCATGACAGGATCGCTCATGACTGGGACTAACCTCCTAATCCCGGTTCGGCGAAAATACCGAAAAGGACTCTCCCGGGACCGGTGAGGCCCCTCATATTCTCCCAGATGCCGGGGCGGCCAGCACCTCCTGGACGAAGCGTCTTTGCGGAAAGCGAAGCGCGGTCTTCGCCGGCCGTGTCCTCCGTGCCGCGCGGTCAGGTGACCGGGGCGGGCCACCGGCGCATGCGGATCTCGATGAGGGTGCCGCCCGGTCCGGTGCGGATCTGCACCCGGTCGCATAGCTGGCGCGCCAGCCATAGCCCGTAGCCGCCGTTTCCGGCTGCGTCCGGCCTGCCCTGTCCGGGGTCGGGCCTGGTGATGTGGCCGGTGTCGCGGACCTGGCCGATCAGCTCGTGCTCGGTGAGCCACACGATGAGGGTCCCGGGGCCTTGGGTGTGCGCCAGCGTGTTGGCCGCCAGCTCGCTGACGGCCAGGACGAAGTCGGTGACGCGGCGGGGCAGCAGCCCCGCTTGCCGGGCGGCAGCGGCGGTGAAGCCCCGGACGGCGGCCAGGTCGGCGCGGTAGCGCAGCACCTGGACGTCATCCGGCGGTGTGACCAGCACGCAGTCGCCGTGGCCGGGACCGGCCACGAAGCAGCTTTGAGTGCTGCGGTGCCGGTTATCTGCGTTCAACCTCCAGCCCTCCGTCCTGAGCCTGCCCCCAAAAGGGCCGCCTTCGGCGTCTGCAGGCGAGCTGGAGGCGAGCTGTTTCGGCCGCTAGCTGCCTGCCCTGAGCAATAATCCGGGCCGAAACTTCGCGCGTGGCAGCGGACATGGCTCTTGCCTCGGCAGTCCAGCTAATCAAGGCATGGCAGCCATCCGGCTCCATCGCGACCTCCGTGGTCGGCACACCCTTGCCCCCGCAGCCCCGGAGTATTCCGTCCAAGCTGGTTACACCGTGCTGATACCTGGCACACCAGCAACTTCTCACCTGTACCTGCCGCCCTGCGGTCACGATCACGCTTGAGCTGGAGGGGCGGGCACGGACACTTAGCGGGCCATCCCCGGATCGGAGCCCGGCCGCTGTTATGCCGGGTAGCCGGGCTTCACCCCTGCTGGGTGAGGTCTTGCGGGTGAGGTCCGGGGATGCTGACCTGATGCGGAACGCTGAAGGTCGGGTGCCGGATCGTCCGATGGCTGGGCGGCTGGGTGATGTCGGGATGGATGGGGAGTTGCCGCGCCGGGCGGATGTTCCGGTGGTGTTCGATGAGCTGGATTACCACCAAGTCCACCAGATCCGCGCGCTCGCAGAACTCCCCCGGGCGGGGCAGCCGCAGCCAGCGTGGACTCAGCTCATGGCCAAAACGCGACGCAAGAACCTCATCGTCTGCGCCGCCTGCCACGACGCCATCCACGCACGGCAGCCAGCCACAGCACTCACGCAGCACTCACCAGAGAGCGGTGTGCAGTGAAAGCTGCACGCACCGTTCGGCCCGGGGGCAGCTGGAAAAGGACCCGCCCAACAGGACACCTCGCCAGCGGCCTACCGGAACTGCCGCGTGCCTGCTCACGGTTCACCGTGACCGTCTCCCGCTCAGCGGGGATGCGTGCAGATCTCCGTCCGGGACGAGGCGCCGCTGGAGAGGGTTGCCCGCTGGCGGGCGGCAGAGGACACGGCGGGGCCTCGTGGCCCAGCTGTCCGTCAGGTGGGCAGCCGGGCAGCTGCCCGGCGGAAAGGCCGCCTGGGGGACCTGCCGTCGCGTTAGCGTGATCCGTGCGGTAGCCATCTGCTTTCGCAGGAGATGCAGCGGAGCTCAACGGGACAGGTCGAACGCAATCATGACTCTGGTCCCATGGGGCCCGGAAAGCGTTTTCACCCGATCTGCCAGCTTCCGGACCACCCACAGGCCGTGACCTTTCTCGCTGGGCATCGAGTTCACTGAGACCGGACCCGGGGCACTACCGGGCTGAACGCCTCCCATGCCGTACCGGCTGGGTCCTGCCGTGGGGGACCTCATCTGATCGCCATCGTCAACTTGGCAGTGCAGCGCCGTGGCCAGCTTCCATACCCGCAGGCGGCCCGCTCCGCCATCATGCACGACTGCGTTGGCCGCTAGCTCGTGGATGGCCAGCACCATATCCTCGGCCCGGCCCGCAGAAATGCCGGACCGGACGGCGCATTCCCGTACTTCTTCGCGTAGCGTGAGCAGCGCTCCGGAGTCGAACATTGAGTCCAGGACCGGAGCGGCGTCGCCAGTCCTGTTCGTGGCGGTCTCCTCCCTGCCCCATAGGGCCAGCCGACAAGTATCCGTCTACCAAGTCCGCTAGGTGCTAAACCGTTCCGCTCACGTCTGCGAAGACAGCGCGGCGCTCACCGGAGGGGCGGCGGGCAGCGGAATCCCCGGCCGGCTCGCGCGGTGAGCGGACGCAAAAGCCTGCCCCGTTCGGCATGAAATCTTCGGACCGAACGTGACAGGCACCCGCCTCGCTACCGGGCCGCCTCGAGCGCGTCTTCCAGGCTCTGGAGGTGAGGGATGACCTGATCAAGGCCGGTGAGGGCGAAGATACGCCGGACAGTCGCGGTGTTGATGACCAGGAGGACCTGTCCGCGTCCGGCCTGGGCTCGCTTGTG
>JAJKHX010000238.1 GCA_021154785.1 Nocardiopsis sp.
GCTCGAAGAGCGTCCGCGCGTCGGCGATCTCCACGACCTTGCCGAGGTACATCACGGCGATCCGGTCGCTGACGTGGCGGACGACCGAGAGGTCGTGCGCGATGAACACGTACGTCAGGCCGAGCTCGTTCTGCAGGTCGTCGAGCAGGTTGACGACCTGGGCCTGGATCGACACGTCCAGCGCGGACACCGGCTCGTCGGCGACGATCATCTTGGGCCGCAGCGCCAGCGTGCGGGCAATCCCGATGCGCTGCCGCTGGCCGCCGGAGAACTCGTGCGGGTAGCGGTTGTAGTGCTCGGGGTTGAGGCCCACCAGCTCGAGCAGTTCCTGGACGCTGCGCCGGACCCCGCCCGACGGCTTGACCTTCTGCAACCGGAACGGCGAGCCTACGATCCCGCCCACCGTGTGCCGGGGGTTGAGCGAGGAGTAGGGATCCTGGAAGATCATCTGGATCTCACGGCGCAGCGGGCGCATCTGCCCCGGCCGCAGGTGGGTGACGTCGCGGCCGTCGATCACGATCTGGCCGCTGGTCGGCTCGTCCAGCCGGGTCAGCAGGCGGCCGGTGGTGGTCTTCCCGCACCCCGACTCGCCGACCAGGCCGAGCGTCTGGCCCCTGGTCACCGACAGGTCGATCCCGTCCACGGCCCGTACCGCCCCGACCTTCTGCCGGATCACCACCCCCCGGGTCACCGGGAAGTGCCTGACCAGGTTGGTCACCTGGAGCAGCACATTCCCGTCCTGGCCCGCGGTGTCCCCGTCCGGGACGGCCGACGCCCGGGTCTGCTCGCTCATGCTGTGTCTCCCGCGTGCGCCCCAGCGCCGGTCCTGGCGTCCTCGGGGACCTTGCCCGCGGCCAGCAAGGCCCACTGCTTGGCCCTTTCCGCGGCGGTCAGGTGGCACGCCACTAGATGCCCCGTGTGCTCGGTATCACGGAGCTCCGGCACCTCAGTCTCGCTGCGCCCGCCATTGAGATGGCCGTAGCGGCAGCGCGGATGGAACGGGCAGCCCGGCGGGACCCTGATCAGGCTGGGCGGCGTGCCCGGGATCGGGACCAGCCGGGTAAGCCGCTCCCGGTCCATGCGCGGCATCGACGCCAGCAGCCCCCAGGTGTACGGATGACCGGGCGATGCGAAGATGTCCGCGGCCGACCCGTACTCGGCCGCCCGGCCCGCGTACATCACCAGGATGTCGTCGGACAGCTCGGCGACTACGCCGAGGTCGTGGGTGATCATGATGACCGCCGAGCCGAACTCCGACTGCAGGTCGTGGATCAGGTCGAGGATCTGCGCCTGCACGGTGACGTCCAGGGCAGTGGTGGGCTCGTCCGCGATCAGCAGCCCGGGGTCGTTGCACAGCGCCATCGCGATCATCACCCGCTGCCGCATGCCACCGGAGAACTGGTGCGGGTAGTCGTCCACCCGGGCGGAGGGCTGCGGGATGCCGACCCTATCCAGCATCTCGACGGCGCGCTGACGGGCCTGCCGCTTCGTC
This sequence comes from Nocardiopsis sp., assembly GCA_021154785.1. Lineage (GTDB taxonomy): Bacteria > Actinomycetota > Actinomycetes > Streptosporangiales > Streptosporangiaceae > Palsa-504. Next base: position 1,493 of record JAJKHX010000238.1, read on the forward strand.
GCATCGGGATGGTGGACCCGGTACGCCTCGATGATCTGGTTGCCGATCGTGTAGTAGGGATGCAGCGAGGACAGCGGATCCTGGAAGATCATGGCCATCTTGCTGCCGCGCAGCTCGCGCACCCGGGCCGGGCTGGCGGCGACGAGGTCCTCGCCGTCGAGGCGGATGTGCCCGGTTATCTCCGCGCGGCTGCCGTGATGCAGGCCCATGATGCCGAGGCTGGTGACGCTTTTCCCGGAACCCGACTCGCCGACGATACCCAGAGTGCGCCCCCGCTCGAGCCGGAACGAGACGCCGTCCACCGACTTGACGAGACCGTCCTGGGTCGGGAAGTGGATCCGCAGGTCCTCGACCTCGAGCAGGGCGTCCGGCATCAGAACCTCACCCTCGGGTCGACCACGGCATAGAAGATGTCTACCACGAGGTTGGCGATGACGATGAAGAAGGCGGCCAGCATGGTGACCCCGAGAATCTCGGGCAGATCCTGGTTGTTGACGGCCTGGACGGTGAACAGGCCCAGGCCGTGCAGGGAGAACGTCACCTCGGTGATGATGGCGCCGCCGAGCAGCAGCCCGAGGTCCATGCCGAAAATGGTCACGATCGGCGTGAGCGCGGCGCGGAGCCCGTGCTTGACGATCACCTTGCGTTCGGGCAGGCCTTTAGCCCGGGCGGTGCGGATGTAGTCCTCGCTCATCGTCTCCAGCATGCCCGCCCGGGTCAGCCGGGCATAGAGGGCGGCGTACAGGAAGGCCAGGACGATCCAGGGCAGCACCAGGTTCCGCGCCCACTCGACCGGGTTGGAGGTGATGGGGACGTACTGGACGTTCGGGAACAGGGGCCACTTATAACTGAAGAGTTCCAGGGAGATCAGCCCGGTGAAGAAGACCGGCAGCGACACCCCGGCCAGCGCGATGCCCATCGAGAAACGGTCGAACAGCGTGCCCTTGCGCAGCGCCGAGAGCACCCCGATCGAGACGCCGCCGATCAGCCACAGTATCGACGCCCCGATGGCCAGCGACAGCGTCACGGGGACGTCGCTGATCATCTGCGGCCACACCGGGAGCTGGCTGCGGAACGAGTAGCCGAAGCAGGGCGGCGGGCAGTAGGTGACGTCCGGCCCGCTGCGGTAGTGCGCGCCGAACAGGATGCCCCTCAGGAAGCGGCCGTACTGCAGGTAGAGCGGATCGGCCAGGCCGAGCTGCCGCTCGACGGCCAGGACCGCCGGCCTGGTCGGGTTGCGCCCCACGTACTGCGCCGCCAGCTGGTACGTGTTCTGGCCCGCCAGCCGCGGGATCAGGAAGAAGATGGCGAAAGTGATCATGCTGACCACGATCAGCAGGAAGATCGTGCCGACCAGCCGCCGGATGATGAATGTGACCACGGCGTGCGCCGGTGCCCGGCCGGGGCGTTACTCCCGCCGGGCACCGGCACCCTCACCCGCTTTCCTTACTCGCTACGGACCAGGGTGGTGCTACGGGCAGGCCGGTTAGCCCGTTACGCCTTCCACGGCGTAGTTGTTGAGCTGGTAGGCCTGGTTGAAATAGACGTTGCTCAGCGTCGGCGGCCGGTAGATCAGCGCCTTGGCGTACACGATCGGCACGATCACCGCGTCCTTCATGACCTGGTGGTCGATCTGGCCCCAGATCGCGTTCCGCTGGGCCTCGTCGGTGATGCCCGCGGCCTTGGTGAACAGGTTGTTCACCACCGGGTCGTTGAGCATCCCGATGTTGGTGTTACCGGCCGGGACGATGGACGGCCCGCTGACCAGCTGGCTGAGGAAGCCGTACCCGTCCGGCCAGTCGGCACCCCAGCCGCCCATGGCGAGCCCGATGCCGTGCGAGCTCATGTACTTCGGCACGCCGGCGAAGTTGGAGAAGTAGGTGGAACTCGGGTAGCCGTGCAGCGTGAGCTTGATGCCGACCGCCGACAGCGACTGCTGCAGGGCCTGGGCGCCCTGGGTCTCGGTGGGCCGGTCGCTGCGGTAGGCGAGCCCGGTGGAGAAGCCGTTCGGCTTGCCGCAGGCCTGCAGCATCTGCTTGGCCTTGGCCGGGTCGCCCTGGGTCTTGGTGGTCGCCTCGTACAGGTCGAACTTCTGGTAGCCGGCCACGGTCGGCGGCATGACGGTACTGCCGATATCGCCGCCGGCGACCGGGCCGCCGTAGGCGTTCTGCAGCGTAAGGTGGTTGGCCGCGTACTCGACCGCCTGCCGGCAGGCCAGGTTGGTGAACGGCGCCACCTGCGAGTCGATGTAGAAGAACCAGCCGAACCCGGTGACCGGGTCGTCCGCGTGGGACTTGAGGTTCGGGTTGGCCAGGATCTTGGCCCGCGCCGCCGCCTGCACGCCGGTGCCGGCGAAGTCGACCTGGGCATCGCCGGCCAGCAGCCGGTTGTCCACGTCGTTGGGGTTCATGTTCAGGTTGACGACGATCTTGCTAGGCAGCTGCGAGACCGTCGGGAACATGGAGGCGTTCCACTGCGGGTTCGGAACCAGGACCGCCGTCTTGTTCAGCTGGTAGCTCTGGAACTTGTACGGGCCGGTGGACACGATGTGCGTCTGGTAGCTCGCGCCGGTGTCCTTGGCCGGCGGCACCGGAGCCGACTGCGGGATCGTCAGCAGGTAGTCCATGTCCGAGAACGGGGCCTTCAGGTGGAACACGACCGTCGTCGCGTCCGGCGTGTCGATCGCGGTCAGGCCCATCTTGTCCTTGGCCTTGTCCTTGTACGGCCCGGGGTACTTGGCCGCGTTCCCGCCCAGCAGGTTCGCGAAGTAGTTCGGCCCGTTGGGCAGCACCCCGCGGTCGAAGGTGCGCTCGACCGCGTACTTGACGTCCTTGGAGGTGACCGTGCTCCCGTCTTCGTACTTGACGCCGGACTTGATGTGGTAAGTCCAGGTCAGCCCGTTGTTGCTGGCCACGCCAGGCGCGGTGGCCAGGGCCGGGACGAGCGTCTTGCCGCACGTGCCCGGGCAGTTCTTGAAGGTCATCAGCGCCGTCGAGTAGAACCGGGCGAAGTCCCAGTCCGCGGCGTAGTAGGTATTGCCCGGGTCGAAGGAGTCAGGCGCGGCCCGCCAGTCGAAGGTGAGGGTCCCGCCCTTATGCGTCGACGGGTTGACCACGCTGGTGACCCCGGCGTTGTACGCGGCGCTCGAGCCCGAACCGCTGCCGCTGCCGTTGCCGCCACTGCTGCTGCTGCCGCCGCTGCTGCACGCGGCCAGCATGAGGGCAGCGGCGGCCCCGGCCGCGGCTAGCCCAAAGGTCCTGCGTCTCCTCATAAGGTGAGCGCCTCCCAATCGTGATGTTGATACTGAGCACATACGTGCGGGCCTACCTGCTGCTCTTCGGGTCGAGCGCATCGCGCAGGCCGTCGCCGAACAGGTTGAAGGCCAGGACGGTGATGAAGATAGCCAGGCCAGGAATGATCATGTACATCGGGTCGATCGAGTAGTCCCCGTTGCTGACCGCGTCCGAGATCATCCCGCCCCAGCTCGGCGTGGGCGGGATGATGCCGACACCGAGGTAGGACAGCGCCGCCTCGAACAAGATGTTGGTCGGGATCAGCAGCGTGGAGTAGACCAGGATGGGCCCGACCAGGTTCGGCAGCAGCTCGCGGAACAGGATGTAGGGCCCGCGGGCGCCCATGCTGCGCGCGGCGTCCACGAACTCCCGCTCCCGCAGGGACAGGGTCTGGCCGCGGACGATGCGGCCCATGTACGGCCAGGCGAAGAAGCCGATGACGAAGACCAGCAGCCCGATCCGCAGTGAGTTCCCGGACAAGCCGAACGCGGACGACGGGATGACGCCGACCAGGGCGATCGCGAAGACCAGCAGCGGGAAGGCCAGGAAGATGTCCATCAGGCGGGCGATCACCGCGTCGACCCAGCCGCCGAAGAAGCCGGCCACGACGCCCATCACCACGCCGATGCCGACCGCCAGCGCCGTGGACAGGAAGGCGATGATCAGGGACACCCGCGTTCCGTAGACGACCCGGGCAAGCAGGTCGCGGCCGGTGATCGGCTCGACCCCGAGCGGGTGGGCCGTGCTGATCCCGCCCAGCGTCCCGAACGGCCGGCTGAACGTCGGGTCGATCAGGTTCTCGTGGTAGGTGAGCGGGTTCTGCACCAGGAAGGGCCCGAAGATCCCGACCAGGATGAGAAAGACCACGACGATGCCGCCAGCGATGGCCACCTTGTCCTGGCGCAGCCGCAGCCAGGCGATCTGCCCCAGCGAACGGCCCTCGATGACCTTGCCTGAAACGGTCGGCACCGGCTCGGGCGCTGCGCCCCCGGGGCCGGTCGCGACATCAATCGGGACAGCCATCGTCAAACCTATCTGTGATCCGGATACAAGCGCCCACCCCACGCGCGCAGCTCGGCCCCGAGCCTGAGTAATACCGCGATGGACACCTCGGCCTGCTGTAGATGAGGTCGCGCTATTTCC
>JAJKHX010000239.1 GCA_021154785.1 Nocardiopsis sp.
CGCCGCTGATAAGGCAGCTCACGGCCATCTGGCGCCCCGACCTGGCGCCGCTGCCGCCCGAGGCGGCGCGCCTCCTCGCGGTCGCGAAGGGCGCCGCGCTGGCCCGTGGATGACCGCCCGGTTGTGTTCAGGGGTGGCTGATGGAGCGGATGAACGTGTCGATGGCGGCGGTGAGCTGTCGCGGTGAGGAGATCATCGTCAGGTGGCGGCCGGGGATGGTCGTCGGGCGGGGCGCGCCGATGCGCGCCGCGGTCTGGGCGGCTCCGGCTGCGGAGAGCTGGGGGTCGTTGACGCCGGATATCACCCGCTTGGGCACGGCGGCCGAGCGTAGCTGGCTGAATTCGGCGGTGGTCATGGCGGGAATCCCGTGCCGCATGGTGTAGGTGACGGCCGATTCGAAACCCGGCTGCTGCAGCGGCCGGCGCCACGTCTGGACGCCCGCCGCGGTCAGCGGCGCGCAGGCTGGCCCGCACTGAGAAGCGTAGATCCGCCGGATAAGCCAGGAGGAACTCAGCCCGAGCCGCAGGATCGTGGTCCGGTACGGGGGGATCAGCAGCCAGCCCAGTGCGGACGGGACTCCCAGCGGCAGCGCGTCGCCGTCGAGGAACACCAGGCCGGCGGCGTAGCGGCGGCCGTGTGCCGCCGCTATGCCCGCGACGGCGGCGCCGCTGGAGTGCCCGACCAGGACGGGCGCGTTCGCGCCGGTCAGTCCCTGCGCGGCCAGGAACGCGAGCAGCTGGTCCGCGAGGTGGCCGGCGGTGTAGGGCGGGCTCGGCGTGCTGTAGCCGGTGCCGGTGAGGTCGATCGCGAACACCCGGTGATCGGTGCCCAGCGCGGTGCCGAGCGCGGCGAAGGCGTCCGCTGTCTCGAAGGCTCCCGGTACCAGGACGACCGGCGGCCCGCTGGTTCCCCAGGTGCGGTAGCGGGTGTCGAACCCGCCCGCGCTGAGCATGCGCAGGCCCGGGGGCCGGGTCGCCGGGCCGGTCGCGAGGTTGTAGCCGAAGCTGGCGGCGGTGACCGCGGCCACGATGACGACGGCGCCCCGGGCCGCCCGCCGCGGCCAGCGACGTCGCGGGCGGTCACCGCGATCACGACGGGGGAGCCGGATGGCGGGCACCACAGGCCGGCGCGGCGTTTCGCTTTCGGTCATGATGACCTCCACCCTAGACATCACCCGATTGTTGCGAGTCTCGCGGGACTCGGACGCATGACAGGGAATACTGCGGAAAGAAGTGTCCGCAGTCTGAGACGAGGAGTTCCGGGCAACCGGCGGAAACTGACCGCGAGGAAACGTGGACCCACTGATATGCATGCGGGGCTCAGCCTCTCCTGGGCACAGCTACCCGATGACTCCTCTGCACGTGAAGAACGCGGGCAGTTCCCCGACGACGGTCACGTTCTCGGTCAATCCGGCGGATGCCGCCAGCTGGCTGAAGATCTCCCCGGTGAAGATCCTCCCGGGGGAATCCGCGAGCGTGCCCCTGACCCTCGTGATCCCGTCGAACGCGGCTTCCGGGGAAGATCACGTGATCCTGACGGTGGGGAAGATCCACTACAACGTCAGCTTCAGCGTCGGGGTCCCGCCTCCTCCCGAGTGCCTCGCGGCCGGGTACAAGCCCGCCTCGGGAACCAGTCCCTCGGTGTTCTTGTGGCTGATAATCCTCGTGGTGGTAGTCATCGCGGCCTTCTTGGTGCGGAGCAGGCTGGCACGAAAACGGTGAGTAGCCGGGCTGCTCACCCGGCACCTGCTTAACTGCAGCGGATCGGTGCGGCGCACGACGGCAGATCGCCTGACGCTAGGCGAGCGTACTGATGGCCTTGTGGACCGAGGCGATCGCGCTGGCGCCCTCGCCGGTGGCGGCGGCGACCCGCTTCATCGAGCCGGAGTGGACATCGCCGACCGCGAACACGCCCGGGATGCTGGTCTCGAACGGAAGCGGCCGCCGCCCGGCCTCGGCCCAGGCGGGGCCGAGGTCGCTGTCGTTCAGCTGGACGTCAGTCCTGATGAACCCGTCGTCCCCGGTAGCGATCCCGGTCAGCCAGCTCGCCGCGGGTTCGGCGCCGATGAAGCAGAACAAACCCGCGCACGGCTGGGGTTGCGTGCTGTCCGCCGCCCGGTCGGTGATGCTGACTTCCTCGAGGAAGTCGCCGCCATCGAGCCGGGTAACCTCGCTCCGGCACCGCACCGTCACCCGCGGATGGACCAGCAGCCGGTCGACGAGGTAGGCCGACATCTCGGCCGCGATATCCGGGCCGCGGACGACGAGCGAGACCTCACTGCCTCGCCCGGCCAGGTACAGCGCCGCCTGACCGGCGGAGTTCGCGCCGCCGACCACCGTGACCGGGCTGCCCGCGCACCCCCGGGCTTCCAGTTCGGTCGCCGCGTAGTAGATGCCGGCGCCCTCGAAGTCGGGCCAGCGTTCCAGCGGCAGCGCCCGGTAGCGGGCGCCGGTCGCGATGATGACCGCCTTGCTGTCGATGACTTCCCCGCCCTGCAGGTGCAGGCGGAGCCGGCCGCCGTTCCGGTCGGTGTCGAGCTTGACCGCCTGGCAGGGGCTGGCCAGCTGGGCACCGAACTTCAGCGCCTGGAGCACGGCCAGGCCGGTCAGGTCGTTGCCGGACAGGCCGAACGGGAAGCCGAAGTAGTTCTCGATCCGGGAGCTGGCCGCGGCCTGCCCGCCGGTGCCGACGGCGTCCAGCAGCACGGTGTCCAGGCCCTCGGACGCCCCGTAGACCGCGGCCGCCAGGCCGGCCGGGCCAGCGCCTACGATCGTCACGTCAGCCGGCTTGGCGGAAGGACGGCGGTAGGACAGGCCCAGTTTCTCGGCTAGCCCGCCCGGCGTGGCCTGTTTCAGCGTGGCGCCGGGCATGACGACGGCGGGCAGGTCGTCCTCGGTCAGGTGAGAGGACCCCATCATCGCCCGGCCCGCCGGGGTGTCGGCATCAAACCACAGGTGGATCAGGCGCTGCCGGGCGGCGTAGGTCCGCAGCGCCAGCGCCGCCGCCGACCTGGCGCCGCCGACGATCTCCACCGACCGGGCGGCGGTGCTGCGCTGCAGCAGCTCCCGGCGGGCAATCAGCGCCTTGAAGATGATGTCGGACAGCTCGACGTCGTTGGCCATGAGCTGCCGCAGGCGCTCCGGCGACACCCGGTAGACCGTGCCGCCTTCCCTCACCCGGCACAGCAGGTAGGTATTCTGCCCGGTCAGCAGGTTCAGTTCGCCGACAAAGCCACCCGCGTCCACCACCGCGACCATCGCCGCGGGCACGTCAGCCGTCTCCGTCCGGACAACCTCCGCCGAACCCCGTTCGACCACGATCAGGTCGACGTCTTCATCACCCGGCGTGAAGAGCACATCGCCCCGGCGAGCCTCCTGCGGCGTGCCGTAGGCCAGCAGCCGGGCGAACAGCTCATCGCTCAGCCGGGGCGACGAGACGCTGGTCGGCACCAGCGGCTTGCTGAGCCGTCCGCGTGCGCTAGCGCGCAGCCGGTCCAGATCATGCGGCGCGGTCCAGGCCACCGGCCTGGCCAGGCCGGCCTGGCTGAACGCAGGGCCGCGCGCGGCCCAGGGCACGGCGTCGGAACGCGACAGTTTCTTCATCGTCTTCACGCTTTCAGTCCCCGGCCATCTGGTCAAACGCCGAGCTCGCGGGCCGCCTGGTCCCAGTCCCGGCCGGGGTGGGTCACCCGGGCGTTGAGCCGTTCCCGGAGCACGTCGGCGGCTGCCTTCAGGAACACGTGCAGGACCTCCTTGCCCGCGTCGTCTTGCCCGCGCCGAACCCGCCGTTGATCCAGATAATCACCGGCACAAGCTAGCCGGTGAGCGTCATCCGCTGTGCTCGCCGCGAACGAGCCGGAGCGGGACCGCTCATTTAACTATAAAAGTCAACTATATAAAATGATGGCGGGCTCGCCTTGAGCGTGCGGCGCCCAACGTCAGGAGGACGCGTTGAGAGAGCGGATCGCATGACCGACCAGCAAGCAGGGGAGGACGCGGCCGCTCGCGCCGTCCGTCCGGGACGGCTTGGCTCTCCCGAGCGCACCGCGCAGGGACTCCGCGAGGTCGGCTACCTGCCGGACCAGCACATCGCGAGCGTGGTGTATCTGGGCGAGCAGCTGGCCAAGCCGGTGCTCATCGAGGGGCCGGCCGGTACCGGCAAGACCGAGCTGGCCAAGAGCGTCGCGCTGATGAGCGGCATGCGGCTGATCCGGCTGCAATGCTACGAGGGCCTCGATGAGGCCAAGGCGCTCTACGAGTGGAACTACCGCAAGCAGCTGCTCCGTATCCAGGTCAGCCAGGCCGCCCCGGCCGCCGGCCCGCAGCCGCCGGATGAGGCGGCGTCCTGGTCGGACGTCGAGTCCGACATCTTCAGCGAGGAATTCCTGCTGTCCCGGCCATTGCTGGCGGCCATCAGGTCACCCGAACCCGTCGTCCTGCTCATCGACGAGGTAGACCGGCTGGACGTCGAGACCGAGGCGCTGCTGCTCGAGGTGCTCTCCGACTACCAGGTGTCGATTCCCGAGCTCGGCACCGTCACCGCGACCCAGACCCCGCTGGTCTTCCTGACGTCCAATAACTCGCGGGACCTGAGCGAGGCGCTCAAGCGCCGCTGCCTGTACCTCTACCTTGACTACCCGTCGGCCGAGCGCGAGCAGGAGATCGTCCGCAGCCGGGTGCCGGGGATCGGGGAGCGGCTGGCTGAGCAGGTCACCGGCCTGGTCCGGTCCCTGCGGGCGATGGACCTCAAGAAGCGGCCGTCGGTCTCGGAGACCCTCGACCTGGCCAGCACGCTGTTCCTGCTCGGGGAGGAGGAGGTCACCCCGCAGCTCGCCGTCGGCACGCTCCATGTCCTGCTCAAGTACCAGTCGGACATCGAGAAGGCGGCGGCCGAACTGACCGCGAAGCGCTGACATGGCCGGACGGGCGACGCTGGCCGCCTTTATCGCCGAGCTCCGCACGGTCGGACTGCCGGTCTCGGTGTCGGAGAACGTGGACGCCATGGCCGCGGTCCTGGCCATGCCCATCGCCGACCGCGCGGCGCTGAAAAGCGCGCTGGCCGCCACCCTGGTCAAGAGCGCCGATCACTACCACGCGTTCGAAGTGGTCTTCGACCTGTTCTTCGGCGACAGCCGGGTCGGCATCAGCGACCTGACCGACCCGGCGGCCGGTACCGCCGCCGCTAACGGCCAGGCCGCCGCGGCGAACGGCGCCGGCCGGACGGGCATCGTCGCCGGGCTCAGCGACTCCGACCTGGACGACCTGCTCTTCCGGGCGGTGCTGGCCGGTGACCAGGTGCTCATCCGCGCGGTGATGGCGGAGGCCGTCAGCAGGTACGCGGAGGTCGAGCCGGGCCGGCCGGTGGCCGGGGTGTACTACCTCTACCGCACCCTGCGGCGGCTCGACATGGACCGGCTGCTCGCCCGCCTGCTCGCGTCCGACAACCCGGCGGACCTGTCGGACATGGACCGGGCCCTGGCCGCCGAACGCCGCCGCGGCCAGGTCGCCGGCATCCGCACCGAGGCGGAAGCGGAGATCCGCCGGAGACTGGTCGCCGACCGGGGCGCCGCGGCGGTGGCTCGCACGCTCCGCGTGTCGCTGCCCGAGGACGTCGACTTCCTCAACGCCTCGGCGGAGCAGCTGGCCGCGATCAGGCAGGCCGTCCAGCTGCTCGGCCGGAAACTGGCCGCGCGCCTGGTCCGCAAGCGCCGCCACCACTCCCGTTCGGCACTGGATTTCCGGCGGACGATCCGGCAGTCGCTCGCCAACGGCGGCGTGCCCGCCGATCTCGTCTTCCGCAAACCCCACCCGTCCAAGCCGGAGATCATGCTGATCGCCGACGTCTCCTCGTCGGTGGCGGCGTTCGCCGCCTTCACGCTGCAGCTGGCGGACGCGTTCAGCTCAGAGTTCTCCCGGGTCCGGAGCTTCGCCTTCACCGACGGCATCGAGGAGATCACCGACGACCTGAGCTCGGCGCCGGATATCGCCGCGGCCGTCCGCCGTATCAGCAGCCGGCCGGGCGTGGTCCGGCTCGACGGTCATTCCGACTACGGCATGGTGCTGGAGAGCTTCTGGGAGCGGTGGGGCCCGCAGATCAGGACGAAGACCAGCGTGATCATCCTGGGGGACGGGCGCAGCAACTATCACGCATCGCGCTCGGAGGTGCTCAGGTCCATCCGGCAGCGCGCACGTCACTTGTACTGGCTCAATCCGGAGCCGGCGAACACCTGGGATACCGGTGACTCCATCATCTCGGAGTACGGGAAGTACTGCGACGAGGTGGTGGAGTGCCGCAATCTGCGGCAGCTGAAGGAATTCGTGGAAGCGCTCGATTAGCCCCGGACGGCACCGTCCGGGAGCCGACAGGCGAGGTGACAGTGGACGACGTGCCCGTCATGCTGGTACATGGCTTCGCGTCCTCGTATGAGCGGAACTGGCGCGCGCCGGGCTGGGCTGACCTGCTCCAGGACGAGGGCCGCCCGGTGATCGGCCTGGACCTGCTCGGCCACGGGCAGGCGGCCAGGCCGCGGGACCCGGCCGCCTACTCCTCGCTCGAGCGGTCGATCCTCACCGCGCTGCCGGCCACCGGGCAGGTGGACGCGGTGGGCTTCAGCCTCGGCGCCCAGCTCCTGCTCCGCGCGGCCGCCGCCGCGCCGGGCCGGTTCCGGCGCCTCGTCGTCGCCGGTACCGGCGACCGCGTCTTCGCCCGCGCTGATCCGGAACCCGCGGCCAGGGCCGTCGAGACCGGGCAGGCCGAAGAGTCAGCCGGGCCGGCCGCCGCGGCGCTGGCTCACTTCGCCCGCGCGCCCGGAAACGACCCGTCCGCGCTGGCCGCGTGCCTGCGCCGGCCGCACGCGGCGCTGACCGAGGCCGAGGTCGCCGCGATCGAGGCTCGCGTGCTCGTCGTCCTGGGTGACCGTGATTTCGCGGCTCCCGCGGACCGGCTGGTCGCCGCCCTGCCCGATGTCAGGTTCGTGGCCCTGCCGGGAACCGACCATTTCGGGACGCCGCGGGATTTCCGTTTCGTTCAGGCCGCGCTCGACTTCCTGTGCCGTGACGATGCCAGACCAGGGACGCAGGCGTAGCCTCCACGAGCCCCCGGGGGCGGCGCGCCAGCCGGCCCGGCGGGCGGCCGCACCGCCGCCATCAGTACGCCCACCTCATCAGCGGGACGACTTCGCCAAGCGGCCTGGCCGCGTAGGTGCTGAGCTCGTAGCGGCGGACGGCGACGAAGGCGTCGATCAGGGCATCGCCGAGTGCGTCGCGCAGGAACCGTGATTGCTGCAGGTTGTCCAGTGCGGCGCCGAGGTCGGCGGGCAGCCGGCGGATGCCCGCCCGTTGCCGCACCTCCGCAGGCAGGTCATCGGGCGCCGCGGTGACCGGGTCGGGAAGGGACCGGCGGCCGGTGACGCCGTGCTGGGACAGGGCGATGATCGCGGCGGCGACCAGGTAGGGATTGGCGGAAGCGTCGGTCGATTTCAGCTCGCAGTTCGCGCCCGAGCCGCGGCTCGTGACGGTGCCCTGGACGAACCGCAGGGCGGCTTCCCGGTTCTCCAGGCCCCAGCAGGCGTACGCGCCGGCCCAGTGACCGGGCACGAGCCGGGCGTAGCTCAGCGGGCTGGGCGCGAACAGCCCGGTGGCGTCCTGCAGCCCGGCCAGGATCCCGGCCAGCAGGTGCTCACCGGTCTCGGTCATGCCGTACCGGCCGGTGCCGCCGCTGAATACGTTCCGCCCTCCGGCGTGAACGGAGAAGTGGACATGGAAGCCGTTGCCGACCGCGGCCGGGTCCGCCACGGTGACGGGGGCGTAGGAGACCTGCAGGCCGTGACGGCGGGCAGTTCGCCGGAGCATGATCCGCGTCAGCAGGTACTGGTCGATGGCCGTGACCGGGACGGCCGGGGACAGCGAGACTTCCATCTGCCCGGGGCCGTACTCGGGATGGAACTGCTCGACGCCGACGCCGACGCGCTCCAGCTCCTGGACAGCATCGGTCGCGAAGTCCTCGAGACCGAGCAGCGCGCCCAGTCCGTAGGCGGGTCCGGCGTGCGCCGGCACCGGGCCGTCAGGGGTGGGACGGAAGACCGTGAACTCGCATTCCAGGCCCATCAGGTAACGGTGGCCGGCGGCCTCGGCCCGGTCCTGCCAGCGGCGCAGGACGCTGCGCTGGCAGGTTTCCATCACCGCCAGCTCCTGGTCATGCTGGTTCATCGGCGCCCAGGCCAGCCCGGCCTCCGGTGCGAGGATCGCGGCCGCGTCGAGATCAGGCACCAGCCGCATGTCCCCGACCGGGCCGCCGTACCCGCCGCCGCTGGTGATGAAGCCGTCGACGCACATCACCGCGAACACCGGGGACAGTCCCACGCCGCTGGTGACCGCGGCCTGGAGCCGCGCCGCCGGTACCGATTTGGTGCGCAGCACTCCGGCGTTGTCGACGATGGTGCCCGCGAGCAGCCGGACGCCGTCCCGCCGCAGCTCGTCAACCCGGGCGGTCGCCTCAGTCATGGCGGTCTCCGGCCGGGGCGGCCAGGGCGCAGCCGCCCAGGTACCCGGCGAGCATGGCGCTGGCCACGTCGGCCACCGCGTCGTCGGGAGGCAGGAAGGACGGGTGGTGCAGGCCGGGCGCGCCGGCCGATCCCGGCCCGACGCCGACGAACATCATCAGGGACGGATAGCGGGAGCAGTAGTAGGAGAAGTCGTCGGAGCCGCAGGAGCGCAGCGGCTCGGCGACGCGCAGGCCCGCGGCCCGCAGCTCCGGCTCGGTGACCGCGGCCAGCCGGGCGTCGTTGCGCAGCACCGGCTCGCCATCGGTGA
>JAJKHX010000240.1 GCA_021154785.1 Nocardiopsis sp.
CCGGCACCGGGTTCGCCCTGGCCGGGGGCACCGCCGCCTGGGCCGGCGGGTACCTCGGCGGTCACCTCTCGCTCGCCCGCAAAGTCGGCACCGCCGACCCCCGCCTGGTCCGCGGGATGGCCGCCCGGTCGCGGCTGCGCCCGCATCTGGCGGCACCTGACCGCCGCCGGCTCAGGCGGACGTGACGGCGGCCGTGGTCTGGAGCGAGCCCTGTTCCGCTGGCGACACGACCATGGATGCGTACCGCAACAACTGATCGTCACATCCAGCCCATATGCGGTAGCTCAAGGCCAGCGATGGAGCGCACAATACGACAGTGATCGACCCGGCCCAAGATGCCTTCGGCGTCGCGTTGCTCGACTACTGCGAAGGCAGGCACGTGCCCGAGCTCATGCTCGAGGTGAAAGGCGGCTCGAGCGGGCCGGCCATGCATCCGGAATGGTTCTTCCGGAGCTTCGAGTGCTGGGACTGGTGGGAACGGGAACTCCTTCCTCTGGTCTGTACTTCCAGCAGCGAGGGCTGCTGCCAGTCACCGCCGTTGACGCCTCGCCCGGTGCCGTGGAGGTCTGCCGCCGGCGAGGCATAGCTGACGTTCGTCTCGGCAACGCGAACAATCCGCCACGGGACCGATCCTGGGCCGCTGTCCTGCTGTTGTGCGGGAACCTCGGCCTCGGCGGCTCATGGGAAGGCAACCGCCGGCTGCTCACACAGCTCGCGGAACGCGTCACGCCCGGAACTGTCTTGGTGGGCGACTCGGTCACCCCAGCCGGCTCACCCCAGGTCGACCTGCGCATCCGCTATAAGGACCTGATCACCCCCTGGTGGCCGCAGTACAACATCCCTGCCGAGCGGATGGCCGCTCTCGTCGATGGCACCGGCTGGACAATCAGCAGGCACCTGCAAGACGGCGAAGATCATGCCGTCCTACTGCGCCGGACATGAAGCCCGCTCCGGCAGCGCACAGCCCGGCCAAACATGTGAAACGTGAGCTGCCCCGCCGGCGTCCACGTCGATGTGCAATGGCTCGGGCAGCGGCGCTCGCTGCCGTGTCGCTGGGTGCATCCGCTAGCCCCACCAGAAGGCCGTGGCCGTCATCGCGTACAAGGTGATCATCGCGCCGCTCTCTAGCCAGGTGGAGTCGCCGTCCTGGACGGCGACCACGGCCACCACCACGGCCACCAGCAGCACCACGAGCAGGAGTGGTGGCAGCACCAGGGTGAACGAGGCGCCCACGACCGGGGACAGCAGGACCAGCGCGGGCGCGACCATCATCACGATCTGCACCGGGCTTTGCAGGATCACCTGCAGCGCGTGGTCTGGCTGGTTGCGGTAGGCGAGCTGGATGCCGACGACGTTCTCCACCGCGTTCCCCGCGATCGCCACGATCACCAGGCCGGCGAAGGCCTGGGAGATGTGCAGGGCGCTGATCGCGGGCGTCAGGCCGGCCACGAACCAGTCCGAAACGAACGCGGCGGCGACCCCGGCGACCGCGAGCATGGTGAGCGCGAGCCACAGCGGCCATCCGGGTTCCCCCTCGTCGTGGCTAGTACCGTTCCGCGCCCCGCCGACGACGAAGGCCAGCCCGAGCACGAGGTTCGCTAAGACCGAGCCGACGATCGTAGTCGTCGCCACCTCGTAGAGCTTGCTCTTCAGCGCGAAAGCACCACGAAGAGCTCGGGTGAAATTCAGTGGTTGTGACGCCCTACCTGATAGGGAGGGTACGTTGCCACAACCACTGAATTTGCGCTGTGGCTCACGGTGCCGCTGTTGTCCAGGTGCCTTGCGGGGCGATAGCCTGAGGGGGTCCGGGTCCGGGGTCCAGGTTGCCCAGCGCGCTTTGGACCACCCCGGTCGCCCCGGCCCCCAGCCGGTCACCAAGAGCCTCGACGCTGCGCCCGACCAGGCTGGCGAGCAGCGCCAGCGCGATACCGGAAATGACGAACGGCGCGATACTCCCGCCCGCCTTCGCGTAGTGCGTGAAGGCCGCCGCGGCCATCACGACCACCGTCAGCCCGATGGACCTCAGTTCAGACCTGGTAAAGATCACTGGCCGATGATGCCGTTCCCTGCGACCAGCCACCACGGTTCCTGGGAACATTCCGGAAACAGATCCGCGAGCCCGGCCCGGGCAACCCCGCGCTTTATCCGCTCGATGGCAGGTACCACGGCGGCCGGGCGTCCCGCCGCGCCCCGCGGCACGGGACGCCTGGCCGCCGCCCGAATGCACTATGGCCTTGGCGCCTTTACTTGGCGACGGCCTTGCTAACCTCGTTCGGTCCGTCGTACTCCTGGTCCGGGATGTTCTGGAGCGCGTCAAGGATGTCGCCGCTCGCGTTCTTGCCTCGCGCGTGCTCGATGAGCTGGTCTTTGGTAGCCGGGTAGCTGATGCCCCCGAGAGCCTTCTGCACCTCGATGAATTGGGCCTGTGCCATGATCGTCGTTCTCCTTCGGTCGGTTGATGAACCCGGGCCCGCTGCCCGGCCGCGGCGACGCCAAACAGGCGCGGGTCGGGCTGTCCCGGGCGGCCCGCCACCGGAGCGCGACTTCGATCCGCGGGTCGTGTTCCTCGTTCCATCGGTTCGCTAACCACGTCGTGGACAACCAGACCTGTCCGAATTTCCTCCCGGCCGAGGCATAACCCGGGACATGACGGGCAGCGACGGCGCCCATGAGCTACGGCACCGAATGGCGCAAGTCGGGCGCCTGCGCGACCGCCGATCCGGACTTGTTCTACCCGATCGGGACCGGAAACGCGGCCGCCCGGCAGATCGCGGAAGCGTGCCGGATCTGCGCCGCCTGCCACGTCCGGCGCGAGTGCCTTGACTACGCCATGGAAAACCGGGAGGCGCACGGCATCTGGGGCGGCACTACCCCGGAGGAGCGGGCCCACGCCCGCAGGAAAGAGACGGATGCCCAGCGCTACGGGGCGCGGACCGCCCAGCGCACCGCGCCGGAAACCGCCGCCTGACCCGCGTTTGACGCCCGCCGCCCTGGTTAAGGGCAAGATCTCAGTTGACGAGGTGTCTGTGCCCACGATCCAGGATCTGGCCGGCGCGATCGTGCGCGTCACCACGAGCGCGATCTGCGGCCCGTTCGACGGGCCGCGCTGGGCGGCACCGGCGGTGGGCCAAAGCCGGCCCGATTGGCGTCATCGGCGTCTGCCCGCCGCAGCACGAGGCGTTTCCCATCGGCGCGGCGATGAACGCGAACCTCACCCGGGTTGTCGCCGGCCGGGTTTGCGGGCCCGGCCCGGCGGTAGGAGCGGCCCCATGCCGCGCCAGCCACGTGATACGAAGCCAGGTAATACCGGTGAGACCATCGCAGCCGATGTTTTCGGCTACCCCGGTCTCCGGCCGGGGCAGTCGGCCGGCATCGCCGCACTCACCCGGGGCCGTGACTGCCTGGTGGTCATGCCGAGCTCAGCCGGGAAGTCGGCGGTCTACCAGATCGCCACGCTCGCCCGCGGCGGCCCCGCCGTGGTCGTCTCACCGCTGGTCTCGTTGCAACGGGACCAGGCCCGGGCCCTGGCGGAACACGGCCTCGCCGCGATCCCGGTCAACTCCGCCACTAGCGCCCGCGACCGGGAGCAGGCCTACCGGCTGCTCAGGGACAGCGAGCCCGGATTCGTTTTCTTCGCCCCCGAGCAGCTCACCAGGGAGGACGTCCGCGCGATGCTCGCCGCTGCGCCGCCCGCGCTGCTGGCAGTAGACGAGGCGCACTGCGTATCGAGCTGGGGTCACGACTTCCGTCCCGACTACCTGCGCCTGGGAGCGGTCATCGACTCGCTGTCCCCCCGCCCGCCCGTCGTCGCGCTGACCGCGACCGCCGCCCCGCCCGTCCGGGCGGAGATTACCGCCCGGCTGCGCCTGCGGACGCCGGAAACGATCGTGACCGGGTTCGACCGTCCCGAGATACACCTGGCCGTACGAGCTTTCCACGACCGCGCCGAAAAGGACGAGCAGGTGCTCAAGGCGGTCCGTGAGTTCAGCGGCAGCGGCCTGGTCTACGCGGCCACGCGGCGGCAGGCGGCTGAGTTCGCGGCCCGGCTGGAGATCCCGGTTTACCACGCCGGCCTGTCCCGCCGGGACCGGGCCGACGCCGAGCGGGCCTTCATGTCCGGCCAGACGATCGTCGCGACCAGCGCCTTCGGCATGGGTATCGACCGCCCGGACGTGCGCTTCGTCGTGCACGCGGCGGTACCCGGCTCGCTGGACGAGTACTACCAGGAGGTAGGGCGGGCGGCCCGGGACGGAGAACCGGCCCGGGCGGTCTGCTGCTACCAGCCGGAAGACCTGGCGCTGCCCCGGTTCTTCGCGGGCGGGCTGCCGGACGAAGACCAGCTGGCCCGGGTCGCGGCCGCCGTCCGTGCGCCGGTGGCCCGCCGGGAGCTGGCGAAGTCGGTCCGGCTGCCGGAACGACGGCTCACCGCCCTGCTGAACCTGCTCGAAGCCGTCGGCGCGGTGCGGCTGCGCCGCCAGGTGCAGCCGGTTCCCGGCGCCCCGGCGCCGGAGGAGGCGGCGGCCGCCGCCCGGGAGCGCGCGGAACAGCACCGGTCGGTCGAACGGTCGCGGGTGGAGATGATGCGCCGCTACGCGGAGCTCACCGACTGCCGCCGCCGCTTTCTCCTTGAGTACTTCGGCGAGCAGGCCGGCGGGCCGTGCGGCAACTGCGACAACTGCGACGCCGGCCGGTCGACGGAGGCAGCCGAGTCCGCCGGTGACCGGGCGCTCCCGGCGGGCACCCTGGTGGATCACGCCGAGTGGGGCGCGGGCACGGTGCTCGCCGCCGAGGAAGACCGGCTGACCGTGCTGTTCGAAGCGGTCGGTTACAAGGAACTGGCCGCGGACGTGGTCCTGGGCGGTCACCTGCTGACCCGGAGAACGTAACGGCACCTAGTGTTCCGTGCCCTGGGGCTGCACGGCGCGCTCACGGCCCGGCGCACTCACGGCCCGGCGCGAACTGCCCGCCGCCGGCGAGTTTCCGGTCACTGTGACCGGCCGCTAGCGCACGCCGTGCTGGCCGGGTGTTTCCGCCGCCCGTCACCGGGTAACGGGCGCGCCATCCAACAACAGAAAGGAGCCGACGATGGCTACAGGAGAAACCGGGTTCGATGACGTGACCTTTGACCTGATTTCGGTCCAGTATCACTCGCTGAAGGCCGGGCATGACTACGGCCAGTACGTCCGGGACGCGGAAAACGCGGGGCTGGATGACATCAGCCAGTTCTTCCGTCAGGTCATGAAAGAGGATTCCGAGCGGGCCGCGCGCTGCCATGAACTGCTCCGCCAGGTCAGCGGCACCGACCAGGCCGGGCCGGCCACCCGGTAGCCGGCCCTGACCCCAGGTGCTGGCCGGGATGGTGGCTAGGTGGCGGGAGCGCAGGCGCCGGACGGCGCCTGCGCTC
>JAJKHX010000241.1 GCA_021154785.1 Nocardiopsis sp.
CCATCCGGTCGGCCTGCGGCCGGCTGGTCACGCTGCACGGCGAGCCCGGGGTGGGCAAGACCAGGCTGGCCACCGAGTTCGCGGCCCGGGTCGCCGGCCAGGGCGCCCTGGTCGGGGCCGGCCGGTGTCATCCCTACGGCGAGGGCACGCCGCTGCACGCGCTGGGCGAGGCCCTGCGGCAGGTCGTGGCCGCGGCCCGGGAGCGCGGCGCCCTGGATCCGGGACCCGGTGTCTCCGCCGACGTCGGCGAGGCGCTCGGCTACCTCCAATCCGGGCTGCTGCGGGACGGGTCACCGGGCGACCAGCCCCACCAGCTGACCTGGGCCATGACGCTGGTGCTGACGACGATCGGGAATGGCTACCCCGTTCTGCTCATAGTTGATGACCTGCATGCCGCGCGGCCGGCCCTGCTCGGCACCCTCCGCCAGCTGGCCGGGCGGATCACCGGGGCCGCGGTGCTCGTGCTCGCGCTCGGGCGTTCGGAGCTGATCGACGAGCATGGCTCCTGGCCGGCCGACGGGCTGCTGCCGCTGGGGCCGCTGAGCGCCGACGAGGCCAGGCGGTTCCTGGCCACGCTGACCGAGGTGGCGGCCCACCAGGCCGGGCTGACCGACCGGATCGTCGAGCGGGCCGGCGGGAACCCCTTCTTCCTCGAGCAGCTCGCCGCGATCACGGACCAGCCCGGCGCCGGCCAGCAGGAGAACGACGCGCTGCCGCCCACCGTGCGCTCGGTCATCGCGGCCCGGCTGGACCGGCTCGACCCCGGCGAGCAGGACGTGCTGCTGCGCGCGGCGGTGCCGGGGAACCGGTTCTCGGTGCCTGAGCTCGGGGCGCTGCTCGACGCCGAACCCGCCGTCGGCGACCCGCCGGAGCAGGCGCTCGGCACGCTGACCGAGCGCCGCCTGATCCAGCCCGAACGGGTGACCGACGCGTACCGCTTCTCCGGCGTGCTGATCCGCGACGTCGCCTACAACACCTTGTCCAAGCGGGCCCGGCTGCGCTACCACGAGGTGCTCGCGGCCTGGTACCGGCGTCGCACGCAGAGCCCGGACCTGGTCGGCCTGCACCTGGAGCGGGCCTACCGGCTGGCCGCCGACCTGCATCCGGCCGACCCGCGGGTCCGGCGGCTGCGGATCGACGCCGCGCAGACCCTGGCCTCGGCCGGCGCCCGCGCGCTGCGCGGCAGCGACCTGCCCTGGGCGGCCGACCTGCTGACCCAGGCCCTCGACCTGCACGACGAGAGCTCGCCGGAGCGGACGGCGGTCGGCGTCCAGCTGGCCGAGGCACAGCTGCTGCTGGGCACCGACCCGGACGCCCAGCAGACGCTGCGGACGCTGGCCGGCCGGGCCGCGGCGGACGGCGATCAGCGCACCGCGGCGCACGCCCGGCTGCTGCTGGCCGCACTCGAGCTGCCGGGTCCGTCCGCGGTCGAGGACGCGCTGGCCACGGTGCCGGTCTTCGAGGCCGCCGATGATCACCTCGGCCTGGCCCGGGCCTGGCTGCGGGTGGGCCAGCTGCGCCAGCTCGGCGGCCACTACTCCGAGGCGGAGGAACTGCTGCGGCGGGCCCTGCGGCACGCCGTGGCGACCGATACCCAGCTCGAGCTGGCTACCGTGGTCGGCGGGCTGGCCACGTCGCTGTGGCGCGGTCCCACCCCGGTCGAGGCCGCGCTGGCCGGCTGCCGCGCGCTGCTGGCCGAGCACGGCGACGGTCACCGGGCGGTGCGCGCCACGGTGAACTGCCCGCACGCGGTGCTGCTCGCCTACCGGGGCGACCACGACGAGGCGCGCGCGCTGGTCCAGGCGTCGCTGCAGATCATCACCGAGCTCGGCCACGCCTACGGCGCGGTCACCATGATGATCTTCGCCGCCACCCTGGAGAGCCTGGCCGGGCGCTGGGAGGCCGCCGAGAACCTGCTGCGCGACGCGGCCGAGGCCAGCCTGGCCCACGGCGACACGCTCAGCTACGCCGCCGCCGCCGCCGGGCTGACCCGCGCCTACCTGGAGCAGGGCAAGGACGGCGCCGTGCTGGACGCGGCCGAGGTGATCGCCGTCACCGGCGACCCGTTCGTGGACGCCGAGATCTACGGGGTGAAGGGCCGGGCGCTGGCCGCCCGCGGCGACCAGGGGGCCGCGCTGAACACCGCGGACCTGGCCCTGGCGACCGCGATCCTCACCGATTCCACCGCCTGCCAGGCGACCGCGGAACTCGACCGGGCGCACGTGCTGCGCGTCCTCGGCGACGACGCGGCGGCGGCCGCCGCGGCGGTGACCGCGCGACGGCTGTACCGGGACAAGGGCCACGTCGTCGGCGTCGGCTGGGCGGCCGTGTTCGCCGAGGAGGCGCCGTGAACCCGAGCTCGCCGTCGCTGACCTGGAACGCCCTCGGCCTGAACCCGGCCGAGCTGGCGGTGGTGGCCGACTGGCCCGGGCCGGCCGACGCCGGCTGGGCCTGGGGCGGCGCGACCGGGCGGGGCGTGCGGGTCTGCGTCGTGGACAGCGGCATCGAGGGGGACCACCCGGACGTCGGCCCGGTGCAGGGCTCCTACGCCGTCACCGGCCCGGCTGGCGGCGAGCTCGAGGTGGTCCCGGTCGCGGCCGGCGACGCCTGCGGTCACGGCACTGCCTGCGCCGGCGTGATCCGGGCGCTGGCCCCGGAATGCGAGCTGTACAGCGTCCGGGTGCTCGGCGAGCGGTACAGCTCGACCGGGGACATGTTCATCGCCGGGCTGCGGTGGGCGGTGGCCCAGAAGTTCGACGTGGTGAACCTCAGCCTGTCGACCACCAGGCAGAAGTTCGCCGAGGCGCTGCACGCGGTGGCGGACGAGGCCTACTTCGCGGGCACCGTCTTGGTGGCGGCCGCGCACAACACCCCGGTGGAGAGCTTCCCCTGGCGGTTCGCCTCGGTGGTGTCCGTCGGCAGCCACGCGGCCCGCGACCCCGGACTGGTGCTCTACAACCCCACCCCGCCGGTGGAGTTCTTCGCCTACGGCACCGACGTCGACGTGGCCTGGCCGGGCGGCCAGCGCAGCCGGATCACCGGGAACAGCTTCGCCGCACCGCATGTGGCCGGGTACTGCGCGCTCGCCCGGAGCAAGCACCCCGGCCTGACTCCCTTCCAGGTGAAAAGCCTGCTCTACCTGATGTCCGACAACGTGAAAGGGTCATCGTGAACGACAACGGCAATCTGGTCGCGGCGGCGGCCGCTTTCCTCGGCGAGGCGGAACACGAGCATAAAGAACTGCTCGCCTCGGTCGTGACGGTGGCGCGGGCCTTGTTCGGGGCCGCGGCGGCGTCGGTTTTCCTCCTCGACGACCAGGCCGGCGAGCTGGTCTTCGAGGCCGTCTCCGGCGCGGGCGAGGACCACCTGGTGGGCGAGCGCTTCCCGGCCTCCCGCGGCATCGCCGGCTGGGTCCTGGGCGCGCAGGAGCCGCTGATCGTCTCCGACCTGAGCACCAACCCGGTCTTCGCCCGGGACCTGGCCGAGACCACCGGCTACGTGCCGCAGTCCCTGATGGCCGCGCCGCTGCAGCGCCGCGACGCGACCATCGGGGTGATGGAGGTGCTTGATCCGGTCCCCAGCGCGGTCAGCCCGCTCGGGGCGGCGGAACTGCTCACCCTGTTCGCCGGCCAGGCCGCCATCGCGCTCGGCGTCATCCAGCGCAACCGCACCGCCTACCGGATGCTCGCCCCGGACGACGGGGAACCCAGCGAGCTCGCGCAGATGGCGCGGCTGCTCAACGAACTAGGCGCCGACCGGCGCGCGGCCGGGGTGAACCTCCTGGACTCGCTGCACCGGCTGCTGTCGTCGGCCCGGTAACTTCACGGAGGGGATGATCATGCGCTTCGACCCGCCGCTGCGGATCGCCGCGGCCGCGCTATGGCTGCCGGACGACTGCGAGACGGTCATCGACGCGGTCCGGGCCGGGGCCATCGAGCCCGCCCGCGCCGCCAGCAACGGCTACGTGCAGCTGTCCGTCAGCGACATCCCGCCGCCCGCGATGGCGGTGCGCGCCGGGGCCGCCGCGTTGGCGCGGGCCGGGTTCGGTCCCGACGAGATCGGGCTGCTGGTGCACGCCTGGACCTACTACCAGGGGCAGGACTACTGGGAGCCGGTGCACTACATCCTCAACGAGCTCGCCCTGTACGGGGCCGCTCCGCTCGGCGTCAGCCTCGGCTGCAACGGCGGGTTCGCGGCGGTCGAGACCGCCGCGAGCCGCCTGCTGGCCGGGCCGGAGCGGACCGCCCTGGTCACCACGGCCGAGCGGTTCTGCCCGCCGCGTTTCGACCGGTGGGCGTCCAACCTCGACGTCTGCTACGGCGACAGCGGCACCGCGCTGCTCCTCCAGTCCACCCCAGACACGGGCGAACGCGGCCCGTTCGAGCTGCTCAGCACGGCCAACGTGACCGATCCGCACCTCGAGGGGATGTACCGGGGCTCGGCGCCGTGGAACACGGTCCCGTTCGAGCACGCCGAGACGATCGACATCCGCACTCAGATCAGGAACTTCATGGCGGCCGGGCACGGGCCGGCCTTCGGCGAGGTGGTCACCCGTTCGGTCCAGCAGACCGTACAGTCGGCCCTGGACCAGGCAGGCCTGGCCGCCGACGATCCGAGGATCGCGGTCATCGCCCCGCCGCGGTTCGGGGCCGAGGTGATCCTGCACTCCTACACCGAGGTCCTGGCCGGCCTGACCAAGGCCGAGATCGTCAACCTGGGCCGGGGGACCGGCCACCTGGGCGCCGGTGACATGGCCGCGAACCTAGCCGACATCGACGCCGCGGGGATGCTCCAGCCCGGCCAGATCGCCCTGATGCTGTCGGCCACGGCCGGCTTCAGCTGGTCCGGCCTGGTAGTTCGCCGATCATGAGCGGGTGAGTCGTGCAGATCTCCTTCAGCGTCCTGGGGCCGATGACGGCCGAACTCCGCCCGGCCGAGGCCGGCACCTGCCCGGTCGAGCTCGACGCGGGCCCGCTCAAGCAGCGCCTCCTGCTCGCGCTGCTGCTCTGCCGGTGCAACAGCGTCGTCCTGGTCGAGCAGCTGATCGACACCCTGTGGTGGGACGGG
>JAJKHX010000242.1 GCA_021154785.1 Nocardiopsis sp.
CAATGCCCGGCGTTCGCCGGGCCTGAGCCGGTGGGGCGCGCTGCAGGGCGGGCTCGGGGTCTGCATCATCGTCTCGAGCGCGGCCGTCGGCACCATCGCCACCATGGCGGGCAGGCGCACACCCGGGCTGCTGCTCGGGATCTTCGTCATCGCGGGCACGATCGCCGCCGCACTGGCCATCCGGCCCAGCGCCGGCCGGACGATCCTCCCCGTCCCGGCGCTCGCCTACCTGGTGGCCGCGCTGATCAGCGGCGTCGTCTTTGACCACGAAGCCGCGTCATCCAATGCCGCGCTGGCCATCGGCGCGGCGCAGTGGGTCGCCGACGGCTTCTTCGCGATGGCGCTCGCCACGGCGGTGGCCGTCGCGATCACGCTCGCCCGGTGGTACCTGTGGCGTCGCAGCCGTCCAGTCACCCGCGACCGGGACTGGGCGGTCCCGGCGGCCATGCCCGCCCGGTCCGGCCCGAGCCCCGTGATCCCGGTAGCACCGGTCCCCTCGGTGGCGGCCGCGGGCCCGGTGGGCGCGATGAGCCCGGCAGTCGCGGAACCGGTGCCGGGGCGGGCCACAGGGCCGCGACCCGCGCAGCCAGCACCGCGCGGAACACCCGCCCAGCCAGCACCGCGCGGGAATGGCGTCCCCGGACGGACCAGCGCACCCCGGCGGGATGGTACGCCCGGCCGGAGCGGTACGCCCGGACCGGCGGGCACACCCGGGCGCGGCGGTGCACCGCCGGGATCAGGCGGCCTACCCGGGCGAGGCGGTGCGCCCGGACCGGGCGGCAGGCCGGGACGAAGCGGAACGCCGCCGGGACCGGGCGGTGCACCCGGTCTGGGCAGTGCACCCGGACCTGGCAGTGCACCGGGGCGGAGCGGAACGGCGGGACCGGGCGAGACCGGCCGGACGGGCGGGACCGGGGGCACCGGGAACTGGAACGATACAGACGAGCGCGGGGGCGGCCCGGTCAGGCCGCGATCCCGGACGCGGCCTGGCTCCGATCCTTACCGCTCCGACCCTTACAACTTCTCGAGCGGGGCGTAACGGAGCACCAGGTGCTTGACGCCGTAATCGGCACCGAAGTCGATCTTCGCTTCGGACTGGTCCCCGAAGCCGTCGGTGGACACCACGGTGCCGAGGCCGAACTTGTCGTGGGTCACCATGTCGCCGGGCGCGAGCGAAGGCACCGGGCGGTTCCCCGGTGACCGAGTCCCCGGCCGCTGCGCCATCCGCTCCTGGGCGGGCGCGACCGATGCCATCGCGGCCCGCTCGCTGCGGCGCCACTCGATCAGGGCCGCCGGGATCTCGCCGAGGAACCGCGACTCCTTGTGGAAGGACGGGCGGCCCCACCAGTTCCTCGCGATGGCCCGGGTCAGGTACAGGCGCTGCTCGGCCCGGGTGATCCCGACGTAGGCCAGCCTGCGCTCCTCTTCCAGTTCCTTCGCGTTGGTCAGCGAGCGCTGGTGCGGGAAGACCTCTTCCTCCATGCCGGTGAGGAACACCACCGGGAACTCCAGGCCCTTGGCCGTGTGCAGGGTCATCATCGTCACCAGGCCGCCGTGGTCGTCGCCCTCGGGAATCTGGTCGGCGTCGGCCACCAGGGACACCTGCTCGAGGAAGTCCGCCAGGGTGCCGTCCTCGTGATTCCCGTCGTACTCGCGGGCGACCGAGACCAGCTCCTCCAGGTTCTCGATCCGGCTGGCGTCCTGCAGGTCGGCCGACTGCTCCAGCGATTCGACGTACCCGGTGCGATCTAGCACGGCCTCGGTGAACTCGGCCACGGGAACGGTCTCCGCCAGTTCCCGCAGCTCCGTGACCAGCGCGTTGAAGCCGGCGATCGCGTTGGCCGACCGGGCCGCGAGCCCGGGCACGTCGGCCGGGCTGGACAGCGCCGCGGCGAACGTTTTCCGCTCCCGCTGCGCGTAAGCGGCCACGTACTCCTCGGCCCGGTCACCGATGCCGCGCTTGGGCACGTTCAGCACCCGGCGCAGCGACACCTCGTCGGACGGGTTGGCGATCAGGCGCAGGTAGGCGAGCAGGTCGCGGACCTCGCGCCGCTCGTAGAACCGGACCCCGCCGACGACCCGGTAGGGCAGCCCGACCCGGATGAACACTTCCTCGAAGACACGGGACTGCGCGTTGGTCCGGTAGAACACCGCCACCTCGCCCGGGGTGGCCTGGCCCGCGTCGGTGAGCCGGTCCACTTCCTCGGCCACGAACGCGGCCTCGTCGTGCTCGTTGTCGGCGACGTACCCGGTGATCGGCGGGCCCGCGCCCTGGTCGGACCACAGGTTCTTGGGCTTGCGGCCCTGGTTCTTCGAGACCACGGCGTTGGCGGCGGCCAGGATGTTCTGGGTGGAGCGGTAGTTCTGCTCCAGCAGGATGACCCTGGCGTCGGGGTAGTCCTGCTCGAACTCCACGATGTTGCGGATGGTGGCCCCGCGGAAGGCGTAAATCGACTGGTCGGCGTCACCGACTACGCATAGTTCCGAGGGCTCGAGGGGGTGGCCGTCTTGATCAGCCTTCCCCGTTCGGCTGGAGAAAAGCGGATCGCCGCCCGAGACTAGTTCCCTGATCAGGATGTACTGGGCGTGGTTGGTGTCCTGGTACTCGTCCACGAGCACCTGCCGGAACCGGCGGCGGTACTGCTCGGCCACCTCCGGCAGGGCCTGGAAGAGGTTGACGGTGACCATGATCAGGTCGTCGAAGTCCATCGCGCCGGCCGCCAGCAGGCGGCGCTGGTACTCGCGGTAGGCCTCGGCCAGGGCCTTGTCCCGCGCGGTCTGCGCCTGGGAAGAGAAGGTCTCGTGGTCGATCAGCTCGTTCTTCAGGTTCGACACCTGGGCGGCCATCGCCTTGGGCGGGTACTGCTTGGCGTCGAGCTCGAGCTCCCGGCAGGTCAGCGCCATCAGGCGCTGGGAGTCGGCCTGGTCGTAAATGGAGAATGACGAGGGGTAGCCGAACCGCCTGGCCTCCCGGCGCAGGATGCGCACGCAGGCCGAATGGAACGTCATCACCCACATGGACCGGGCCTGCGGGCCGACCAGCGCGGCGACCCGGGCGGCCATCTCCCCGGCCGCCTTGTTGGTGAAGGTGATGGCCAGGATCTCCTGCGGCGCCACGTCCCGCGCGGCGAGCAGGTAGGCGATCCGGTGGGTGAGCACGCGGGTCTTCCCCGAGCCCGCGCCCGCCACGATCAGGAGCGGGCTGCCCTGGTGGATGACGGCAGCACGCTGCTCCGGATTGAGTCCGTCGAGGAGGGCATCTATAGCGAGGGCGGCCACGTCCCTAAGGGTAGGCGGTGGCGCCGACAAAAGCGGGGCAGGCCCGCCGTCCCGGGCCGCGAGCACCGGCCATGATCATCTGCGACTTCCCGGAAAAGCGGGGCCAACCAGGGCATTGTGACCGCACACAATCCCATCGGCGCATATATCCGTCTTTGCCTCCGGAGGGTGCCTGTTATGGGCTATTCTGGCCGTCTTGACCGTTAGCCGGGTGCGACGGGGAGCAACTCGCACCCACGCCTCTGAATAGGTGGGGGTGCCATGGGATCGCGCGGTCGATCCATTAGGCTCCGAATATATTTTCTGGTGGCGATCCCGCTCATCGCCATGGTCGGGCTGCTCGCCTACGTGGCCAGCACCACGGTCAACAACGCCGTCAACCTGGACCGGGCGCCGGACCTGATCAACGCGACCTCGCTGCCGACCGCCGAGTTCATCAAGTTCCTCCAGGACGAGCGCGCCGACGCGGTGGTCTACCTGTTCCGGCCCACCCCGCAGAACCAGGCGGCCTACGCGACGGCGGTCAAGGCCTCCCAGGCCTTCCAGCCGAAGTTCCTGGCCGCCATGGACTCGCCGGGCACCAAGAACAGCGAGGACGCCGCCGAGGCCCAGGCCATCAAGGCCGTCATCGGCGGCCTGAGCCAGCTGCAGGGGCTGCGCGGCGGGGTCACCGGCCAGGCCCTCACCCCGCTGCAGGCGCTCGGCGGCTACAACGCCGTCATCCTGAACGAGCCCCGGCTGTTCCTGGCCGAGGCGAACAGCCTGACCAACGCCGTGGCGGCGGGCCAGGCCCTCGGGCTGATCGCGACCGTGTCCGCCCGGGAGGCGCTGTCGCAGGAGTACGCGCTGCTGTCCGGGATGCTGGCCGGGCAGCGGAGCACGCAAGCCGACCGGGCGGCGTTCTCCCAGATGGTCGCCACCCGGCAGGGTGACATCGTCGACGCCGAGTCGGTGCTCAACCAGTCCAACTTGGCCACCTTCCTCAAGCAGGTCAGAAACGACGGGCAGACTCAGCTCGCCGGGATAGAGACGGCGGTCACGGCCGGCACCCCGGTCACCAAGCTGCCGGTCACCCTGGACGCGTGGCAGGGGCTGGCGGGCAAGCTGCTCAACGAGTACTTCATCGGCGGCGTCAACGTCGCCAGCGCCCAACTGGCCTACGACCACACGGTCAGCCGGTCGGCGTGGACCCGGGTGGCCTTCACCGGCGGCATCGGCCTCATCGGGCTGCTCCTCACCATCACGGTCACGATCCTGGTCGGCCGGGGCATCATCCGCCGGCTCGGCCGCCTGGAGCGCAACGCCCTCCAGCTCGCCGAGGTCCAGCTGCCGGACGTGGTGAGCCGGCTCAGGCGCGGCGAGAGCGTCGACGTGAACGCCGAGGCACCATCGCTCCGCGTCGGCCGGGACGAGATCGGCCGGGTCGGGCAGGCGTTCGATCTGGTCCGGCAGACCGCTATCCGGGCCGCGGTGGACGAGGCCAAGCTGCGGCAGGGCCTCAACGACGTGTTCCGCAGCCTGTCCCGGCGCAGCCAGTCGCTGCTGCACCGCCAGCTGGCCCTGCTGGACCAGATGGAGCGGCGGGCCAGCGACCCGGAGGCGCTGGACGACCTGTTCCGCCTCGACCACCTGACCACGCGCATGCGCCGTCACGCGGAAGGCCTGATCATCTTGGCCGGCGCGCCGCC
Organism: Nocardiopsis sp.; assembly: GCA_021154785.1. Taxonomy (GTDB): domain Bacteria; phylum Actinomycetota; class Actinomycetes; order Streptosporangiales; family Streptosporangiaceae; genus Palsa-504. The sequence goes on from JAJKHX010000242.1 coordinate 4,968, forward strand.
CGGCCGGGGCTGGAGCAGCCCGGTCCGGATGGTCGACGTCATGCGCGGTGCCATCGCCGAGGTCGAGGACTACGCGCGCGTCTCGGTCGCGACCCGCAGCCAGGCGGCCCTGGCCGGCTCGGCCGTCGCGGACGTCATCCACCTGCTGGCCGAGCTCATCGAGAACGCCACCACGCTGTCGCCGCCTTATACCTCGGTGCGCGTATCAGGGGACACGGTCGCCAACGGGTTCGCGATCGAGGTCGAGGACCGCGGCCTGGGGCTGAACCCGGCGCGGTTGGCCGAGCTCAACGACCGGCTGGCCCACCCGCCCGAATTCAACCCGTCCGACAGCGAGCAGCTGGGCTTGTTCGTGGTCAGCCAGCTGGCCAAGCGGCACGGGATCCGGGTGACGCTCAAGGCCTCCCCGTACGGCGGCACCGCCGCCATCGTGCTGGTGCCGCAGTACCTGGTGGTGACCGAAGAGGCGTTCCGGGCCGGCCTTCCCGGCGAGCCCGTCGTGGCCCAGCTCACCGCCAACGGCAACCATGCCCCGGCCGAGCCGGGCGGCCGCCCGGTCCGGGGGGTCCCGGGCCCCGGGGGCACCGAGTTCAACGGCGGCCCGCCCGAGCTGGCCCCCAGCGTCCGCATCGCCGGGCCGCTGGGCCGCTCCCGGGGGAGCGTCCCCCAGCCTCCGGGGCGGGGCGCGCACGCCGCGCCGCCGCCCGCCCTCACCCCGGCGAACGGAACCAACGGCCCGAACGGAACCAGCAGCGCCGGAACCAACGGCGCCGGTCCCGATGACCTGCCCCGGCGGCGCCACGACCCGGTGGGGTCGCCAGCCGACTTCGGCCCGCTGCCCAGCCGCCCGCTGCCCAGCGGCGACGCACCCAGCGGTGCGGTGCCTTATAGTTCCGGGGCAGCCAGCGGCCCGCCGTCGCCGTTCGACGTGTTCATGCCGCGACACGCCGCCCCGCCGGGCTCCGCGCCGGATCCGGGCGCGACGACGGGGCCGGCGGCCTATCCCGACCAGCCAGCGCCGTTCCCCGGCTGGACCGTGCGGAACCCTCCGGCCGCTCCCGGCGGGCGGCCTGCTCCGGGGCCGGCTGGCCCCGGCGGGGCGGCCACCCCGATGACTCCGGTGGCCTCGGCCCGGCCGGCCCAGGCCCCGAGCCCGCCGTGGGAGCTCTCCCGCGAGACCGGGCCGCTGCCCGCGGCGCCCGCCGGGCCCGGCCCGGCCGGTAACGACGGCGACGGTGACATCGATGGCCTGCCCCGCCGGGTCCGGCAGGCCAGCCTGGCGCCTCAGCTTCGCGACAGCCCGCCGCCGCGGAAGACCACCGTGGCCAGCACCGGCCTGTCCGGCGGGACGTCGGGACCGAGCCCGGCGGAGATCCGCCAGACCATGTCGGCGCTGCAGCGCGGCTGGCAGGAAGGCCGCTCGCAGATGGCCAGCCCGCCGCCGCCTACGCCGCCCGCCACGACCGGGGGCGAGGACCCGGCCGCCAGTGAGGAGACACATGGGGACTCCGATGGATCATGAAACAGGCGCGGGCGACGGCGTCGGCCAGCTCGACTGGCTGCTCGACGACCTGGTGCGGCGGGTCCAGCCGGCGACCAAGGCCGTCATCTTGTCCCAGGACGGCATGGCGCTCGGCGCGTCGCAGACCCTGGGGCGCGACGACGCGGAGCACCTGGCCGCGCTGGCGGCCGGATTCCAGTCGCTGGCCCGGGGGGCCGAACGGCATTTCGGCAACGGCGGCGGGGTCCGGCAGGTAGTCATCGAGATGGAGTCGGGCTTCCTGCTGGTATGTGCCGCGGGCAACGGCACCTGCCTGGCCGTGATCGCCGAGCAGGGCGCGGACCTCGGCCTGGTGGCCTACGAGATGGCCATCTTGGTCCGCCGGACCGGTGATCATATCCGGGTCAACATGCGCACGTCCGCGCTGAGCGGGTGGGGATAAGGCATCATGCCGGCCAACGATGAACGGTGGCTAGACGCCGAGGCCGGACCGGTGGTCCGGCCTTACGCCCTGACCCAGGGGCGTACCCGGCACACCGGGGAATCGTTCGACCTGGTCGCGACCGTCATGGCCACGCCCGCCGCGCTCACCGAGCCGGTCGCCCTGGCCCCCGAGCACATGAGCGTCCTGCAGCTGGCCCGCGCGCCCAGCACCGTGGCGGACATTGCCTCGGACGTCGACCTCCCGCTCGGTGTCGTCCGGATTATCCTCTCCGACCTGCGTGAACTCGGCCTGGTGGCGATCCGCCGCCCGGTCGTGATGGCCGAGCGGGTCGACAAGCACACTCTCAGGGAGGTCCTCAATGGACTACGGGGTCTCTGATCCCGCCGGGGGGCACCCACGGAGCCCAGCCCAGCATCGCGCCATCAAGATCTTGCTGGCCGGAGGCTTCGGCGTGGGCAAGACCACGCTGGTCGGCGCGGTGAGCGAGATCAGGCCGCTGCGAACCGAGGAACCGCTCACCGAGGGCAGCCTGCGCACGGACAGCACGGTCGGGGTGGAAGGAAAGACCACCACCACGGTCGCGATGGACTTCGGCCGGATCAGCCTGCGCAGCGACCTGGTGCTCTATCTCTTCGGCACGCCCGGACAGCAGCGGTTCTGGTTCATGTGGGACGAGCTCGCCATCGGGGCGCTCGGCGCGGTCGTCCTCGCCGATACCCGCCGGCTGGCCGACAGCTTTCCCGCCATCGACTACTTCGAGCGCCGGGCGATTCCGTTCATCATCGCGCTGAACTGCTTTGACGGCGCCCGCCGATACGACACCGAAGACGTCAGGATGGCGCTGGACCTCGACCCGGACATGCCGATCGTGCTCTGCGACGCCCGGAGCCGGGAATCGGCCAAGGACGTGCTGATCACCCTGGTCGAGCACGTCCTGATGACCGCGTCCGAGGAGCCGGTCTCCGGGATCGTGTGACGGCGGCGGCCGGATAGCGGCACCGTACCGCCGCCGGCCGTCGTACTGTGGTCAGCTGGCCGTCTCGCGCAGCACGGCCCAGACCGCCTTGCCGTGCCCGGCGATTGGGCTCCAGCCCCACACGTGGCTCAGCGCGCCGACGATCTGCAGGCCGCGCCCGCTCTCGCCGGCCCAGTCGGGCTGGCGGGGCACCGGCGTCTCGTTGCCCGGATCGACCACCGCCAGCATGACTTCCCCGGCCCGCCTGAGCATGCACAGCCGCAGCACGGTCAGCCCGGGACCCTGCCCCCCGGAGCCACTGCGGCTCAGGCCAGCCCGCGTCCCGTGCAGGACGGCGTTGACGACCAGCTCGTCGACGATCATCTCGGCGTCGTCCGACAAGGCCTCCAGGCCCCAGCAGGTCAGCATCTCGCGGACGAAGCGGCGGGCGGTCCTGGCTTCTTCCGGCCGGGCGCTGAGCGCGCGGGTAGTAACGGCCGGGGTTTCCCACCAGGCCGACGGCACCGGCAGCAGCCGGGGCATGCTGTCAGCGACGGCCGGCCAGGGGATGCTGACGTCCTCGTCATCATCCCCGCTACCCGTAGCGACACTGAGATGCGCCAACGCAACAGCTTCCTGCATGTCAGCGGGCATGAAAAACCCTTGTCCATCACGGTGGTTAACTGCGTGCTCAAAACACATGTTGCCTGATATATTGTGCAAATGCAAGACCAGATGCACGTTCATTCGCTTTGTGCACAGCCCTCCGGATAGGCACATGGAGGGTCGGACAAGCGGGTCTCATCAGGCAACTTGCTCACCAGTTGTTAGCCGAAAATTACAACTAGTGAAACCAGGGCTGCCTGGCGTGCGTTACCCTGTCGGAAGGGGATAAATATGGTCATTACGTACAACGGCATGCTGGCCACGGAGCTCGGCGAGGTCTGCTGGCAGAAGAGCTGGCACAGCAATCCGAACGGGGAGTGCGTAGAACTGGCCGCGTTGCCCAGCGGGGAGATCGCCATGCGCAACTCGCGATTCCCGACCGGTCCCGTCCTGCTCTACACTCAGGCGGAGATCACCGCGTTCCTGGCCGGAGCCAAGGATGGGGAGTTCGATCACCTGCTCGACGGGGCGAACCATCTTACCCGCCAGTAACAAAGCTACCGGTCGTCACCTCTCGACTCGGCTGCATTAACCTGGCAAACTGGCACCTCACGGTGTACGGAAACCCGCAGAGATCAAGACATCTGTTGAATTGTCACGCATCCTCTTCCGTAAGCGTGAGACAACATGGGACACTGGTCCACACCCCCGCCAGGATCAAGGGTGCGACGATGCGAGGAGTGCCGATGGTCTCGTCGGAAGACTCGGCCTGGGATGTTCCTCCCAGCATATTTGGCACGCGCTCAGGCGGCCCGACCGTCCAGCGCCTGGTGCTCGGCAGTCAGCTGCATCGCCTGCGTGAGTCGCGCGGGATTACCGCCGAGCAGGCCGCCGAGGCTATCCGCGGCTCGCATTCCAAGATCAGCCGGATGGAGCACGGGCGGGTTGGCTTCAAGGAGCGCGATGTGGCCGACCTCCTGACCCTCTACGGCGTGACCGACAACGAGGAGCGCGCCGCGCTGCTCAACCTGGCCCGCGAGGCCAACACCCCGGGCTGGTGGCACGCCTACTCCGACATCCTCGCGTCCTGGCTCGAGCCCTTCGTGGGCCTGGAGGCGGCGGCTTCGGTCATCAGGACCTACCAGATCCAGTTCGTGCCCGGCCTGCTGCAGACCGAGAGCTACGCCCGCGCGCTGATCGGCCAGGGTTCGGCGACCACCGACGAAGAGATCGCGCGGCGGAGCGAGCTGCGGGCCAGCCGGCAGGAGATCCTCCGCCGCCCGGACGCGCCGCAGCTGTGGGTGGTCATCGACGAGGCCGCGCTGCGCCGTCCGGTCGGCAGCCGGGAGATCGTCCGCGAACAGCTCGAGTACCTCATCGAGATGGCGGACCACCCGGCCGTGACGCTGCAGATCATGCCGTTCAGCGCGGGTGCGCACTCGGCCATGGGCGGCCCGTTCACCATCTTGCGGTTCGCCGAGCCCGACCTGGCCGACGTCGTCTACATCGAGCAGCTCACCAGCGCCCTCTACCTGGACAAGCCGGTCGAGGTGGACAGCTACCTCGAGGTCATGGAGCAGCTCTGCCTGCAGGCCGAGCCGGTGGCCAATACCACCAAGCTGCTCCGGCAGATCCTCTCCGAGATCTGAGCCGCGCGGGTCCCGCACAACCCTTCGTCAGCCCGGCGTGCGTTCCTCGCATGCCCACGGCGAGCCGTACTCGGTCAGCAGGTCGAGGAACGGCCGGGGCGGCAGTGCCTCCGGGCCGAGTACGCCCGTCCCGGACCAGGCGCCCGAGTCGATCAGCTCCAGCGCGACCACCGGGTTCACTGCCGTCTGCCAGACCACCGCCTGGGACCCGTACTCGGCCATCGACCAGGCGTTGTCGACCACGTGGTAGAGGTACACCTCTCGCGGCGCGCCGTCCTTCGATGTCCCCGTCACCCAGGTCCCCGCACAGGTCAGGCCGCTCATCTGGTTCCCCAGGGTAGCCGGGTCCGGCAGGCACGCCGCCACCATGTCGCGCGGTGCGACGTTAGCGCCGCCGACCCGCACCGGCTCGGCGGAATCCAGGCCGAGCTTGTGCAGGGTCCGCAGCACGCCGATGAACTCCTCGCCGAGCCCGTACTTGAAGGTGACCCGCTGAGCCCCGATCCACCGCGGCATCAGCAGCACCTCCTCGTGCTCCACGTTCACGCACTCGACCGGGCCGATGCCGGCCGGGAAGGTAAAGGTCTCCGGCTCGCTGAACGGCTCGGTGGTGAACCAGCCCCGGCCGCGCTCCCAGACGACCGGCGGGTTCAGGCACTCCTCGATCGTGGTCCAGATAGAGAAGGTGGGGGCGAAGTCGTACCCGGCCACCACGAGGTTCGCCCCGTCCCTGACGCCGAGCTCGGCGATCTCGCCGAACAGCTCATCGGCGGCGTACCGGGCGAACACGTCGGACAGCCCCGGCTCCACGCCCATCCCGGCCAGCGCCAGCTTCCCCGCCTGCTCCCACCGCGGCGCCAGCGCGAACTGCTCGTCGCCGAGCTTGACGCCGGCCTGACGGTACGGCTCACCGGGATGGGGGCGGGACAGCGACATCGCCATGTCCAGGTAGTGGGTCCCCGCGGCGAGCGCGGCACGGAATAGCGGCATCACGAAACGCGGATCCGTGGCGTTCATGAGGACATCGCAACGGTGTCCGGTGAGCAGGGCGGCCGTGGCCTGCTCGTCGCGCGCGTCCAGCTGCACGGCCTGGTAGCCCTCGCGGGCCGCCGCCGCGCGCTGGGCCCGGCCCAGGTCGTAGTCGGCGATGACCAGCTCGGCGAACGGGCGGCGGGCGGCGATCCGGGCAAATGCCGTGCCGACGCCGCCCGCGCCGACGAGTAGTATCCGCATGGGCCGATCTTAGACCTTTGACGATTCGGCTGACGAGACCGCCTGTGTAACCTAGCCGTTACTGCGGATATCGTTGCCGTTAAGCGGAATTCGTGCTAGAACCGTAGAATCCGGGGCACTGATTCCGTCGTCGCGCTCCGGGGTGTCAGAGTGTCATCAGATCCGGCCCGTCCGGCGGACTGCCTGCGGGTATCGACGGTCCCGGCCGCACCGGGCCGAAGCCAGAAGGGTGAGACATGGCCACCGCCGAGCAATCCCCGGCAGGGACGCAGGAAGAACAGCTCGACAAGGGCCTCAAATCCGGCGCCCTCGGGCTGATCTCCACCACCGTCATCGCCACGGCGTCGGTCGCGCCCGCGTACAGCATCGCGGCCACCCTGGTGTTCGTGGTGGGCGCGGTGGCGCTGCAGGCGCCGGCCGTGGCCGTGCTCGCGTTCGTGCCGATGCTGCTGACCTCGATCGGCTACAGCGAGCTGAACAAGGCCGACCCGGACTGCGGCACCACGTTCACCTCGGCCACCCGCGCGTTCGGGCCGAAGACCGGCTGGTTCGGCGGCTGGGCCATCGTCGCGGCCGACGTGCTGGTGATGGCGAGCCTAGCCCAGGTCGCGAGCCAGTACGTGTTCCTGCTGTTCAACGCCCAGGGCATCGGGAGCAATGCCACCAGCGGCTGGGTGCTGCTCGGCGGCGTCATCTGGATCGTGCTGATGACCGCCATCTGCTACGTCGGCATCGAGGTGTCGGCCAACTTCCAGAAGGCACTGCTCGGCATCGAGCTCACCATGCTAGTGGTGCTGTCCGTGGTCGCCCTGGTCAAGGTCGGCTCCGGGCACGCGCCGCCCGGTCACCTCACGCCGAGCATCCAGTGGCTCAACCCGTTCCATATCTCCAGCTTCAGCGCGTTCGCCAGCGGCATCATCTTGATGGTGTTCATCTACTGGGGCTGGGACACCGCCGTCGCGGTCAACGAGGAGACCAAGGACAAGACCAGGACGCCGGGCCTGGC
>JAJKHX010000243.1 GCA_021154785.1 Nocardiopsis sp.
ATCGCCCTGCACACGGCGGGACTGCCGGTCGGGCCGGACCGGTGCGAGCGCCTCGCCCGCGCGGTGACCGTCATGGGCGCGACCTCGCTGGCCGACCTGCGCACCTGCGCCGCCCCTCCGGGCCCGCTGACCGCCCGGCCCTCCGGACTGACACCACACGCCCCGGGCGCCATTTGCCCTCAAGAGTCTCGCATCTGCCGATTCCGGAACCGGTTCAATGCTCCATCGATCCGGTGGGAGGCGGCTCGATGCTCCATTGATCCGGTTACGCTGCTGGCGCCAGCACCGTAACCAGGTGACGGATGGGGCTGCCAGGGCAGGTGAGTCGGATTGGGCGATGAGGCCGTTTACCTACGGGACCACTGGCCGTCGTGCGGGAGTGACGGCCAGCGGACCCGTAGGGACGAGCCGGTGGTGCGCAAAGCGGGTGCGCGCCACCGGCTGGCTCAGGTGACGTTGACCAGGATCGCGTGGTAACCGGTCGCGCCGTCGGGGTCGGTCCGGTGCTTCAGCGAGGTCTGGGTGTAACCGCTCTTGTTGGTGGCCCGTACCTGGAGCGTATGCTGGCCGGGGGTGGCATCCCAGGTGTAGTACCACTGACGCCAGGTGTCGATCGTGTCCTGGGCGGGGAGCCTGGCCTCGTGGAAGACGCCGTCGATGCCCACCTCGACGGCCTCGATGCCGGTGCGCTGCGCCCAGGCCACGCCGGCGACCGTCACCTGCCCCGCGGCCACGGTGCTACGGCGCTTGGGTACGTCGATGCGGGATTCGGTCTTGATCGGCGCCTGCTGGGACCAGGCCGGCTTCTGCTTGACCCAGTAGGCGCTGAACGCGTCGAACGTGGTGAACTCCATGTCCACCACCCACTTGGTCGCGGACACGTAGCCGTAGAGCCCGGGTATCACCACCCGCACCGGGTAGCCATGTGACTGCGGCAGCACCTGGCCGTTCATGGCCACCGCGAGCATCGAGTCCCGGCCGTCCAGCGTCGGGTCGGTGGCCACGCCGATGGTCATCCCGTGCACGTCGCGCATGACGATCTGGTCCGCGCCGCGCTGGATGCGCGCCTTGCGCAAGATGGGCGCGAGCAGCGTGCCCTGCCACTGGGCGTTGCCGATGAAGTTGCCGCCCACCGCCTCCGAGACGCAGGTCAGCGTGATGTCCCGGTCGATCATGGGCTTCTTGACCAGGTCGTCGTAGGTGAGGGTGATCGGCCGGTCCACCATGCCGTGGATGCGCAGCTGCCAGTCGGCGGGCGAGACCTTCGGCAGCCTCAGGGAGGTGTCAACCCGGTAGAACTTCGAGTTCGGCGTGAAGAACGGGGATATCCCGGCGACGGTGTCCAGCGTCTCGTCCGCGGGCAGCTGCCTCAGCGGGTTGATCGTCAGCGGGTGGGTCTTCAGCGCGGGAACCGCGCTAGCCCGGGACGCCGGGGCCGTCATGCCCGGCGCGGGCGCGGCGGTGTTCCGCCCGAAGTCCTGGCCGAACAACAGCTCACCGCCCACCCCGGCGGCGGCCGCGCCTACGGCGGTGAGGCCGGCCGCGGCGAGGAACTTGCGCCGGTCGACGGTGCCCGTCATCGTGTCCTCCTGCGAGTTCCGCCGCGGCCCAGCCGGGGCGGTGTGACTTCCTGGACCGGGGCCGAGGCTCGCACCAGCCACAGCAGCGCCGCGACGCCGGCCAGGCCGCCGATGACGGCCGGCAGGACGTCGGACACGTGGCTGCCCGGCCTGGTGACGGCGACGAAGGCGGTGACCAGCGCGAACGCCGCGACGCCGGTCACGCCGAACGCAGCGCCCCGGCGGGCCGCCACCCCGATGGCGATCGCGATCACCGCGATCACCGCGTACATGCCGAGCAGCAGCACGGTCCGCCCGTGCGTGCCGAAATGGTGCAGCGCGAAGCCCCGCAGCCCGGCCGGTGTCCGGTCGATGAAAACGGTGCCCATGGCGCTGACCGGCGAGACCGTCGACTTGAGCAGTCCCGCGGCCAGCGTGGTGACGCCGATGACGACGGCCGTGGCCAGGAACTGGGTGGCCGCGCTGACCAGCCGCCCGCGGTCTCTCGCGGCCCGCCTGCGCGCCTGATCCGCCTGCCAGCCCTCCGGGTAAACGCCCGCGTCGGGCGCGGCGAGCATGGGGCCGGAAAATCCCGAATCGAAATACCCGGGCTCGGAGTACCCAGAGCCGGAGTACCCAGGCTCGGAATACCCAGCATCGGAGTACCCAGGCTCGGAATACCCGGCATCGGAGTAGCCCGGATCGGAGTAGCCCGGACCGGAATAACCAGGACCGGAATACCCGGCATCGGAGTAGCCGGAACCCGGATACCCGGAGCCCGGGTAGGTGGTCTCGGTGTAGCTGCCCGGCCCCAGGTAGGCGCCACCACCTGGATAACCGTCCGGTGCGCTGTCGTGGCCGTTCGCGGCGCCGGTGTAGCCAGTCCCGGTCCCGGTCCCGGTCCCGGCGTAGCCGTACCCGGCCGTGCCGTAGCCGTCGGCGACCCCGGCGTAGCCGGGCCCGGCCCAGCCGTAGCCGTCAGCGTCGGCCGCGGGCGCGCTGGCCGCCAGCCCGCGGGCCAGGTCGGCGCGCGGGTAACCAGCCGGGGCGCCGTCAAAGCCGTCGGTGTCTCCGGTGTAGCCACCCGTTCGGTAGCCGTCTGTGCCGTAGCCATCTGTGCCGTAGCTGTCTGGGGTTCCGTGGGCGTCCCCGGTGACGGGGAAGACCGCGGTGGCGACCCCCGATCGCGGGGCGGCCTGGCGCCGGTGGCTGCCGGCCGGCTGCTGAGCGCGGGCACCCTGGCGGCCTGGCCGCTCTTCCTCGCCGTCCCGGTAGGGCGGCCAGCCCTCGGCCGGGGTCGCCTGCGGCCAGCGCTCCTGGCGAGGCGGCGTCCGATGCGACGGGTCGTAACTCATATCTCTATTCACGGCCCTGGCCGCCAGTGCCGTTCAATGTTTGCCCCACGGGTAACCAAGCGGTAAGAAAGCGCGATCCCGGCGCTCACCGGTCAGACCGGAACTTCGCGGTTCGCGTCGGCAGTGGACGGGGTGAACCAGTTTCCGGCCGGCCTGGTTTCGGCGGGTACGGTTTCGGCGGGTACGGTTTCGGGCGGCACGGCTTCGGTGGCCGCGGATGCCAGGGGCATGTCAGCAAGCGGCGGCAACCCGGTGCCAGCCGTGCGCTGGGCCAGTTCGCTCCGTGCTGGCTGGCTCCGTGCTGGCTGGCGCCGGGCCAGTTCGCGGCGGATCAGCCAGCCGGCCGCCACGACTACCAGCGGCACGCCGTAGGCGATCGCGTTCACGAGCCGCCACGGCGGGGTGTACCGGCCCATATACGCCTCGGCCGCGTAGTACCCGCCCGCGGCGAATGCCAGCCACTCCGGGCGGCCGTCGAGGGCGACCAGCATCACCAGCAGCAGCGAGTACCACTGGTAATGCGGGGTGGTGACGGCCAGCGCGCCGGCGGTCATGTAGAGGGCACCCTGCCAGGGCCGGTCCGGGTCGCCGAACTCCAGCACGGCCACGGCGATGGCGGCCAGGATGAGCACGGCCACGACGCTGGCCAGCGGCCCGATGATGAACAGGCCGATGATCCCGTACCTGGTCCCGGTGGTGTAGTTCTCCTGCTGGAGGTAGCCGGGCAAGAAGCCGATCACCTTGCCGCCGACCCGGAGCACGTGCGGGACGTAGACCGCGACGAACGCGCTGCCCGCCGCGACCAGGATCGTCACCCAGCGGCGGCGCAGCACCCCGGGCACGATCAGCGCGGGCGTCATCTTGGTCGCGATGGCCAGGCCGAGCAGAACCCCGCCGAGGGCCGTTCGCGCCCTGGTACGCGCCGTGGCCAGCACGAGAATCGCCACCGCCGCGATGCCCACCGCGATCACGTCGACGTGGGCGCTGTTCCCGGCTTCCAGGGCCACGGTCGGGCACCACGACCACAGGGCCGCCATCCGGACATCCCGGCCCAGCCGGCCCAGGGCGAACAGCAGCAGCAGCGTGATGAGCACGGCGGCCAGCGCCGTGGTCGCCTGGATCGGCTTAGCCGAATCGCTCCCGGTGGGCAGGTAATGCACCCCGAGGAAGTACGCCTCAGCCACTGGCGGGTAGATGGTGGGCACCGTCGGCCGGTTGATCCTGGTGCAGCCGGGGGTGAGGTCGGCCGCCGGGTGGCTGCCGACGTAGGACAGCGACACGCAGTACTCGGCCTTGGGGTAGAACAGGAAGTCGTTCCGCAGCCCGGTGAGCTGGGTCGCGGTCGGCACGTACTGGTACGGATCGACGCCCGCGGCCTGCACCTTGCCGTCCCAGACGTAGCGGTAGAGGTCGTTGCTGTTCTTCGGCGGCGCGGACACCGCGGCCAGCTGGACGGCGATGCCGCCCAGCAAGATGAGCGCCACCGCGGTCCGCCGCGACACCTTGCGCAGCAGCCACGCGGCGGTGAGGAATACCACCCAGGCGCCGGCGATTACCGGCAGCGGGCGAATCCGCGCGGGGTTGAGGGCTGGCCGCACGATCAGCAGCACCAGGCCGGCCAGCACCACCAGGGCCACCGTGACGGCGGCCACCCGGAGTTTTCCGTTCATGTCGCGTATAGCGCAATCTATCTGGGCGGATGCGTCATCCGCGGGCGGGGCGGTCAGCATCGCTACAGCGGGATGACGGTTCGGCCGGTCTGGTTCTGGCCGCCGATGGAGGCGAACCAGCGTTCGTCGACCGTCCAGATCTCGACCTCCCCGAGCCCCGCGTCGTTGGCCACGTCGGCGATGTGGTCGGCACCGACGTAGGCCCAGGGGAACCACGCGCTGGCCGAGTCGGCGTGGCAGAGCCGGACGTGCTCCTGGCGGAGCGGCGACCCGGGCGGCTCGAGCTCGACGATCGCGCGGCCCTGCGGGGCGAGCAGCTGAGCCACCCGGCGGAGCAGGGCGGCCGGGTCGCCGCCGATCCCGATGTTCCCGTCCGCGAGCAGGACCGTGGTCCACCGGCCGGTGCCTGGCACGCGGTCGAAGACGTCACGCAGCATGACCAGGGCACCCGAGGAGCGGGCCAGGTCAACCGCGTAAGGCGTGATGTCGATGCCGAGCGCGGGGATACCTCGTTCGGACAAAGCGACGGTCAGCCGGCCGGGACCCGAGCCGATGTCGAGGGTCGGGCCGGCGCAGCGGTCGAGGATCGACCGGTCGCCGGGGCTCTCGTTCAGCCAGCCCTCGACCGGGAGCGGGCTGCGGCTGCCGTCGGCGTGCTCGATCTCCGGCCGCGCCCGGCCAGCGAGCGCGTGCTCGTAGAGTTCGCCGATCACGCGGTCCTCCTACCCTTCGACCATGGATGACCGCGGGGCCAGGTATGACGCTCAGCCGCGATCGCTCGCCGCGCCTGCCGTACCGGTGGCGCGAAGCACTCCTCAGTGTTAACCGAGGGGGGAATCTCGCGGGCCGGTTCGGCGCCGATCAGGGGTGGATCTCACACAATCGTCACTGTGCTTACGGAGTCATGACGCTTTCGATCTGTTTACTGGCTTCACCGGCTGCTTACGTCTTACCGTGGGGCGTAACCATTTTCTTTTGCCCAGGAACGGAAAATCCTTTGGTGAGCAACCCCGATCCGCCCGGGCGGATCGTCGTCGTCGATGACGATCCCACCGTGGCGGATGTTGTCGGGCGTTACCTGGTGCGCGACGGACACACGGTCGAGTGCGTGCACGACGGGTACGAGGCGCTGCGCCTGGTGGCCGAGCAACCGCCGGACCTCATCGTCCTCGACCTCATGCTGCCCGGGATGGACGGCCTCGAGGTATGCCGCAGGCTGCGGGCACGCTGGCCGATTCCGGTGGTCATGCTGACCGCCCTCGGAGACGAGACCGATCGCCTGGTCGGCTTCGAGACCGGGGCGGACGACTACGTCACCAAGCCCTTCAGTCCGCGTGAGCTGGCCCTGCGGGTGCGCTCGGTGCTACGCAGGTCTCGCGGTGCCGGCCTGCCTGACAAGCTCGATCTCGGTGCCATGACCGACGGAAACCTGGTCGTGGACCTGTCCGCGCACGAGGTCAGGGTCGACGGCAAGCTGATCCAGCTGACCTCCCGCGAGTACGACCTGCTCGTCTTCCTGATGCGGAACCCGCGTAAGGCCTTCACCCGCGAGCAGTTGCTGACCGAGGTGTGGAGCTGGACGTTCGGCGACACCTCGACTGTCACCGTCCATGTGCGGAGGCTGCGCGAGAAGCTCGAGCCCGACCCGACCATGCCCCGGCGCATCGTGACCGTATGGGGTGTCGGCTACCGCTACGAGCCGGAAGCCGCGTGAGCGCGCGCCGGAGAGGCACGGGAGGTAGAGCGTGAGACCGCTCGCGGAAAGCACGTCCATATTGCCGGCCGACATCCAGTGGTCGGACATAGCCTGGATCTCCGAGCGGGTCGCGGTCATCGCGGTGATCTTCGCCGCGATCGGCATCCTGCTGCTGCGCAGGCTCGCGGGCCGCTCGATCGGCTTCATGATGGGCGTCACGGTCGGCGTGTGCACCCTGACCACGATGGCCGCGATCGTCGTCATCGCCTACCGCATGGTCGGCACCGCGCCGGAACGCGACGCCATGCTCGACCTGGCGGCCATCGCCGGCGTGGCCGGGCTGGTGGTAGCCGTGTTCGTCGGACGACGGCTGATCCGGGCCAGCCGGGCGCTGTCCTCGGCCGTGCAGGGTGTCACCGACACCGGCGTCTATGTGCCGCCGCAGCTGACGCTGCCCGCGGAGTTCCGCGAACTGGACGTCGAGCTCACCGCCACCCACGAACGGCTGGCCCTGGCCCGGTCCCGGGAGCGCGCGCTGGAAGCCAGCCGCCGCGAGCTCGTCGCCTGGGTCAGCCACGACCTGCGCACCCCGCTGGCCGGCCTGCGGGCCATGGCCGAGGCGCTGGAAGACCAGGTCGTCGTCGACCCGCGCGAGGTATCCCAGTACCACTCGCAGATCCGCCGCGAGGTGGACCGGCTCACCGTGATGATCGACGACCTGTTCGAGCTGTCCCGCATCCACGCGGGAGCGCTGCGGCTGGCCAAGCGGATGACCGGGCTGGAGGACCTGGTCGCCGAGGTGGTGGCCAGCGCCGAGCCGGTCGCCCGGTCCAAGGGCGTGCGGCTCACCGGGGCCGCGGTGCGCGGCATGCCGGTGTACGTCGACGCGGCCGAGATGGGCCGGGCGCTGCGCAACCTGGTGACCAACGCGATCAGGCACACCCCGGCCGACGGCGGCGTGGACGTACTGGCTGAGGTACAAGGTGGCCTGGCCTGCGTCACCGTCTCCGATGCCTGCGGCGGGATCCCGCCCGATGACCTGCCGCGCGTGTTCGACGTGGCGTTCCGCGGCGAGTCGGCCCGCACCCCGGGCCCGCAGTCGGGCGGTGGCCTGGGTCTGTCCATCGCCCGCGGCATCGTCGAGGCGCACTCGGGTCAGATCGCGGTGCGCAACGCCGGGCCTGGCTGCCAGTTCCTGATCAGGATGCCGCTGGCCCGCCCGGGCGTACCGGCCGTCAACCGTACCGTCCCCCGGCGCCACGCCGGCGTCCCGACCGGGCCGCCCACGGGTCCCATCCCGGCGGTGGGTCCCGCCCAGCCGCGGGTCATGCCCACCCGTTAAGCGATCATCCGCCTGCCCATCGGCCGGGCGAGCCCAGCCTGTCCGCCGGGCCAGGTCGCCGGTCCGGCATGCCTGGCCAGCGGTCCGGCATGCCTGGTCAGCGGTCCGGGAGCAGATCGCGGATGAGGGTGTCGCTGACCCAGCGGGCTCACTCCCGCGGTGTCCACCCGGCCTCCAGGACGAAGTCCCGGTACAGCGCCGGCCCGATGAGCACGAACAGCAGCTCGGCGGCCCGGCGCCGGGTCACGCCCTTGCCCAGTGGCGTCTTCGTCGCCAGCCTGTCAGCCAGGCGGCCCATATCGGCCCGCCGGAGTTCCTCGGACCGCTGGTAGATCGCCCCGGCCGGATCCTGCGCCACGGCGCTGAAGACGCCGAGCCCGCCGCCCCCCCTCGCCTCGATGACCCCGTGACCCGACCCCGAACCGGGACCCCGCACCCGACCCGCACCGGGACCCCGGCCTCGGAC
>JAJKHX010000244.1 GCA_021154785.1 Nocardiopsis sp.
AGCGTCTTCCATCAGCTCTTCACCGAGGAATCGACGATTGCGTGGGTGGTGTTCGGGCTGGTGGCGCTGACCATGCTCGCCGCGCTGGTGCTGAGCCGGCGGCGGCGCAAGCGGGGGCGCGAGCCGTCCAAGCTGATGGAGGCCAACAAGCTGGAGCTGGGCTACCTGACCGTGCTGACCGGGGTCGCCGCCTTCCTCATGGTCAGCAGCCTGAGCGGGAACAACAAGGAGCTGCCGGATCCGCCGAAGCCCGCGGTGCGCGTGCAGGTAACCGGCTTTCAGTGGTGCTGGCGCTTCCACTACGAGGGCCAGCCGGTCACCATCACCGGTCAGTGCCGGGGCGGCGGGATACCGACGCTGGTACTGCCGGCCGGCAAGGTCGTCGAGCTGGACGTGACCTCGATCGACGTGATCCACGCGTTCTGGCTGCCTTACCTGCGGTTCAAGATGTACGCCTACCCGGACCACGTCAACAGCTTCACCACCACGCTGAATCAGACCGGCCGCTGGGAAGGCCGCTGCGCGCAGATCTGCGGCCTGTACCACTACGAAATGTACTTCTACGTGCAGGTCGTGTCCCCCGCGGCCTTCGGCCAGTTCATGCGATCACGCGGCGGCGCGGCCACGGCGGTGAGCCAGTGACCGCCCGGCCGGCCCTGACGCGCTACGAGCACCGGGTTCAGCCCGGCCGCGACGGGCTGCCGCACTGGCTGCTGACCACCGACCACAAGCGGATCGGGATCTTGACTGTCGGCACCGCGCTGGTGCTCTTCTTCTTCAACGGCGCGATCGCGCTAACCATGCGCGCCCAGCTGGCCCAGCCCGGCCTGGACATCCTGTCCCCGCAGTCCTACCTGCAGTTCATGACCATGCACGGCACCGGCATGATCGTGCTGACCATCACCCCGCTCGCCGTCGGAATGGGGGTGTACCTGGTCCCGCTGCAGATCGGCGCGCCCCGGATCGCGGCGCCCCGGGCCGTCCTGCTCGGCTACTGGCTCTATGTGGCCGGCGCCATCACGATGATCTGGGGATTCCTGACCCCGGAGGGCGCCGACAGCGGCTGGTGGGGATACACGCCGCTGTCGAACAGCGTCTACTCCCCCGGGCCCGGGGAGTCGCTGTGGACGGCCGGGTTCTTCCTCGCGGCCACCGGCACGCTGATCATGGGGGGCGCCACGCTGTGGACGGTCCTGCGGCTGCGCGCGCCCGGCATGACGATGATGCGGCTCCCGGTCTTCGCCTGGACGCAGATCGTCACCAACCTGATGGTTATCGCGGCGTTTCCTTCCCTGCTGGCCGCCGAGGCCATCGCGGCGCTGGACCGGGCCTTCCCGGGTTCTTTCGACAGCAACTTCTGGAATATCGCGTACGAGAACCTGTTCTGGTTCTACGGGCACCCGGTGGTGTACGTGATGTTCTTCCCGTTCGTCGGCTGCGTGGCCGAGGTGCTGGCCACGTTCTCCGGCCGCCGGTTCTTCGCCTACAAGGGCACGGTCCTGTCGCTGCTGGTGTTCGCGACCGGGTCGATGGCGGTATGGGGCCATCACCTGTTCGCCAGCGGCCAGACGACCAACGACTACTACTCGCTGACCTCGATCTTCCTGGCCATCCCGGCGGGGATCGAGTACTTCGGGTTCCTCGGCACGATCGTCGGCGGCAAGATCAGGTACACCGCCTCGATGCTGTTCGCGCTGGCGTTCATCCCCCAGTTCCTGGTCGGCGGCCTGACCGGCATCATGGTCGCCACGCCGAGCATCGACTACCAGGTCAACAACAGTTACTTCGTGCTCGGCCACTTCCACTACACGCTGTTCGCGGGCAGCATTTTCGGGTTCTTCGCGGGCTTTTACTTCTGGTTCCCCAAGGCGACGGGCATCATGCTGCGCGAGCGCCTGGGCAAGCTGCACTTCGTGCTGCTCGTCATCGGGACCAACGCGACGTTCATCCCGTTCTTCTTCCTGGGTTACAACGGCCTGCCGCGGTGGGTGCCCACCTACCCGGACGCCTCCGGCTTTCCTACCCTGGAGCTGATCTCCAGCATCGGCGCCGGCTTCATCGGCCTGGCCATGACGGTCTTCGCCTACAACATCTACATCTCCGCCCGGCTGCCCCGCCCGGCGCCGCCCGACCCGTGGGGCGGCCATTCGCTGGAATGGGCCACGTCCTCGCCGCCGCCGCCGTACAACTTCGACCTGGCCCACCCGGTGCCGAAGGTCCGCAGCTACGCGCCGTTGTTCGATCTGCGGGAACAGGGGCTGGCCCAGGCAGCGCCGCAGGCCGCTACCACGCCGCAATCCGCCGAGACCTCGGACAAACGAGGGGAAGAGTGATGGAAAAGCTGTTCTCCGCGCCCGTCGTGGTCGCGTTCTGGGGACTGCTGAACGTCGTCGCGCTGGTGGTGCTGGCCGGGTTCCTCGGCGGCCCCTTCGGCGGCCACATGATCGAGCTCTACATCTATATCGGTTCCGCCCTGCTGGTCTTCCTGCTGGCCGCGCTGGTCTGGCTGGCGCGCCGACGCCAGCCCCAGGGACTCTCCCGCGGCCTGGTCGTGCCCCGCCGCCCGGCTTCCGCGCTGCTGCTCGCGCTGGCTTTCATGCTGCTCTGGCTCGGCCTGGCGTTCGGGATGTGGCTCCCGATCATTGGCGTCTTCCCGCTCGTCGCCGCGGGGCTGATGGAATGGTTCGCCCTCCGCGGCTCCCGCAAGTTACCGGCCGCTCGCCTCAGCCTTCGTCTTCGTCCGGGCCCTGGCCGTTCTGGCTCTGGCCGTTCTGGCCCTGACCGTCCTGGCCTTGGCCCTGGCCGTCCTGGCCCTCGCCGTCCAGTAGCGCCAGCGATTTCGGGTTCTCCAGGAGGGTCCGGACGTAGAAGTGATTGAGCCGGGACCGCACCTGGGCGACCACGCGATGCGGAGTGGGCAGCGGCACGATGTGCCGCGGGGTCGGCACGAGCAACTCAGCAGGCTGCCGTGCCTCGGCCAGCGTCCGGGCCTCCTCCGGCAGCGGCTTGTTCACCGGGATATAGGCCTGCACCGGCCCGGCCACCGCGATGCCGTAGCTCTCGCCCTCCCGGAGCTTCCTGGCGTCGGCGCGCTGCAGCGCGAGGCAGATATGCCTGGCCAGGAAGAAGCCGGCCACCGGGAAGACGAAGAACCCGATCCGGAACAGGTAGACCAGGTACTCGAACGGGATGTTGAGGTTGTAGGCGATGACGTCCTGCGCCCCGGCTAGCTGGATGTCCACCGACAAGGCGATGACCGCCACCCCGATGCCGGTCCGCGACGGCGCGTTGCGGGGCCGGTCGAGGAGCTGATGGTCGCGCCAGTCGCCGGTCGCCCACTGCTCGAAGAACGGGTAGGCCCCCATCATCAGGAAGAACGCCGCCGGGAACGCGACTGCGGGCAGGAGGACGTTCCAGACGAGCGTGTGCCCCCAGATATTGCTCTCGATGCCCGGCATCATCCGCAGCGTGCCCTCGAGGAACCCGATGTAGAAGTCCGGCTGTGCCATCGAGGTAGCCCGGTTCGGGTCGTAGGGGCCGTACAGCCAGATCGGGTTGATCTGCGCGATCGTGCCGAGCACCGCCAGCAGCCCGAACGTGAAGAAGAACAGGGCTCCGGTCTTGGCCATGAAGATCGGGTACGTCGGGTTCCCGACCTCGTTGCGCTCGTGCTCCTTCTTGCCGGGCCACTGGGTATGGCCCTGATGCCACACGCTCATCAAGTGCGCGGTGATCAGCGCGATCAGCACGCCGGGGATGAGCAGCACGTGCACGATGTAGAACCGGGACACGAACTCCTCGCCCGGGTACTCCCCGCCGAACAGGAAGAAGCTCAGGTAGGTGCCCACGACCGGGACCGACTGGATGATGCCCTGGGCGATGCGCAGCCCCGTGCCGGACAGCATGTCGTCGGGCAGCGAGTAACCGCAGAAGCCCTCCACCGCGGCCAGCGCGAGCATGACGGTCCCGATGATCCAGTTGATCTCCCGCGGCTTGCGGAACGCACCGGTGAAGAAGATGCGCAGCACGTGAATCATGATCGAGGCCACGAACACGTCGGCGGCCCAGTGGTGGATCTGCCGGATCAGCATGCCGCCGCGCACATCGAAGCTGATGCCGAGGGTGGACGAATACGCCTCGCTCATCTTCATGCCGTCGAGCTTGACGTAGCTGCCGTGGTACACGATCTCGGTCAGGCTCGGCCGGAAGAACAGCGTCAGGAACGTGCCGGTCAGGATCAGGACGATGAACGAGTACAGCGCGAGTTCGCCGAGGAAGAAGGACCAGTGGTCGGGGAACGCCCGCTTCAGCGCGCCGCGCATCCACTTGGCCACGCCGAACCGCTTGTCGAACCCCCGGGCTGTCCGGCCGGCCAGCCGCGCCGCCTTGCGCTCGAGCCTGGCGGGAGGCCTGACCGCATCCGCCGGGAGCGACCGGGGCCCATCGTTCATATGATGATCTCCATCGAACGGTATGCGGAACTACGACGGTCAGGGGTGCCTCGGCGGTCAGTTACCTCGCATCGCGACCGATAAACGGCCAGCGGTCCGGAATCTCACCGGAACACGGGCCCGAGGCTGAGTTCGAACGATGCCAGGCACCACAGGATGAACGCGCTCCGGCGGCACCCCGGATAAGACGTTCCGGCCCAGGCCACTGAGATACGCGTTATAGGCGTCCAGGTCAGCTGACGTGCCTGACCGCGAGCCACCGCCAGCCCCGATGAACTTCACGGCCAGGGTCACCGCCAGCACGGCCATGACCAGGTCGCCGCCCGCGAACATGATGAAGCCACCATGGTGCAGATCGGTGACCAGACCCGGCCCCCACGTCCGGCCCGCGTGAGCATACGCCGGGAACAGTTCCCGCGGTACGAGCATGAGCACCAGGCCAACCAGTGTGTCGACCGGCATCGTTATCAGCAGCAGCATGAAGCGGCCGAACGCAGGCAGCCGCCGCCTCAGCGGTTCCGAGCCGACGACCGGCAGGAAATACAGGTATCCGACCACCAGGTAGAGCGCGTGCTCGGCGTCGTGAACGGCCTCGTTTTCCAGCACGATGTTCATCAGCGGGGTCAGGTGCGTGCCGGCGACTACCGCCGCGTACAGGGTGACGGCGACTGGCGGCCAGGTCAGCCCCGACACCACCCGTGACCGGAGAACCCGCTTGACGCGAGTGTGCAGCGGGTTGCGCGACGCGTGCAGGAGCAGGGTGACGGGCCTGCCGAAGATGAGCAGCGGCGGCGCCACCATGATCAGCAGCAGGTGCTGGATCATGTGGACGCTGAACAGCACGTCGTCATAGACCCCGATGCTGCTCTGCGTCGCTACCGCGATGGCGGCCAGGCCCAGCAGGAACGCCGCGGTGCGGCCGGCCGGCCAGGGCCGTGCCAGGTGCCGGCGCCCGACTATCCGCACGCCGCTGAGGTAGGCCGCTGCCAGCAGCGCCAGCGTTACGCTGACCAGCGGCGCGAACTGCCATGCGGTGAGCGCGTTGGCGGCGGTCAGCGGCGGCATCGGGGTTCCCGTGGAATCACAGCCGCTGCGCTACCCGCGGCGGCGGCGACCATGCCAGCCGGTCAGCTCGCGGGCCGGGCTGGCAGGCTCGCACGGCGGCGGAAAGACAAGCCAATCTGATCGCATCACGACATAAATTGGCTCTCCCCGGGTAGGCATGGCCGCATGCGTGGCGGGCATGGGCGTGCTCTTCACGCCGCCTGGCCCCGCCACCCGGTCCGGCGGCCGGCGGAGAGCAGGCACGCGGAGCACGGATGAGGAGGCACCGATGGCAACAGGCGGAGGACGGAAGATCGCGGTGGTCACCGGCGGTACGGCCGGGGTGGGCCGGGCCGCCGTGCGGGAGTTGGCCGGGCACGGCTATGACGTCGCGATCCTGGCCCGGGGAGCGGCGGGCCTGCAGGGCACCGCGGCCGACGTCAGGAAGGCGGGGCGGCAGGCGCTGCCCGTGCCGGCCGACGTGGCGGACTATGAGGCCGTGCGGCAGGCGGCCGCGCAGGTGGAATCGGAACTCGGCGAGATCGACGTCTGGGTCAACGTCGCGTTCGCCGGCTCACTGGCCTTCGCCTGGGATACCTCGATGGAGGAATTCCGGCGGATGACCGAGGTGACCTACTACGGGCAAGTGCACGGCACGCTCGCGGCGCTGGAGCGGATGCGGCCCCGGGACCGCGGTGTGATCATCAACGTGGGCTCGGCGATGGCGTACCGGTCGATCCCCCTGCAGTCCGCGTACTGCGGGGGCAAGCACGCGGTCAAGGGGTTCACCGAATCGGTGATGTGCGAGCTCGCGCACGAGAAAAGCAAAGTGAAGCTGTGCATGGTGCAGCTCCCCGGGCTGAACACGCCCCAGTTCAACTGGAACCTGAACAAGATGCCCGGACACCCGATGCCGGTGCCGCCCGTCTTCCAGCCCGAACTGCCCGCCCGGGCGATCGCGTACCTGGCCGGGCATCCGCGCCGCAACATGTGGGTGGGCGTGTCCACGGCGTACACCGTCCTGGGCGAGCGGCTCGCCCCCAAGCTGCTCGACTGGTACCTCGGCCGGACCGGGGTGAAGTCACAGCAGACCGATCAGGACCTGCCCCGGCTGGGGTCCAACGTATTCGAGCCCCGGGACCAGACCGAGGACCAGGGCGCGCACGGGCCGTTCGACGACAAGGCCCACGCTGCCGATCCTCAGCTGTGGCTGTCCA
>JAJKHX010000245.1 GCA_021154785.1 Nocardiopsis sp.
ACTCGCAGCAAGTAATAAGCGCGCCGCTCACCCGAACTGCTCGGCTACCGCGAGGCCGAGCAGCGGATGATCTTCAGGGCCAGTCCGGCCTGACGTTCGCGCAGGTACTGACCCGGCCTTCGATGGGTGTTATCAGCCCATCACATTGCCCGCACTCTCCGCGTGGGGCTGGCGAAGGCGTGAGTAGTGCCCGAGGTTTATCTCGTTCCCGGTGAAGTGGCCGCGGTACCGGACCGGATCCGAGTCATGATCGTGCCCGTTTTCGCAGGCATGCACCAGCGCCGCCATGAAGCGGCCGGCGATCGGAGCGTTCTTGAACTGGTTGCCGCTCGTGCCGATGGCCACGTAGAACCCGGCCAGTGAGGTGCGGTCGTAGACCGGGATCCAGTCGTCGGCGACGTCATAGAGGGCGGCGTAACCAACGGGACGGGGCGGGATGCTCAGCGACGGGATTCTTCGCGCCAGCCGGAGTACCTGCGCGTCCCACGCCTGCGCGGTGGGCTGGGCCTCGAAATCATCCGGGTCGTCGATCCAGTGCAGGGCATCGCATTCCGGCTCCGCGCTGCCGACGATAAGCTGCCCGCCGAAGTGAGACCGGAAATAGGTGCCCAGGTCTCCGTCCGTGACCGCGGGGCCCAGTTCGCCTCGCGCATAGTCAGCCGGCGCGGGCACGGAATGGACTTCCTGCCGCAGCGGGCGGGTCCGGATCCGGAATTCTCCGGTGACGCCCGCTAGATCGTTGACCCGGCCGGAGTACGGGCCCGCCACGTTGACCACGACGGGAGAATGAATCACGCCTCCCGAGCCCAGCTGCACGCCCTGGACCCGCCCGTTCTGCTGGAGGATCGCCACTACCTGCTCGCGGAGCTGAACCTCGGTTCCCCTCCGCTCCGCCGCGGCCATGAGGTTTCTCGCGGTCAGCTGCGGGTCGTCGATGAACCCGGCGTCGGGCGTGTAGTAGGCACCGAGTTCGCCGTCGGCATCCTCCCAGAAGGCGTCGTCCGTGACCGGCTTGGGCGGAGCGTACCGTCCGGGATCCATCCCTGGCACCCGCCGTCGGATGGTCTCAGCGTCCCAGCACTCGTACGGGACACCGACGTGGTCGAAGAGAGGAAGCACCCGCTCACGCTGGGTACTGCCGTCGAGGATCACGCAACCTGACTTGACGAACCTGGCCAGCGATTCCTCGGGACGGCGACCCAGGTACTCGGGCCAGTTCTCCCAGCTGAACTTGGCTTCCCAGGCAGCGGCCACGCCCTCGAAGGTCGAGTAGTGAAAGCGGACGATGCTGGCCGACGAGCTGGTAGAGCCCAGGCCGACACCGCCCAGCCGGTCGACAGACACGACCCGCAGTCCGGTCTGTGCGAGCTCGTAGGCGACCGCGGCGCCGATGACCCCGGTTCCGATCACGACTGCGTCGGCTGTCTGCGTCACTCAGTTGTCCTCTCGGACCAGGCCACGGTCACCTTCACAGTATCCGCCTCCCGTCCCGCCAGCCTGCACGCGCTACCCTAGCGAACAATCCAAGCCCCACCTCGGATGGCAGCTGACCTGTGGATATTGTTGATTTCAGCCTCGATCTGTTCTCTCTCGCCGGGCGTAACGCCTTGGTCACCGGTGGCAACACCGGCCTCGGCCAGGCCTTCTCGGTGGCCCTGGCCAAGGCCGGCGCCGACGTATTCGCGGTCGGCCTGGCCGAGGATGACGGGTCCACCCGGGCTCTGATCGAGGCCGCCGGGCGGCGGTTCGTGCTGGAAAAAGCCGACATCACCCAGCCGGGCGCGCCCGCCGCCATCACCCGGAGCTGCGTCGAGGCGCTGGGCTCGGTCGACATCCTGGTCAACTCCGCTGGCGTCAACCTGCTGGCGGACGTGGCGGAGTTCGGCCGTGACCGGTGGGACCCGATGGTAGCGGTCAACCTGACCGCCGCTTTCGAGCTTGCCCATGAGGCCAGCCGGTTCATGATCGGGCAGCGGTCCGGCAAGATCATCAATATCGCGTCGCTGTTCTCCTTCCTCGGCGGGCGGCGCTCACCTGCCTACGCCGCGACCAAAGCCGGGATCGCGGGCTTCACCAAGGCCTACTGCGACGAGCTGGCGGCCTGTAACATCCAGGTCAATGCGATCGCGCCGGGATACTCCAAGACCGCCATCACCGAAGCGACCCGGGCCGATCCCGAGGCCAACCGCCGCATCGTCGAGCACATCCCCGCGGCCCGCTGGGGGGAGGCCGCCGACCTGATGGGGGCGGTGGTCTTCCTGGCCAGCCGCGCATCGGATTACGTCAACGGCCACGTCCTGGTGGTCGACGGCGGCTACCTCGTCCGCTGATGCCACAGCTACCCGGAGAGCGACCTTGGCCATGGCCCCATCCCGATCCCCGCTGAGCCGCCAGTCGATCGTCGACGCGATGACCGGACTCCTCGGCCCGGCCGCCGTCGAGACCCGCGATGAGCAGCTCAGGCAGGCCAGCGTCGACCGGTTCCGGAAGTACACCGCCGCGCACGGCATCTACGACGGGCCCATCCCCGCGGCCATCGTGTACCCCGGAACAACCGCGGACGTGGCCGCGGTCCTGCGCTTCGCCCAGGACAACCTGGTCAACGTCGTCCCCCGCACTGGACGCACCGCCACCGAAGGCGGCCTGGAGACCGTGGTCGAAGACAGCCTGGTGGTCGACGGCTCGCGGATGAACGCGATCATCTCGATCGACCCGGTGGACATGATGGCCACCGTGCAGTGCGGCGCCGGCCTGCAGCAGCTGGAGGACACCGTCCGGGCCCAGGGCCTCACCACCGGGCACTCGCCCCAGTCCAAGCCGCTGGCCCAGCTGGGCGGCCTGGTCGCCACCCGCTCGATCGGCCAGTTCTCCACCCTCTACGGCGGCATCGAGGACCTGGTCGTGGGCCTGGAGGCGGTCTTCCCGGGCGGGCAGGTGGCCCGGATCAAGAACGTACCGCGGCGGGCCGCGGGCCCGGACATCCGCCACATCGCCATCGGCAGCGAGGGCGCGCTGTGCTTCGTCACCGAGGTGACGGTGAAGCTGTTCCGCTACCAGCCGGAGAACAACCGGTACTTCGGGTTCGTGGTCGAGGAGTTCGCCGCGGGCATCGACGCGCTCCGCGAGCTGATCACCGCGGGCTACCGGCCCTCGGTGTGCCGGGTCTACTCACCCGAGGACGCGCGACAGCACTTCGCCGACTTCTACCAGGGCCAGAACGTCGTCGTGCTGGTCGCGGAGGGCCCGAAGGGCATCGCCGACGCCACCGCTGAAGCGATCGAGGAACTCTTCGCCGCCCGCCCCCACCGACGGGTCGGCGAAGAGCGAATCCGGGCGTGGTTCGAGAACCTCAACTGGGGCCAGGACAAGATCGACGCCGAGCAGGCCGACATGCTCGCCCACGCCCGCCTCGGCTACACCACCGAGATCTCCGTCGACTGGTCGCGGGCGGCGGGCCTGTTCGCCGCCGTCATGGGCCGGATCCGCGGCGAGTTCCCGCGGGCCGGTGACCTGACGATGCTCGGCGCCCATTCCTCGCACAGCTACCAGACCGGGACCAACCTGTATTTCGTCTACGACTACGAGATCAGGTGCAGCCCGCGCGAGGAGATCGAGCTCTACCACAAGCCGCTGAATGCGATCATCGTCGAAGAAGCCCTGCGGGCGGGCGGGTCGATGGTGCACCACCACGGCATCGGCAAGTACCGCACCCCGTGGGTGGCCGACGAGCACGGCAGCGCCTACTGGCTGCTGACGACGCTGAAGCAGGCGTTCGACCCCCACGGCGTGATGAACGCGGGCACCATCTTCCCGCTGAAGCCATGAAGCCATGAAGCCATGAAGCCATGAAGCCGTACCTGCTGGCCATCGACAACGGGTCGCAGAGCACCAAGGTGACGATCTTCGACGCCCGCGGCCGGGCCCTGGCCGCGGCCAGCAGGCGGCTCGAGCCGTACGACATCTCGGTGCCGGGACACGCCGTCCACCCCGATGACGACATCTGGGAGTCCATCGCCGGCGCCTGCCGTGACGTCATGGCCGCCTTCCCCGGCGACCCCGCCGACATCGCCGCGGTGGGCCTGTGCACCATCCGCTTCTGCCGGGCCCTGCTGAGGGCCGACGGCAGCCTGGCCGAGCCGGTCCTGAGCTGGATGGACGAACGGGTGGGCCGCCCCTACAGAGGCGACAACCCTCAAGCCCGCTACGTCACCACCTCGTCGGGTTACATCACCCACCGCCTGACCGGTCAGTTCACCGACACCGCGGCCAACTACGAGGGCATGTGGCCCATCGACCATGACACGGCCGACTGGCCGGACGATCCGCAGCGCTACGCCGTCGCCGGCATGCCGCGCGACATGCTCTTCGACCTGGTCGCCCCGGGCGGCCGGCTCGGCCAGGTGACCCCGGCGGCGGCCGGGGCCACTGGCATCCCGGCCGGCCTGCCGGTGTACGCCACCGCCAACGACAAGGCCGTCGAGGCGCTGGGCGCCGGCCTGGACGACGACGGCACCGTGCTGCTGTCGCTGGGCACCTACATCGCGGCGATGACCATCGGCTCGTCCTCATCCGGCGCGGACGGCAGCTACTGGGCCAACTTCGGCGCCCGGCCCGGGACCTACCTGTACGAGAGCACCGGGATCCGCCGCGGCATGTGGACGGTCAGCTGGTACCGGACCCTGCTGGAGGGGCCGGGCGGCGGAGGGCCAGGCGGCGGCGAGCCGGCCGCCGGGGCGCCGGTCCTGGAAGACGATCTCAACGCGGCGGCCAGCAAGCTGGCGCCGGGCAGCAACGGGCTGCTGACCATCCCGGACTGGCTGGCACCGGGGCAGGCGGCCTGGCGCCGCGGCGCCCTGCTGGGCTTCGACGGCAGCCAGGGGCGCGCCCACATCTACCGCTCCATCCTCGAGGGCATCGCCCTGACCATGGCCGGCCATACCGCGGCGATGGAACACGCGCTGGGCCGCCGGCTCTCGCCCGTGCTGGTGTCCGGGGGCGGGTCCCGTTCCGACCTCATGATGCAGATCGTCGCCGACGTCTACGGCCGCCCCGCCTGCCGCACCACCGTCAACGACGCCGCCGGCCTCGGCGCGGCCATCTGCGCCGCCGTCGGCCACGGCATCTACCCGGGCTGGGATCAGGCCACCGCCGCGATGGTCAGCTCCGGCCGGCAGTTCACCCCGGACCCCCGGGCCGTCCGCGCCTACCAGCAGATCAGCCAGGTCTACGCCACCCTGGCCGGTTACGCCGACCCGCTGTTCCGCTCGATGGCCGAGGGCCTGGCCGGCCTCGACCGTGCGTGACCGCGCCTGCCGCCGGTGTCACCGGCCGCGGCGAGGGTGCGCCTGCGGCCACCCTCACGGGGCCGTCTGAGCCAGGTCGTCGAGGCGGCTGAGGGTGCACTCGAGCGCCTCGGTGAGCCGCTTGCGGTGACCGGTAGCCAGCAGGTCGAGCACCAGGCCGGTGAACGTCGCCTTGACCAGCGACGCCTCGCGTTCGGCGTCCTCCGGCTTGATGCCGTCGGCGACCAGGCCGTCGGCGATGCCCTCGCGCCAGAACGAGATCTGCTCCGCGCGCACATCACCGGGCAGCCCGCTGACCGTGGCGTCCAGCGTGGCGGCTTCGAGCCCCAGCCGCACCAGCGCCAGGTGCTCCGGACTGCGGTTGATCCACCGCCACCAGCGCCGCTGCAGCTCCGCCGTGGACAGGTGAGGTACCTGCCGCCGCCACCGCTCTTCGACTCCGCGCTGGAGCTCAGCGGCCCGCCGCAAGGCGGCGACCACCAGTTCGTCCTTGCTGCCGAAGTGATGCACCAGCGCGTTGACCGACACGCCCAGCGCGCGGGCAACTGGCCGCAGCGACACTCCGGCGACGCCGTGCCGGCCGAGGTAGCGGACCACCTCGTCCAGCAGCTCGGCCCGCCGTTCGGGGTCAGGGCGGCGTCCCATCAGTGTCGTCCCATCAGGCCCGCATGCGCTGGCCCGCCGGATCGAGCACCGGTTCGGCGAGCAGCCTCGCCGGACGGCGCTGGCCGATGATCTCCACCTCGAAATCCGCGCCGGGCACCGCGAGTTCGCTCGGCACGTAGCCGAACGCCAGTGAGCGCCGGCTGTAATGCGCGTACGCACCGGACGTCACCCAGCCCACCACCGCCCCGTCGTGCCAGATCGGCTCGTCGCCGAGGACGTCGGCCGGCTCGGCCGGATCGGGGGTGACGTCGAAGTAGCCGAGCGTCCGGGCCGGTCCGCGCGCTACCTCCGCCTCCACCGCGGCGCGGCCGATGAAGTCATGATCGAGCTTGAGCGATCGGTGCATCTGCGCCTCGACCGGCGTGTAGACCGGACGGTACTCGCGGAACCAGGTACCGAACATCTTCTCCATGCGCAGCGACATCAGCGCCCGGAACCCGAACAGGCCGGCGCCGTAGGGCTGCCCGGCCTGCCACAGCAGGTCGAACAGCGCTCGCTGGTACTCCGGTGCGACCCAGATCTCGTACCCCAGATCCCCGGTGTAGGTCATCCGGCCGACGTAGGCGGGGATCATCCCGATGTCGATCCGGCGGAACGTCATGAACGGGTAATCCGCGGTCGCCAGCGACGTGTCAGTGACCGATTGCAGCACGTCGCGGGCGAAAGGCCCGGCCAGCGAGAGCCCGACCAGGGACAGGCCCAGCACGTCGAACCGCACGCCATCAGGCAGCTGACTACCAAACCAGCGCGAGTGATGCGCCTCGGCGACCTGCGAGCCGAACAGGAAGAAATCGTCGGCTCCGACCCGCGCCACGGAAAACTCCCCGACGATGTGACCGCTGGGATCCAGGGCGGCGGTGAGGTTGATCCGGCCGGCTCGCGGCAGCCGGTTGGTGAACAGCCCTTGCAGCCAGCCGGCGCTGCCGGCGCCGGTCACCCGGTACTTGGCGAAGTTGGAGCACTCGGTGAGCCCGACGCGCTCGCGCACCGTGGTGCATTCCTCCGCGACGACACCGAAGGCGTTGGAACGGCGGAACGTCACGTCCTCGTGCGGCTCCTCCCCGGGCCGGGCGAACCACAGGGGATGCTCGAGCCCGAAGCCCGCGCCCCATACCGCGTTGTGGGCGGTGAGCCGGTCGTAGACCGGCGTGGTGTGCAGCGGCCGGCCGGCCGGGAGCTCCTCGTTGGGGAAGGTGATGCGGAACCGGCGGCTGTAGTTCTCCCGCACCTTGGCGTTGGTGTAGGCGAGGCTAGCCCAGTCGCCGAAGCGGGCCACGTCCATCGCCCAGATGTCTTCACCCGGATCGCCGTCGGCCATCCAGCGCGCGAGGGTGAGGCCGACCCCGCCGCCCTGCGAGAAACCGGCCATCACCGCGCAGGCCACCCAGCAGTTGCGGACGCCGGGCACCGGGCCGACCAGCGGGTTGCCGTCCGGCGCGAAGGTGAACGGCCCGTTGATGACCGTCTTGATCCCCGCGTCGGCCATCGCCGGGTAGTGCTTGAAGGCGATCTCCAGCGACGGGGCGATCCGGTCGAGATCGGGGGTCAGCAACTGCTTGTCGAAGGTCCACGGCGCCTCGCGCGGTGACCACGGCACGCATGCCTGCTCGTAGGTGCCGAGCAGCATCGCGCCGCCCTCCTGGCGGATGTAGATCTCGCCGTCGAAGTCCAGGCCCATCGGCAGCTCGTGGCCGGTGGCCGCGTTGTACTCGGCCACCTCGGTCATGTCCTCGGTGATCAGGTACATGTGCTCCATCGCGAGCACCGGCAGTTCCAGGCCGATCATCCGGCCCACCTCGCGGGCCCACAGGCCGCCGGCGTTGACGATGTGCTCGGCGTGGATCTCGCCGGAGTCGGTGATGACGTCCCAGCTGCCGTCGGGGCGCTGGGATAGGTCGCTCACCCAGGTGTGCTGGTAGATCTCGGCGCCGGCCTGCCGCGCGCAGGCGGCGTAGGCCCGGGTGACCCCGGTCGGGTCGACGTGACCCTCGGCCGGGTCGAAGAGCGCGCCGACGAAATACTTCTCCTCGAGGAGCGGGAACATCCGCTTGGCCTCGGCCGCCGAGATGATCTCCAGGTCCATGCCGAGGTAGCGGCCGCGGGCCTGGGTCATCCGCAGCCAGTCCATCCGCTCCCGGTCGCCGGCCAGCATCAGCCCGCCCGGCATGTGGATGGAACAGTTCTGCCCGGAGCGCTCTTCGATCGTGCGGTACAGCTCGACGGTGTACTGCTGCAGCTTCGCGACATTGGGGTCGCCGTTGAGCGTGTGCATGCCGCCCGCGGCGTGCCAGGTCGAGCCGGCGGTGAGCTCCTTGCGCTCGACGAGCACGACATCGGTCCAGCCGAGTTCGGTGAGGTGGTACAGGACCGAGGCGCCCACCACGCCGCCGCCGATGACGACTACCTGCGCGGAAGCTTTCATCCAGGCATCCCTACGTGTAAGTTTTCCCGGTACAGTCGTTCCAAATATAGAGTGTTCCGACTATAAGACCATGGAGGTGTTGTGCATGGGTAGGCTTCTCGATCGGCTAGCCGCCGGACCGGTGATCTGCGCCGAGGGGTATTTGTTCGAGTTCGAGCGCCGCGGCTACTTGCAGGCGGGGGCGTTCGTCCCCGAGGTGGTGCTCGAGGAGCCTGAGATGGTGGCCGGGCTGCACCGGGAATTCGTGCACGCCGGCTCGGACGTGGTTGAGGCCTTCACCTACTACGCCCACCGCGAGAAGCTGGCGGTGATCGGCCGCGAGGGCGACCTCGAGCCGATGAACCGGCAGGCGCTGCGTATCGCCAAGGAGGTCGGTGCCGAGCACGACTCCCTGGTGGCCGGCAACATCTGCAACACCAACGTCTATGAGCCGGACGATCCCGCGACGCACAAGGTCGTCCGCGACATGTACACCGAGCAGGTCGGGTGGGCGGCTGAGGCTGGCGTCGACTTCGTGATCGCCGAGACCATCGACTATCCCGGCGAGGCACTGCTCGCACTGGAGGCGATCAAGGCGCACGGCCTCGATGCGGTGGTCACGCTCACCATTCACCGCGAGCCCATCGTCCGCGGGGGCGAGCCGATCGGCGAGACCTGCCGTCGCCTGCAAGACGCCGGGGCCGATGTGGTCGGGCTGAACTGCATCCGCGGGCTCGCCACCATGCTGCCGCTG
>JAJKHX010000246.1 GCA_021154785.1 Nocardiopsis sp.
ACTGCGCAGTGGGGACGCCGTCGACGTCGCGGTCCATGGTCTGCTCGAACAAGATGGCCGCCAGCACCCGGTTGCCACCGAACGCCGGGCTGGTCAGCACCCGGGTCCGCATGGCGTGCACCAGATCGAACATCTCGGCGTCGGTGCTGTACCGGTCCTTCTCGACGCCGTACTCGGCGAGCGCCTTGGGCGTGCTGCCGCCGCTTTGGTCCAGGGCCGCGAAGAAGCCCCGGCCGGTCTTGATCTTCTCGTACTGAGTCGTGTTCACAGTCTCATTCTCCCGAGGCACGGTCGCCGTAGTCCACCTGGCTGGAGGCGTGGAACGGGCCGAACACCAGATGCCGGGCGAACTCTCCTCCTCCTTCTGCCAGCATCGGCTCGACCGAAACGTCGAACGTGAACTGCCGGATCGGCGTCAGCCGCTGGGGCCTGCTGGCCGGCTGCCCGGCCACCTGGCCCGCGACATCGCCCGGTGAGGTGTGGACCGGCGCGAACCGGGCAAGGCCTTCTTCAGGCCACCACGGCGACGCTGCCGGGCGGCGGAAGGAGAGCACCGTGGCGATCGCGACCGTCAACCCCGCGACCGGGGAGACCGTAAAGACCTTCGACGAGATGGGCGAGGCCGATGTCGAGCGCTGCCTGGCCACCGCGGCGACGGCGTATGCAAGCTACCGGCTAACCAGTTTTGCCGAACGAGCTGGCTGGATGCAGAACGCAGCCGAGATCCTGGACGCGGAGAAGGACCAGATCGCGGCCATGATGACAACCGAGATGGGCAAGACGCTGGCCGCGGCGAAGCAAGAAGTCGAGAAGTGCGCCGGCGCCTGCCGGTATTACGCCAAGTACGCCGAGCAGTTCCTGGCCGACGAGCCGTCCGATGCCGACGCCGTCGGCGCGCGTAACGCCTACGTCAGCTACCAGCCACTGGGCACGGTGCTGGCCGTCATGCCGTGGAACTTCCCGCTCTGGCAGGCGATGCGGTTCGCCGCGCCCGCCCTGATGGCCGGCAACGTGGGCCTGCTCAAGCACGCCTCGAACGTGCCGCAGACCGCGCTGTTCATGCAGGACCTGTTCGCCCGGGCCGGGTTCCCCATCGGGACCTTCCAGACCCTGCTGGTCGGATCGGCCCGGGTCGAGGCCATCCTGCGTGACCGCCGGGTGGTGGCCGCCACGCTGACCGGGTCCAATCCGGCCGGTTCCGCGGTCGGCGCCATCGCCGGCAGCGAGATCAAGAAGGTGGTGCTCGAACTGGGTGGCAGCGACCCGTTCGTCGTCATGGCGTCGGCTGACCTGCCCAGGGCGGCCAAGATCGCCGCCGTGGCGCGGTGCCTGAACAACGGCCAGTCCTGCATCGCGGCCAAGCGCTTCATCGTCCACGACGCGGTCTACGACGAGTTCGAGCGCCTGTTCACCGAGCAGATGGCGGGCAAGGTCGTCGGCGACCCGATGGCCGACGGCACCGACGTGGGGCCGCTGTCCTCCGAAGCGCAGCGGGACGACGTCGAGCACCTGGTCGCCGACGCGGTGGCCAAGGGCGCCCGGGCGCTGTGCGGCGGCGCCGCGCCGGAGGGGCCCGGCTTCTACTACCCGCCGACCGTGCTGACCGGGATCACCCCGGAGATGCGCGTGCACACCGAGGAGGTCTTCGGCCCGGTAGCCACCGTGTACCGCGTCCCGGACATCGACGCGGCGATCGAGCTGGCCAACGCCACCGAGTTCGGCCTCGGCGCCAACGCGTGGACCAATGACGAGGCCGAACGGGCCAGGTTCGTCCGCGACCTGGACGCCGGGATGGTCTTCGTCAACGGCAACGTGACGTCCTTCCCGCAGCTGCCGTTCGGCGGCGTCAAGACGTCCGGTTTCGGCCGGGAGCTCTTCACGCAGGGCATCCGCGAGTTCTGCAACGTCAAGACAGTGTGGGTCGGCAAATAGGGCCGCGCCTGGGAAGTGTCCTGGCTGGGCGCTGATCAGTCTGGCTGGTGGCTAGTCGGTCAGGCGGCGTAGCGGGTGGGCGTGGTGGTGTAGGTCCGTCCGGCCAGGGTGTGCCAGACCAGGTGACCTGGGGCGCGATCTGATGGCACCGTGAACGCGGTCTGGGCGAGGTTCCGCGGCGATGTCCGCCGACGCTGGCGGGCGTGGCTCGGCGTGGTCGTGCTCGTCGGCCTGTTCGGGGGGATCGTGGCGGCGGCGGCCGGCGCCGGCGCACGGACAACGCATACGCCCGCTTCGTGGTAGCCAATCACGGCGCCGAGTACCTGATTGACGACTTCGTGCCCAACCCGGAAGCCGCCGTCCTGCAGCCATCGACGGTCGCCGCCCTGCCGGCGGTCGCCGAGGCGGACTCCTTCCGCGTATTCGGGCCGGTCAACGATGTCGGCTACAACCTGGTCGCTTCGTCCGACGGCCGCGCCTACGGCACCGGGCTCAACCGGCTGAAGGTGCTTCGGGGGCGACTGCCCGATCCCGCCCGGGCCGATGAGGCCGTCGCGGACTTCACCATGCCCGGCGCCCGCATCGGCCAGCGCGTCCGCGTCCCGCTCGTGGCGTCCGCCGGCGGCGACACCCACACCCCGGACCTGTCCGGCGCCCCGGTATGGACCACGTTCACCGTCGTGGGCATCGTCGCGGCCCCGGCGCAATTTCCTCCCTTCGCATCCAACAGCTATTTCAACGGACCGAACTACTACCTCACCCCCGCGTTCTACCGGGCGCACCAGACATCGGTGGCGGCGTATGAGTTCAGCCTGGTGCGGCTGCGCCCGGGGGCGTCCGGTGCCGCGGCCCAGCGTCAGATCGAGCCGTTCACCCACGGCCGGCCGGTCTCGGAGCATGAGCTGGCCGGTCAGGACCGCGACGTGAACCGGTCGACCCATCTGGTCGCCGTGGCCCTGTGGCTGCTCGCCGTGCTCCTCATGGTGGTGGCCGTGCTCGTCCTCGGCCAGCTGCTGGCCCGGCAGATCGCGCTCGACGCCAGCGACTACCCCGTGCTGTACGCACTCGGCATGACCCGACGCCAGCTGGCTGGCCTCGCCGTCCTGCGCGGTACCGCCATCGGCGCCGCCGGGGCGGTCCTGTCCGTGGCCGTGGCGATCGCCTTGTCCCCGCTCACACCCATCGGCCTGGCCCGCACGGCCGAACCGCATCCCGGGGTCGCATGCGACGCGCGGGTTCTCGCCATCGCCGTAGCGGGAACGACCGTCATCGCCGCCATCTTGACGTTGCGGCCTGCCTGGCGGGCGGCGGCTTCGGCGGCGCTCGGTACCAATGAGCACGACGGGCCAGGCCGGCGCTCGGTGATGGCCGAGGCCAGCGCGCGCGCCGGACTCCCGGTCACGATTACGGCCGGAATGCGCATGGCGCTGGAGCGCGGGCGCGGCCGGACCAGCGTTCCCGTGCGCACGACCATCGGCGGAGCCATCGTGGGGGTCGGCGCGATGGTAGCCTCTCACCTTCGGGGCGAGCCTCAGTCACCTGCTGGAGACACCGCCGCTCTACGGCGTCACCTGGGACACCGAGATCTGGAACAACAACGGCCCGCACGCCGTTCCGGCGGCCGCGCCGGTCGTGCGCGCCGACCCGGATATCGCCACCGCCGCCTTCATCCAGACCGGGATCGACTTCCGGCTCGGCGGCCACGTTCTCTCGGGGTTCGCCTACACGCCCGTCAAGGGAACCTTCGCAGTGTCCATGCTTACGGGGCGGGTACCCGCCGCGGTCGGTGAGGTGGCGCTCGGCGCCAGCACGGCCGCGCAACTGGGCGTCCGCCCCGGCGCCACGCTGGTCGGCAACGCCGAGAATGAGGAAGCACCCCAGGTGCCTATGCGAGTGGTCGGGACCGCCGTCCTCCCGCCGGGGGACGTCAGCGCCCATCTCGGCGACGGCGTGATCGTCACCGGCCCGGCTGTGGTCCGGCTGGCCGGCGGCCGGGCCCGCTCGCCCTACGTGATAGCCGTCACCTTCCGGTCCGGCGTCGATACCGCCCAGGGCGTAGCCCGCCTCGACCAGCGGTTGTCGGCGGTCGACAAGAATTTCCTCACCCAGCCGCCGACGACGCCGACCGACCTGGTGAACTTCGGGCGGATCCAGAACCTCCCGCTCATCCTGGCCTCGGCACTGGCCGCCCTGGCCTTGATCACGGTGGCTCACCTCCTCGCTACCTCGATCCGCCGACGCCGCCGCGACCTGGCCATCTTGAAGACGCTGGGATTCACGCACGG
Organism: Nocardiopsis sp.; assembly: GCA_021154785.1. Classification (GTDB taxonomy): domain Bacteria; phylum Actinomycetota; class Actinomycetes; order Streptosporangiales; family Streptosporangiaceae; genus Palsa-504. Next base: position 4,218 of record JAJKHX010000246.1, read on the forward strand.
CAACGTGGGCCGGGCCGTGGCCTGGCAGGCGACAACCCTGGCAGTGGTAACGCTGGCCGTCGGCGTTCCCCTCGGCGTCGCCGCCGGCCGGACCGCCTGGCGCGTTTTCGCTGGTCATCTCGGGGTGGTTCCCGACGTGACGGCGGTACTGCGCGAGGAGTGATGCTGATCCTGGACGGCGGGAGTCCGGCCGCTTAATCTCAGGCTGGTGATGCCGACAATGCCCGCCACCGCGCCCGGCCAGGACGTAGCCCGGCGGCTGATGGACGACGGCTACGTCGTCGTGACCGGCCTGCTGACCCCGGACGGCGCGCACCGCGCCCGCGCGGACCTGGACCTGGTGCTGCGGACCACCCGGACCGGGCGGAACTCGTTCGAGGGGTTCGACACGCAGCGGATCTACGCGCTGTTCGCCAAGACCCGCGCGTTCGACGCGCTCGCCACCGATCCGCTGCTGCTCGCCGTCCTGGACCAGGTGCTGGGGCACTACCAGCTCAGCGCGCCGGTTGGCATCTGCATCGGCCCCGGCGAGAAGGCCCAGGTGCTGCACCGCGACGACGCCATCTACCCGGTCCCCGAGCCGCATCCGCCACTGGTGGTGAACACCATGTGGCCGCTCGATGAGTTCACCGCGGACAACGGGGCGACCCGGTTCATCCCCGGCAGTCATCGCTGGGAGCCCGGACGCACGCCCGGCCCGGACGACCCAGTGGAGACGGCGGTGATGTCACCGGGCTCGGCCCTGTTCTACCTGGGCAGCCTGTGGCACGGGGGCGGCGCGAACCAGACCTCCCGGCCGCGGCTCGGCGTGATCCTGGAGTACGCGGCCGGCTGGCTGCGGCCGCAGGAGAACCACTGCCTGGCGGTGCCCCGCGAGGTCGTCCGCGACCTGCCGGAACGGCTGCAGGAACTGCTCGGCTACAACATCTACCCGCCGTTCGTGGGCTACGTCGACGGCCGGCACCCGCGCCGGGTACTCGACTTACGCGGGCTGGGCCCGGCGTCCAGGGTGCCGGTTAGCCGCTTCGGGATCACGTGACCGGTGTGCTGTCCGCCGCCGGGCAGCGGCCACGCCGACGGCGGCCAGGGCGGGCACCACCCCGCACGCGATCATTCCCGCCCGGGCGCCGAAGTGGCTGGTGAGCGCGCCGATCAGTGGCGCCCCCAGGGGCGTGCCGCCGATGAAGGCCAGCATGTAGATCCCCATCACGCGGCCGCGCAGCCGGGAGTCGGTGGCGAGCTGGACCGAGGCGTTGGCCATCGACTGAAACGCCAGGTTGGCCAGCCCCATGGCACCTAGCAGGACGAGGAACAGGGCCATGTCCGGGGCGAACGCCGCCGCCACCTGGAGCAGGCCGAACACGGCGGCGGCGAGCACCAGCACCCGCGGCCGTGACCGCGCGGCGGCCCCCGCGAATAGCGCGCCGGCCGCGGACCCGACGGCCAGGGCGATGTTGAACAGCCCGTAGGTGCTGGCGTTGCCGCCGAACGCCGACTTGGCCATGGCGGTCAGCACGATCGGGAAGTTGAGGCCGAACGTCCCGAACACCCCGACCAGGAAGATCGTCCACCCGATGTCCGGCCGCTGGCTCACGTACCTGACCGTGGCTCGCAGCGCTCCGGGCTCGCGGCGCGCGGCGGGGGCCGGGGTGAGATCGGACGGTCGCAGCCGCAGCAGGCCGATCACCGGGCCGGCGTAGCAGGCGGCGTTGACCGCGAACACCCAGCCGGTGCCCGCGCTCGCAATGAGCAGGGCGGCCAGGGCCGGGCCGATCAGCCGGGTCGCCTGGAACACCGCCGCGTTCAGGGCGATCGCGGCCCGGAGCCGGCTGGGCGGGACGACCTCGGACACGAACGCCTGCCTGGCCGGTGCGTCAAAGGCGAAGATCAGCCCGCTCAACAGCGCGAATGCGTAGACGTGGAAGGGGCGGACCGCGCCCGACAGGGTGATCGCGGCCAGCGCCGCGGTCGCGACGGCGTTCAGCGTCTGCGTGATGAGCAGGATGCGCCGCTTCGGCAGCCGGTCGGCGATCGCCCCGCTGTACAGGCCGAGGGCCAGGATCGGCCCGAATTGCAGGGCCATCGTCACGCCGACACTGAACGAACTGCGGGTCAGGTCGTACACCAGCCAGTCCTGGGCGATGCTCTGCATCCAGGTGCCGGTGTTGGCCAGGCTCTGCCCGCCGAGGTAGATCCGGTAGCCGCGCACGCTGAGGGCGGCGAAGGCACCTCGTGCTGGCCGAACTGTCTCGGCGGTGGTCACGGATGTGCCTTCCTGTCGCTGGCTTCCCTCGACATTCTCGGCCCGGCCGGTTTATATGGAAAGGCAATTACATAACTTACAGTTATTGTGGAATATTATGACCGGCTACGATCCTCAGCTTCTGGCCACGTTCCTCGCCGTCGAGCAGACCGGCAGCTTCACCCGGGCCGCGGCCCGGCTCGGCCTCCAGCAGCCGACCGTCAGCCAGCACATCCGCCGGCTGGAGGAGCAGGTCGGCCGGACGCTCGTGCTGCGGGACACGCACTCGGTCTCGCTCACCGCCGACGGCGAGGTGATGACAGGGTTCGCGCGTAATATCCTCGCCGCCAGCGAGCAGGCGGCCGCCTACTTCCGTGGCTCCCAGCCCCGGGGCCGGCTCCGCATCGGCATATCCGACGACCTCGCCCTCACCGGCCTGCCGCAGATCCTGCGCGACTTCCGCCGGGACAACCCGCTGGTCGACTTCGACCTGACGGTTGACCAGAGCGGGCTGCTGCATCAGCGACTGGAGGGCGACAAGCTCGACGTGTTTATCGGCAAGCGCCCGAGCGGCGAGGAGCGCGGCCAGCTGGTCAAGCGGGACCGCCTGGTCTGGGTGGGCACGCCCTCGACGAAGCTGGACCTGACCAGGCCGCTGCCGCTGGTGGTCTACCCGGCCCCCAGCCTGTCCCGCACCGAAATCCGCCGGGCGCTGAACCGGGCCCGGCTGCCGTTCCGCAGTGCCTGCGTCTGCCGCGGTGTCAACGGCCTCATCGCGGCCGTGGCCGCGGGCATCGGCATTTCCGCCCTCGCCGCCAGCCTGGTCCCGGCCCAGCTCACCCCGCTCGGCCCAGGGCACCGGCTGCCCGAGCTCGGCCTGATCGACCTGGTCTTGCTGACCAACCCGCGGACCCGCCGGCGCCCGGCGGTCAGCGCCCTGATCGCCACGGTCCTGGCCAGCGGATCGAAGTCGCTCTCGGCGGGCGGCGCGTAAGCCGGCGCGGGCAGCTTCGCCGAAGCCAACCCGCTGCAGCGCATCTGGCGTGACTCCTCGGTCGCCGCGCGGCACGCGGTAGTGCTGCCGGTGATCGGGTACGAGGTCTATAAGCCCCGCGATTCCCGGTAGCCCTCAAAAGGCGGAGTATCATACCATGCGCATCGCCAATCACGAAGGCCGCCTCGTCGTCGCCGCCGGCGACCCGGGCCACGAACTCGCCCACGACCGGGGCCATAACCCGCAGCGCTGGCTCGCCGACGGGGACGTTCTGACCGGCCATATCGAAGGCACCGGCGAGATGCGGCAGCGGTTCGTCGCCGCCGGACCCGTTCGGAAGGAGAACTGACGATGGCCCTGCACCGGCTTACGTCTGTCACCATGGGCGTCCCCAACGTCGAAGAGACCGCCGCCTACTACGCCGACTTCGGCCTCCAGCGCGGCGACGAGTCGGGCCTCCAGATCTGGTTCAGCACCCGTGACGGCGGCCGCCAGCTGCGTATCGTGCCCGCCGCGACCCGGCGCCTGGTCGACCTGCACGTGGGCGTGGACGACGCCGACGACCTGGATCGCGCCGCGGGCAACCTGCGAAATCTCGGCATCGAGGTCGAGCGCGGCCCGGGCTGGATCAGCGCGGTGGAGAAGGTGACCGGCACCCGGGCTTACCTCGAGATCGCCGGCCGGCTGACCCAGGACACCGTGACTCCCACCCCGTACAACGGGCCGGGCCGGACCGAACGGCCCGATACCCGGGCGCCCGGGATCCTGCGGGAGGACCGTGTCGCGCCCCGCAAGCTCGGGCACGCCGTGATGGGCTCGACCGACCCGCAGACCACCGAGGCGTTCTTCGTGTCCGGGCTCGGCTTCAAGATCAGCGACCGGATCAAGGGCGCGGGCACGTTCATGCGCTGCTCCACCGACCACCACAACGTGCTGGTCCTGGGCGCGCCGGTCTCGTTCCTGCACCACACGTCGTGGCAGGTCGACGATGTGGACGACGTCGGCCGCGGCGCCGCCACCATGCTCGAGGACCACCCCGAACGGCATGTCTGGGGCCTCGGCCGGCACTACGGCGGGTCGAACTTCTTCTGGTACCTCAAGGACCCGGCCGGCAACTTCAGCGAGTACTACAGCGACATGGACTGCATCGTCGACGACCAGCTGTGGACGCCCCAGGACCTCGAAGGCGCCCGCGGCCTGTTCTCCTGGGGCCCGCCCCCGCCCCCGTCCTTCATCCACCCCGACGACCTCGCCGCCATGATGACCGGCGCCCACACCGGCCCCTGACTCCACTCCTTACCCCCGCCCCCGACCCACCTGAGCCTCGGCTCCCTAGCCCCGGCGGAGTCGGTGTGCCCCTGGGTACCGACTTACGTACCCTGTGCGCCACCGACTCCCCGCCGGACCGATGCACCCGGCTGACCAGCATCGGCGATCGCGCGCTCGCCGGGCTCACGCTGCACCGGCCGCGGCTGGCCCCGGATAGCTCAGCTGACGTAGAGCTGGCCGCTGGACCCCTCGGCGATGGCGAGCTTCTTCAGGCCCCGGGTGGCCGGGCCGACCTCGACCGCACCGGTGCTGGCGTTGAACTGGGAGCCGTGGCACGGGCAGGCGATCACCTTCTGCGCGGCGTCGTAGCCGACCGTGCAGCCCGCGTGCGGGCAGACCGCGTCGAAGGCGACGAACGTCCCGGCGCTCGGGTGGATCACCAGCGACGGGTCGCCGGAGGACGGGTCGGTGAAGGAGGCGGCCTGCCCCGGCCAGCAGCAGGGGCGTCCAGGCGAACGCGAACACGATGTCCGCCCCGGTGTAGTACGGCGACGAATGGAAGCTGACCGTCAGGAACAGCAGCAGCGACAGCGCGATGCCCCCGGCCGCGGCCAGCCGCGGCCGGAACCCGAGCAGGGTGCCCACGCCCACCGCCAGTTCGCCGAGCGCGATGACGATGCCGAGCGGGACCGCGACGTGGCCCAGCGGTGAGATCAGCGCGTGGACGGGGCTGCGTCGCCCGGCCCCCGCCGGCTGAGCCTGGATCGAGGCCGGGTCGGCGGCGTCGAAGAACCGGGGGTTGGCCAGCTTCTGCAGGCCGGCGAAGCAGAACGTGAACCCGAGGAAGGCGCGCAGATGTTACTGACCGAAGCTGAAATTTCAACTACTTGCCACTCACTCGTTCGGTACGGGAAAAGACGCCCGCCGGTTCACTCGGGTCAGTGGTGATCGTCGCTCAGCCGGGTGGCCTCGAGGTCCAGGCTGCGCTGCAGGCTCTGCCGGGTGGCCTGGCTGATGGCGGCCTCGTCGTAGAGGCGGGCCAGCTCGGCGTGCTCGGCGGCGTTCAGGGCGCGGCGCAGCTCCCGGTCGGTCAGGCGGCCCGGTTCCGGGGCCAGGCGGTCACCGGCCCGGCTGTCGTCGACGCGGGCCTGGGCCCGTCTGATCCGGGCCTCCAGGGTGGCGCGGGCCCGGTCGATCGCGTCATCGGCGGCGCTGGCACCGTCGGGGCTGGCACCTTCGGGACTGGCACCGGCGGCCATGGCCTCCTCGGCCAGCTCGTCCAGGCGGGTCAGGGCGGCCTGCGCCAGACGCAGCCGGGCGGCGGCCTCCTCCTGGTGCGCGTCGCCGGGCCGGGCGATGCCGGCCAGCCGGACCAGCGGCCCCAGGGTGAGTCCCTGGACGACGAGCGAGATCACGATGGCGGCGATGGCGAGCACCAGGATCAGGTCCCGGTCCGGCAGTGGGGCACCGGCCGCGTCGGTCAGCGGGATGGACAGCGCCGCCGCCAGCGGCACCACCCCGCGGGTGCCGGCCCACGACACCACGGCGGGCACCGGCCAGGACGGGCGCCGGGCGCCGCCGCGCCGCTGGGCGACCGCGGACAGCGGGAACACCCACAGCATCCGGGCCACGATCAGCGTCCCGGTCACCGCCAGCGCCTCGGCCAGCCACGCCTGGCTGCTGTCGGACAGGGCCCGGATCAGGGTCGGCAGCTGCAGGCCGATGAGGCTGAACACCACGCTCTCCAGCAGGAAAATGACCGTCTGGTAGACCGAGTGCAGCTGCAGCCTGCTCTGCGCGGAGGTGATCCGCTCCCGCCGCCCGCCGATGACCAGCCCGGTGACGATCACCGCCAGCACCGGGGATACGTGCAGCGCCGTGCCCAGCACGTACGCCGCGTACGGGGTGACCAGCGCGACCACGGTTTCCAGGACCGGGTCGGTGACGCGCCTGCGCAGCAGGACCACCCCGGCGCCGACGGCGGCGCCGGCCGCCGCCCCGCCCGCCGTCAGCACCGCGAACCGCGCGGCGCCGTGCAGCAGCACGCTGCCCGCTCCCGCCGAGCCGGCCGTGCCCGCCACCGCGAAGCCCACCGCGATCTGGAACAGCACCAGGCTGGTCCCGTCGTTGAACAGGCTCTCGGCCTGCACCAGCGCCTGTACCCGCGGCGGCAGCGAGAGCCGCCGCCCCAGCGCGCTCACCGCCACCGGATCGGTGCTGGCCAGCACCGATCCGAGAACGAACGCCAGGCTGGCCGGGATGCCCGCCACCGCCCCGGCCACGACGGCGACCGCGGCCGCCGACGCCAGCACCAGGCCGACCGCCAGGATGACCACCGGCCGCCACACCGCCCGCAGCTCACGCCACGGCAGTTCCTCGCTCGCCGCGTACAGCAGCGGCGGCAGCACCACCAGGCTGACCGTTTCCGGCGGCACCCGGACGGCCGGCACCCACGGCAGCAGGCCGACGACCAGCCCGGCGATCACCAGCAGGGACGGAGCCGGGATCCGGAGCCGGCCGGCGAAAGCCGCCACGACCGTGCCCAGCACGACCAGGAACAAGACGACTTCGACGTTACGCACAAGATCAGTGTGTACCGGGTTCGTGGCTGGCGTGGGCGGCCGCCTCGAGCTGGAAGGTGGAATGCTCCACGTCGAAGTGCCCGGCGAGGCACGCTTGCAGCTGGTCGAGCAGGCGGGGGACGCAGCCTTCGGTGAAGCAGGAGTCGTCGATGACGATGTGCGCGGACAGCGCGGGCAGCGACGAGGTGACCGTCCAGGCATGCAGGTCGTGCAGGTCGCGGACGTGCTCGGTGGCCAGCAGGTGGGCCCGCACGTCGTCCAGGTCCATGGTCGCGGGCGCCGCCTCCAGCAGGATCCGGCCCGAGGCGGCGAGCAGCTCCCAGGCGGCCTTGAGCATCAGCGCCACCACGACCAGCGAGGCGACCGCGTCGGCCCGGGTCCAGCCGGTGACCAGGATGACGATCCCGGCGACGACGGTGCCGACGAACCCGTACAGGTCGGTGAGCACGTGCCGGAACGCGCCCTGGACGTTCAGGCTGGACCGGCTGGCCCGGGCCAGCACCCAGGCGGCGGCGATGTTGACCGCGATCCCGGCCGCGGCCACCGCCACCACCGGGCCGCCGTCGACCCGGGGCGGGTGGATCAGCCGGCCGATCGCCTCGGCCGCCACGATGCCCGCGATCACCAGCAGCGTGATGCCGTTGGCGGCGGCGGACAGGATCTCGGCCCGCTTCCAGCCGAACGTCCACGCCCCCGCGGCGGGGCGGGCCGCCAGCCGGATCGCCCACAGCGCCGCGCCGATCGCGCCGACGTCGGACAGCATGTGCCCGGCGTCGGACAGCAGCGCCAGCGACCCGGAGGCCACCGCCGCGATGACCTCGGCGATCATGAACGCCGCCAGCAGGCCCAGGACGGCCAGCAGGTACCGGCGGTCGGCGTCGGCGTCGAGGCCGTGCGCGTGTCCGCTTCCGCCGTCATGGGCGTGCCGGTGGTCAGTGCTCATCAGTGGTCCGGGCGGGCGAGGATCATAATCATTTTCATTATCATTTTACGATATTATCGGTCTATGCCGATGATACAGGACGGGCCGTCCTCAGCGCCGGGGTCGCTGGGTCCTGCCGCCGCGTTGTTCCGGGCCCTGGGCGATCCGGCCCGGCTGGCCATCGTGCATCGTCTCGCCGCCGGGCCGGCCCGGGTGGTGGACCTGACCCGGGCACTGGGGCTGGCCCAGTCCACCGTGTCCGGGCACCTGGCCTGCCTGCGCGACTGCGGGCTGGCCGCCGCCCGGCCGCAGGGCCGCGCCTCGGTCTGGTTCCTGGCCCAGCCCGCGCTGCTCGACCTGCTCACCACGGCCGAAGCGGTGCTAGCGGCCACCGCTACGGCCAGCACCGCCGCCGCTAGCCCGGATACACCATCTCACCCGGCGACTTAGGGCCGAACGGGCTGTGGTTTACTGCCCTGGCTGCGTGTAACCCCCGGCTGGGTCGGGCAGGGAGGATCAGCATGAGCAAGGTGGGCTGGCCAGCGGACCAGCAGGCGAGGCGCCTGCTGGTGTTCGGTGTGCCCGCGGCCGTCGCGGCCTTGGTCGTAGCCGGCCTGCTGATCTTCGGGTCCGCGCCGCCCGCCCAGGAATCCTCGCCGTCGCAGGTGAGCCGGGCCACCGCGGGGAGCGTTGCGGCCACCGCTCCGGCTTCGGGGGCGGGGAGCGCGTCGCCTACTCGTTCGGCGTCCAATGCGGCCTCGGCCTGGGCGGTGGCCGACCCGGTCGCGGACCTGTCGGAGCCGCTCGCGGGGATGCCCCCGGTCACGGACCCGGCGAATATCTACGCCGGTGCCGGGGCGAACATGCTCAGCCCGGCCGCGCGCCTCGCGCCATACCGCATCTACGTGCCGAACAGCGGCGGTTCCACGGTGACCGTCATCAACCCGGCCACCTACAAGGTGATCAGGACCTTCCAGACCGGGCTCAACCCGCAGCACGTGGTGCCCGGCTACGGCATGCGCACCCTGTACGTAACGAACGACCTGGGCAACAGCCTCACCCCGATCAATCCCATGACCGGCCGGCCGTCCGGCAAGAACATCGCGGTGGCCGACCCGTACAACATGTACTACACACCGGACGGACGCTACGCCATCGTGGTCGCGGAGGCCCGCCAGAACCTGGACTTCCGCGACCCGCATAGCTTCGCCCTCGAGCACCGGATCCACGTGAACTGCGCGGGCGTGGACCACATCGACTTCGCGGCCACCGGGGCCTACCTGATCGCCAGCTGCGAGTTCGGCGGCCGCTTGGTCCGGATAGACATGCACACGCTGAAGGTGGTGGACTACCTCAGCCTGCCCGGCTCGGCGCCGCAGGACATCAAGCTCGACCCGGCCGGGCGGATCTTCTACGTCGCCGATAAGAACCACGGCGGGGTCTGGCTGGTCAACGCCGCGACCTTCAAGCTGGCCGGGTTCGTCGCCACCGGCCCGGACGCGCATGGCCTCTACCCGAGCCGTGACGCCAGCACGCTCTACGTGACCAACCGCGGCAACGGCTCGATCACCCTGATCAGCTTCGCGACTCGCAAGATCGTCACCACCTGGCACATCCCCGGCGGCGGCAGCCCGGACATGGGCAACCTGTCCCCGGACGGGAAGGTGTTCTGGGTGTCCGGGCGCTACCACAACGTCGTCTACGCCATCCGCACCTCGGACGGTCACCTGCTGGCGAAGATCGCCGTGGGGGTGCAGCCGCACGGGCTGTGCGTGTGGCCTCAGCCGGGCCGCTACTCCCTGGGCCACACCGGGATCACCCGGTGAGGCTTCCGGGCCTGGGCCTCGCGGGCGCGGCCGGGCGCGCGGGATGGATGCTGGCGGCCCTGGGCTTGGTGCTCACCGGGGTGGCGGGCGCGGCCCCGGCGGCCGGGGCGGGAACCGTGCTCGCCCGGCTGGGGCCGATCACGGTCAGCGCCACCGCGCTGCGCCCCGGGCCAGCCGGGACGCTGACGACGAGCCTGCAGGTCAGTACCAGCGGGCAGCCGTCCGATCAGCTCGACGCCGCGATCGCCGCGGCCGGCGTCCCGGTCGCGGTCTACCACCAGCGGGTCAACGTCGGAGAACTCCCGGACCTGGCCGGCTGCGGGGCCGAGACCCCGTCGGCCGCCGTGGTGGACCGCTGGCTCCATTACGGGCCGCTGCTGATACCCGGGCAGTCCGGCGGCCCCTCGCTGCCCGCGACGGCGACCCTGACCGTGCCGGCGGGATCCTCGCGGGCGGCCGGCGCGACCCTGGCCGTCACCTTGTACTTCGCCCACGCCGGGTCGGTGCTCCTGCGGCTGCCGGTCATGCGGGCGTGACCAGCCGGCTCAGCTGGTGGCCGGCTTAACCGGGTGGCCGGTCAGCCAGGCAATCGGGGCGAGCGCGTCTTCGGCGGTCCAGGTGCTGGCGTCGGGGTGGCTGAGGTTGGCGCGGCCTTCGGCGCTGAGGAAGCGACGCAGGGCTGGTGCCACGGGCGCCCCGGTTGCGTTCGGCGAGCCGACCACGGTGAAGCGCACCCGTCCGGAGGCGTCTAGGTAGAGCAGGGCGTCCTCGTGGGCGACGTCGTAGGTCAGCGGCCGGCCCGTCAGCCAGTCGGTCCCGGGCGGGCTGCTCTCGCCGGCCCGCTGGTACCAGACCCCGAGGTAGCGCCAGATCTGGTCGATCACCGCCGGGCGGCCGGTAAGCAGCAGCCAGTTGGCCGGCGCCCCGACCAGCTTGCGGTACGCGCGCAGCCGGGACGGCGTGTCCCGGCCGGGGTCGACGGTCAGCTCCGCGAAGCGCACCCGGTGGCCCAGCCCCGCCGCGGTGACCGCGCGGTCCATCACCAGCAGGTTCCCGGTGGTCAGGGGGCAGGTCTCCTGGCACAAGGTGAGGAAGTCCGCGAGCACCACCACCTGGCCGCGCCAGGCGCGCAGGCTCGTCGGCTGGCCGGCGTCCGTGGTCAGCGGCAGGTCCGCGATCCCGGCCGGCACCGTCCGGTCCGCCGCGGTGCCGAGGTAGGCCGACGGCGGACCCGGGGTGCCCGGGCTCCCGCCGCACCCGGTGACGATCGCCGCGACGGCTAGCGCCGCGGCCAGGACGGCCGTCCTCATGACGCCGTCCTCATGAGGTCAGCAGGGTGGTCAGGGTGACCGGGCGCAGGCCCCGGTCGGCCAGGCCGCGCAGGATCGCGGGCAGGGCCGTCACGGTGCCCGAGTGGCCGAAATGCAGGCTGACGATCGACCCGGGCCGCGTCTTGGCGAGCACAGTGGACACGACCGCGTCCGGTCCGGGATCGGTGTAGTCGAGCGAGTCCACGTCGTAGGACACGCAGGTCCGGTAGCCGGCCTTGCGCGCCTCCCGCTCGATCAGCGGGGTCGGGTACTGCGTCTGCGAGGGCCGGAACCAACGGCCTTCCGATCCGGTCAGCGTGCGCAGTTGCCGCGCGCACCCAGTGATCTCCGCGTAGGCGGCCGGGGCGTCCATGGCCGCGATGTCCAGATGGTGCATGGTGTGGTTGCCCAGGTCGTGGCCGCCGCTCAGGATCCGCCGTGCGACCTGCGGGTACTGCTCGAGCCAGGTCCCGACGGCGAGCACCGATAGGCGCGCTCCCGCCCGCTCCGCCTCGGCGAGCAGCGCCTGGGCGATCGGTACGGGTCCCTGGCCGTGGAAGGTAAGCGCCACCCGGGGCTGGTCGCGCGGCCCGTGTACGACCTGCGGACCGAGCGGCTTGCCCGGCTGCCTGGTCGCGGTAGCGGGCGGGCTTGCCGCCGGCGATGATGCGGTGGCGGCTGATTCAGGGTCGCTGCCACCGGGCGGCCCGCCGGTCTGGTGCGGGTCCGCGCTCGTGCTCGTGGTCGTGCAGCCGGCTAGGCCGGCCCCGGTGGCGGCGGCGCCGGCCAGTAGCAAGAATTCACGCCGGTCGATAGGCACCTGCAGAACGATACCGAGTCTCGGCCGTCTGTACGGGTCCGCCCGCCCTGGTCCCGGGGCACGGGATCCGGGCGGGCGGGCGTCTCAGTAACCGTAGCCACCGGCGGCCGGGCCGGACGGGCTGGCCGGAACGGTCCCGGTCGGCGCCGAGCTGCCGGAGAGCCGGGCGATCCCGGGCGTGGCGACGAAGAAGTTCTGCACTCCCTGGCCGGTCACCTGACCGGGGCGGTCGGTGATGAAGGTGTACAGCAGGTGGCCGTTGTAAGCGACCTGGCTGCCGTGCGCGTCGCTGACCGCGGTGAGCTGGCCGCTCAGCCCGTTGCCGGTGGGCATCGCCGAGGTCACCGGCGGCCAGGCGGCAGCCAGCTGGCCGGCCACGAGCGACTTCGCCGCCGTGTCGGGCTGGTAGTAGTACAGCGGCAGGCCCTGGGCGTTGACCAGGATCGTCTCGGTCTTGCCGTTGACCGTGGCCTGGAGGATGTGCACGGTGGCCCCGGTGGCGGCGGGCGCGCTGCTGGACGGGGTCGCGCTACTGGCGGGCGAGCCGGACGCCACCGCGGCGGTGACGCCGCCGATGGCCGCCACGGCGGCCACGGCCACGCTGGCAATGATGATTCTCGAGCGTTGCATCTTGACTCCTGATAGTGTCGACTGTGTACTCTCTACTAACACGCTTAGTAGAGATAGCCGGTTCAGGGCAGCGGGTCCGGTGAGTTGTGATGCTCGTCACGGCTGGGTGAGCGCGTTCAGCTGCGCTTGTTGGCTGAGCTACTAAGACGCCTAGGAGAAGCGGCGCCTGGGAACCGGCCGATCGCCACGACGAGGCCGTCCCGGCATCCGACCCGCCCGGGTCGCATTAGCCCGGCTCACCGTACCCGCCGGGTTCGCCGTACGCTCGCTCGCCCCGGCCGCCGCACCACCGGTCCCGGTGGTCACAGCGGTCCCGGTGGCCGCGTCTGCCACTCGTCGGTGGCGGCAGCGCCGCTGCCAGGACCGGATCGATGGAACATTCAGCCGCCTCCCGCCGGATCGATGGAACATCGATCCGGTCCGGAGTGCGCCTGCCACGGGAAATTCCGAGGCGCATGGGCCCGCGGGACCTGAGGTAACGAACCGTCCGAGCCTCTCACCGGAGATAAGCCGGACCCATGTGGGCGCGGTGGCGGGCGATGGCTGGCGGGCAACGCGGTGGGTGGTGGGCAACGGTGGCTGTGGGCAACGTGGTGAGTGGGGGGCAACACGGTGGGTGGGGGGCAACG
>JAJKHX010000247.1 GCA_021154785.1 Nocardiopsis sp.
GACCTGGTCGCTGGCGTTGCTGACCTCGGCCTTGAGGACCCGCGTCTCCGGGCTGCGGCCGGTGGCCGCCAGGTCGTCGTAGAGGCTGGTGAGCTCGACGTTGCGGTCGATCCGCTCGTTGGCGACCAGCGTCCCGGCGCCGCGCTTGCGGACCACGAGCCCCTTGTTGGCCAGGTACAGGAAGGCCGCCCGCACCGTGGGCCGGGACAGGCCGAGCATCTCCGCCAGCTGGACCTCGTTCTCCAGCCGGGTGCCGACCTTGAGCGCGCCGGATCTTATCGCCGATTCGAAGTGCTGAGCCAGCTGGAAGTACAGCGGCACCGGGCTCGTCCGGTCGATGGTGATAGGGCCGCGGGTGCGTGGTTCGCGTTCAGGCATCGTCGACATCCGGCGGTGGGTTAGGCGCGTTTGTTTTTACATACTAACCACTGCTGAGTTACCAGCGAAAACCGGATCGTTGTGAGGTTCTCGCAGCGCCACAACCTGGAGGTTCTCCCAGTTTCCGTCTTGTCCGCACATATTCACAGACTCTTGACAGGCCATCACCGCGGGAGGCGTGAAGGGTCGGCCGTCATGCCACTGTCCGGACTATGGCCCTAGCCCCGAGTAGGGCGGGCTGGGTCAGCGGGCGGCGGGGTTGGTGATGCGGGCCATGAACAGGGGCTCGCCGGTGGCTGGGGCGGCTACTACCAGCAGGTAGGGGCGGTCGAAGCGGACCTGGAGCGGGAGCACCCGGGCGGAGCTCGCCTGCATGCCGACCGCTGTCGCGGCGGAGGCCACCGTGCCCTTCTCGCCGATGTCCAGGGTGGCCGCCTGCTCGACCAGGCCGATGCAGCAGGCCTGCTTCGACAGGCCGGCGAAGTCCGCCGACTGGGTGAACGCCACGCCCATGCCGAGGCTGGACAGGACCGGCTTCAGGCTCGCCTGGGTGGCCAGGCTCACCTTCGGGAAGGCGACGCTCCTGTTCAGCAGTCCGGCTCCGCCGGCCGCCAGGCGAGAGGTCATGGCGGTGAGGGCGGCCGCGGACGGCAGCGCGCAGCCGGCCGTGCCCGCGGGCGGCAGCAGGGCCTCCATGGCGAGCTTGCCACCCCGGTACGGGAGCCAGACCGCGGTCCAGCCGTTCACGCTGACCGCGCTGTACGAGCCGTTGATCATAAAGTGCGCCTGGACCCGCCGCCCGGCCGCGGTGGTGAAGGAGTCCGGGACGGTGTCGTCGGGGTCGAACGGCGTGGCCCAGGCCGCGTTCATGTAGAGCGCGTCGGTGAGCACCCAGCCGATGTTCTGCAGGGAGCCGGGCCGCAGCAGGTCCGGTATGTGGCCCTTGGTGGCGGTGTCGATCGCCTGGTTGATCTCCTGCCTGGCCTTCTCCGGGTCAGTCAGCAGCGGTGCCTGCGCCAGGCCGGCGTCATAGCCGGTGGCGACGGCGTCGAGGTAGGTGCGGTTGGTCTTCAGGCCGGGGTCGGCCCAGACCTGGTCACTGGCGCTCAGCGTCACGCCTTTTCCGCCCAGGCGGCGCAGCGCGGCCGAACGGGCTTGCAGGCCCGCCGCGAGAGACTGGCTACCCGCGGCGGGGAGGTGCAGTACGCCGGCCATGGCGCGGGCGGTGCCGCCGCGGGCGCCGAGGTAGGTCATGCCGAGCCCGCTGGCCAGGCTGGACGGTGACATCACCAGGTTGGCCTGCGGATTGTCCTTGCACCAGGCACCGAGGACGTCCAGGCCGAGGGCGGTGTCCGCGTTCCCGTACGGGCGCGGGTCCGCCTGAGGCTCCCTGGCCGCCACGCCGTGGGCGATGACCGGCGGGGGCGGAGCCGAGCCGCATCCGGTGATCAGCAGGGCCGCCAGGGCCGCGCCGGCGGCGATCCGCAGTTCGTTCTTCATGTGCATCAGACGGAGCGGGATCCGCTGCGGTTGCGCGCGGATGATTACACTGAGGTCAAGTTTGCTGGAACCGGTGATGGCCCCGGTGCGCCGCTAAGCACCGCATCCATGGAAAGCGAGTTCCCGGCGGGCCGGTGAGCGGCCCGCAGGTCCCCCGGCTGCCCTGGGTACCCGAGGCACTAGCCCGCGGCAACACCCTGCGCCGGCCGGCCTGCGTGCACTGGACCGGCTGGGACGCCTGCCAGTGGCTGCGGGATCAGCGGTCCGCCGGGTCGCGGATCGTCGGCGTCGAGCTGGCCGACGAGGCGATCCGGCTTATCGTGAAAGGGCCGGCCGGGCACCGATACCTGCCGCAGATAGGAGCCGTCATGGACAGCGCGGAACTGAGTGCCCGGCAGCAGCCGCTCAAGGACGCCTACCGGGAGGATCCGGAGAAGGCGGTGGTCACGCTGCGGGCGCGCGGGCGGCTCGATGACGCCATCTCCTGCTCGGTGGAAACCGGGCGGGCGCTGGCCGTGGCGGGACTGCACCCGGCGACCGGCGGGGACGGCTCGCTGCTGTGCTCGGGCGACATGCTCCTGGAGGCGCTGGTGGCCTGCGCGGGGGTCACGCTGCGGGCGGTGGCCACCTCGCTGAAGATCAACGTGACGGGCGGGACCGTCACGGCCGAGGGCGACCTGGATTTCCGCGGCACGCTGGCGGTGAGCAAGGAGGCGCCGGTCGGCTTCCGGTCCATCCGGCTGGCCTTCCAGCTGGACACCGACGCCAGCGAGGAGCAGGTGCAGACGCTGATCCGGCTGACCGAGCGCTACTGCGTGGTGTACCAGACGCTCGCGCACCCGGCCGAGCTGAGCGTGTCCGCCAGCGCGTGATGACGGTCTGCGATACTCCCGTCTATGCCTCCCCCGACCCAGATCGCCGCGGTGTCCATGGCGCCGGACGCATCGTGGGCCGTCACGGTGTCCGCGGACGGGACCGTGCGGACCTGGGGCGCGGGCGGGCCGGCGCGGGTGATCAACCGGGCCGTGCCCATCGACGGGCGCCAGCCGGTGGCGGTGGCCCGGGCGGGCGATCGCATCCGGGTCCTGTGGGCGGACGCGGCGACGATCAGGCTGCACGAGAACGTGAAGGGGGCCCGGCCGCGGGACGCTGAGTTCCCGGCGCCGGCGCCGGTCCGGGCCCTGGCCATGTCGCCTTCCGGGGTCCTGGCCGCGGTGGCCTGCGATGACGGGGCGCTGCGGACCCTGAACGCCGGCACCGGGGAGTTCGGCCCGGCCCTGGCTACCGGCGGGCGGATCGCCGCGGCCGTCGCGGTGGCCTCGGACATCGGCCCGGTGGTGGCCGTCTTCGGTGACGGCAGCGTCCGCCGGTACGGTCCCGCCGCGGGGACCTCGGACATGACGGGGGCCGGTCCCGGCATCGATCTCGTGGCGGTGACTCCGGACGGCGAGACGGTCATCGCGGCCAAGACCGAGGGCGTGCTCTCCCGCCTGGATCTGTCCGGCACGGAACCACCCGGTGACCCCGGACCGCTGCCGGGGCGCCTGCGCCTGCTCGGGACGGCCATCACCGCGATCACGGTCGACGACCGCGGCCGCCTGGTGCTGGCCGGGCGCCCCGACGGCACGCTGTGGCTCCATGACCTGGCCGGGGGCCCCGCGGAGGAATTCCCCGAGGCCGCGGCTTCGCCGGCAGCCGAGGGGCCGGACATGCGCTGGTGGGAATCCGCCGAGGTGGGAGCGATAAGAGTCGCGGGAGCGGCAAGAGCTGTCCCGGCGCCGTGGAGCACCACCGATGAGGACGTACGGTTCACCGTCTACCGGCCGCAGGCCGTGGCCCCCAGGATCTGGGCGTCGCTGCTGGTCTTCGCGCATAAAACCGACCTGGTGGAGCAGCCGGGCCAGCCGCCGCTCGACCCGGTCGAGCAGGTCGAGGCCATCGCCCGCGCGCATTTCGGGGACACGCCGGTCAAGACGGCAGGCGAGGACGCCCGGAGGGGGATCTCCCGCGGCGCGCGGCTGACGATCACGGCGGAGCTGCCCGGCCTGATGTGCAACCCGGCCAGCGCCGAATTCGACTGGTGGGAACCCGTGCACCACGTCGTGTTCCGGGTGATGGCCGGACCCGAGCTCGTGGGCTCGGTGGTACGCGGAGCGGTGCGGATATGGTGCGGGCCGCTGATCATCGGCGAGGTGTCCGTCGCGATCAGGGTGGCCGCGTCGCTGCCGGAGGCGCCGGGAGCGGTGGCGGATTCGGCGCCGCGCTACCGCAAGATCTTTCCGTCGTACTCGCACGCCGACGCGGCGATCGTGGACGGCTTCGCGGAGGTCGTCCGCACGTTCGGCGACCAGTACCTGCGCGACGTAGTGGCCATCCGGGCCGGCGAGCGATGGCGGGAGCGGCTGCCGGAGCTCATCGCGGAGGCGGACGTCTTCCAGCTGTTCTGGTCCAGCAACTCGATGCGCTCGCCGTACTGCCAGGAGGAGTGGGAGCACGCGCTGTCGCTGCGGCGGCCGCTTTTCGTGCGGCCGTTCTACTGGGAGGATCCCCGGCCCGAGGACCGGGCCAGCGGGCTCCCGCCGGTCGCCCTGGACGCCCTGGAGTTCGTCAAGGTGTCCCTGCACGCGGAGCCGAAGGGGACCTCGGCCCCGCCCGGATCGCCGCGACCCGGCGGATCCGGTTGGACGGCACCACCCGCGCCGTCTCCGGGCGGCTCCGCGACCGGGGCGTACCCGGGCGGAGCAGCGCCAGCGCCGGGCGGGGCGCCGGCAGCTCCGGGCGGAGCGCCGCCAGCCCGGCACCGGGCCTCCCGGGTGGCGGTCCAGCGCCGGACGCTGGCCGTGGCGGCGCTGGTGGCGGTCGTAGTGCTGGTAATCGTGCTGGTCTGGGTGCTCGGGAGCTGAGCGCCCCGATCGTGCTTGAGCGGTACATCTGGGGGTAGACGGGATAGGTGAACCGCCCCAGCCAGGCGCCGGAGGATGCCGAGATCCGGGCGCAAGAAGAAGTCCGCACCAAGGACGAGGAGTCCCCGGAAGAACAGGACCCGGGTCAGGACCGGATCCAGGAAGCCATGAACACGGCCGCCGAGGTGGCCGAGAAGACCGGCGGCCTCGGCACGCCCGGGCTTCCGGTCAACCGGCGCTCCCCGTTCATGATCGGGCTGACCGGTGCCTTCGGCGTGGCGGTGGCCTACGGCATCATCCAGCTGTTCCTCCATGCGCGGTCCGTGCTCATCCTCATCTTCCTGGCGTTCTTCATCGCGGCCGGCCTGGATCCGCTGGTGGGCTGGCTGGTCCGGCACCGGGTGCCGCGGTGGGGGGCCGTGCTGATCGTCGTCGTCGGCGGCATGGGCATCGTGGGCGGGTTCCTGGCCGCGGCCATCCCGCCGATGGCGAGCGAGGCCACCTCGCTCGCCCACCAGATCCCGCACTACCTCCAGGACTTGCAGAACAAGAACTCGCAGCTAGGCAAGTTCAACGTCAAGTACCACGTCCAGGACCGCCTGACCAAGCTGCTCACCAGCGGCAGCGGCAGCCTGGTGGGCGGGGTCATCGGCGCCGGGGCCCTGGTGATCGGGACCGTGTCCGAGATCCTCGCCATCGTGGTGCTCAGCATCTACTTCCTGATCGGCCTGCCGCAGATCAAGCTGTTCTTCTACCGGCTGATCCCGCATTCCCGGCGGCCGCGGGCCATCCTCATCGGCGACGAGATCTTCGCCAAGGTGGGCGGCTACATGCTGGGGAGCTTCATCACCGCGGTGATCGCCGGCTTCGGTACGTACATCTGGCTGCTGGCGTGGGGTGTCCCCTACCCGCTGCTGCTGGGCACGTTCGTGGCCTTCCTGGACCTGATCCCGGTGATCGGGTCCACGGTCGGCGGGATCGTGGTGAGCCTGGTCGCGCTGACCGTGTCGCTGCCCGTCGCGCTGGGCACCCTGGGGTTCTACGTCTTCTACCGGCTGGCCGAGGATTACCTCATCGTGCCGCGGATCCAGGGCCGCACGGTGGAAATACCCGCCCTGGTCAGCCTGGTGGCGGTGCTGATCGGCGGGGTGCTGCTCGGCATCGTCGGGGTGCTGGTGGCCATCCCGGTCGCGGCCGCCATCCGGCTGCTGCTGATGGAGGTCGCGTTCCCCCGGCTGGACAAGAGCTGATCCTCCCTGCTAAAGATTGGTTTTCAGGTCTTTTAAGTCGGGATTAGGGTGGCGTGTCAGTGGATACGATCCCGCCGAAACCCGATCATTCGCCCGGGGAGGAACCTTGAGCAGCACCGACAACTTCGTCGCCAACGCCGAGCGCTACGCCGCCAGTTTCGACAAGCGGGACCTGCCGTTGCCGCCCGCCGCGCACACCGCCGTGGTCGCCTGCATGGACGCCCGGCTCAACCCCTACGGCATCCTCGGCCTCGCCGAGGGTGACTCGCACGTGATCCGCAACGCCGGCGGGGTCGTGACCGACGACGTCATCCGCTCCCTGGCCATCTCCCAGCGCCTGCTCGGGACGACCGAGATCGTTCTCATCCACCACACCGACTGCGGCATGCTGACCTTCCACGACGACGACGTCAAGGCCCAGATCGAGGCCGACACCGGCATCCGGCCGCCGTTCGCGCTCGAGGCCTTCCCCGACCTCGAAGGCGACGTGCGGCAGTCCATCGCCCGGATCAAGGCCAGCCCGTTCGTCCCGAACAAGGACGCCATCCGCGGCTTCGTCTACGAGGTCGAGACGGGACGCCTGCGCGAAGTCAAGGAGTGACGGCCCGCCGGCGAAGGCCAGCCGTCTTGATATCGTGACCGGGTGACGGCCGTAGCGGAAACGAACGATCCGGCCGCCGGGGCGCCAGCTGACAAGAACGTGGCTGATGACAGCACGGCCCGCTCGGCCCGGCTACGGCACCTGATCATCACGGTGTACGGGCTCTACGCCCGGCACGATGGCGGCTGGCTGTCGGTGGCGACCCTGATCCGGCTGCTGGCCGACCTCGGGATCGAGGAGCCGGCCGCCCGTTCGGCTATCTCGCGATTGAAGCGGCGCGGCATCGTGCAGGCGCGGCGGAACGGCGGGTCAGCCGGATACCAGCTGTCCGCCGGGGCCCTGGCCATCCTGGGCGAGGGCGATGCGCGGATCTTCCGGCGGCGCCGGGCCACGCCCGCGGACGGCTGGGTGCTCGCGGTCTTCTCGGTCCCCGAATCCGAGCGGCACCGGCGGCACGTGCTGCGGTCCGAGCTGACCAGGCTGGGGTTCGGCATGGTCGCGCCCGGAGTATGGATCGTGCCGGCCCACCCGCAGGACACGACGGCCGGGACCCTGGAGCGGCTCGGGCTGGACGGCTATGCCGACCTGTTCCGCGCCGAGCACCTGGCCTTCGGCGATCCAGCGGCCAAGATCCGCCGCTGGTGGGACCTGGACGAGCTGGAGCGCCAGTACGAAGCGTTCATCGGAGCCCACGAGCCCGCGCTGCCGGAGGTCCCGCCCAGCGGGCGGGAGGCGTTCGCCGGGTACGTGCGGCTGGTCACCGACTGGCGCCGGCTCCCCTACCTGGACCCCGGGCTGCCCGCCGAGTTGCTGCCCCGGGACTGGGTCGGCATCCGGGCCGCCGACCTGTTCTTTGACCGCCGCGAGCGGCTGGAAGAACCGGCGCGGGCCTACGTGCGGGCTGTCATGAGCGGCTGACGACGGCGAAGCCCTGGATCTCGACCACGGCATCGGGTTGCCACAGCCGGGTCACGCCCACGCCCGCCATGGCCGGGTAGTCCGAGCCGGCCAGCCGGCGCCAGACCGCGCCGATCTCCTTCCCGTGCGCCTGGTAGTCCTCCACGTCGGTCAGGTAGATCGTCACGCTGGCCAGGTCGGACGGACGACCGCCGGCCGCGGTGAGCGCGGCCAGCAGGTTGCTCAGCGCCTGCTCGAACTGCGCCACGACGCCGCCGGGGACGATCTGACCGCCCTGGTCCATCCCGGTCTGGCCGGCCAGGAACACCAGCCGGCCCGCGGGGGCCGAGACGGCGTGAGAGAAGCCTGACGGCCGGGCGAGGCCGGCCGGGTTGATCCGCTCCATTTCCATGGCGGCACCCTACCGGTATTGCGGTTCATTGACGACCGTACAGATTCCGGCATACAGTCGGGACATGCGCATCGCTGTCCTCGGCGGCGGCCCCGGCGGCCTGTACTTCGCCGCCCTGGCCCGGCAACTGGACGACGGGCACGACATCACGGTGTGGGAGCGCAACGCGGCCGACGACACGTTCGGCTTCGGGGTGGTGTTCTCCGACGAGACCCTGGGCGGCATCGAGCACGCCGACGCAGAGATCTTCGCGCGGATGCGGCGCGAGTTCGCCCGCTGGGACGACATCGACGTGCATTTCCGCGGGACCGTCTTCACCTCGGGCGGGCACGGCTTCGCGGCGATGAGCCGCAAGCGGCTGCTGGGCATCTTGCAGGAGCGGTGCGCGGAGCTGGGGGTGCGGGTGCGGTTCCGGACCGAGGCGCCGGACGTGGCCGCGCTGGCGGCGGACTACGACCTGGTGGTGGCGGCGGACGGGATGAACTCGGCGGTCCGGGGGCGCTTTGCCGACGTGTTCGGGCCGGACCTGGAGCGACGGCGGAGCCGCTACATCTGGCTGGGCACCGACCTGGTCTTCGACGCCTTCAAGTTCTACATCCTGGACACCCCGGCCGGGATCATGCAGGTGCACGGCTACCCGTACAGCGAGTCGGGCAGCACGTTCATCCTCGAGGCGCACGAGGACGTTTGGCGGCGGGCCGGCTTCGGTCCGGCCGCGGAGCGCGCCGCCGGGCTGCCGCCCGGGCGCAGCGACGAGGCGTCCATCGCGATGATCCGCGAGCTGTGCGCCGGCGTGCTCGGCGGTCACCAGGTGCTCGCCAATAACTCCCGGTGGACCGCGTTCACCACCGTGCGCTGCCGGACCTGGCGGCACGGCAACGTGGTGCTACTCGGCGACGCGGCGCACACCGCGCACTTCTCCATCGGTTCCGGCACCAAGCTGGCCATGGAGGACGCGCTGGCCCTGGCGGCCTGCCTGCACGAGCAGGACTCCGTGGGTGCGGCGCTGACCGCCTACGAGGCCGAGCGGCGGCCGGTGGTCACCTCGACCCAGCGGGCCGCGCAGGCCAGCCTGGAATGGTTCGAGAACATCGGCCAGTACGCCGATCAGGATCCGCACCAGTTCGCGTTCAACATCGTGACCCGCAGCCGCCGGGTGACCTATGACAACCTCCGGCTGCGCGACCCCGAGTTCGTGGCGGACATGGACCGGTGGTTCGCCTCGGACTGCGGCTCAGCGGACGTGCGGCCGCCGATGTTCCAGCCGTTCCGGCTGGGCGGCCTGGAGCTGGCCAACCGGGTCGTCGTCTCGCCGATGGACATGTACTCGGCGCGGGACGGCGTGCCCGGCGACTTCCACCTGGTGCACCTGGGCGGCAAGGCGCTGGGCGGGGCCGGGCTGGTGATGACCGAGATGGTCTGCGTTTCTGCTGAGGGGCGGATCACGCCGGGGTGCACCGGGATGTACACCGCGGAGCAGGAAGAGTCGTGGCGGCGGATCGTCTCGTTCGCCCATTCGCAGAGCGGCGCGAAGATCGGGATCCAGCTCGGACACTCGGGGCGTAAGGGCTCCACCCGGCTGATGTGGGAGGGGATGGACGACCCGCTGCCGGAGGGCAACTGGGAGGTGTGCGGCCCCTCCCCCATTCCGTACAAGGCGGGCGGGCAGACGCCGCGCGCTTTGAGCGTGGCGGAGCTCGACGAGATCCGGGAGCAGTTCGCGGCGGCCGCGCGGGCGGCGGCGCGGGCCGGGTTCGACCTGCTCGAGCTGCACTGCGCGCACGGGTACCTGCTGTCGTCGTTCCTGTCGCCGCTGACCAACCAGCGCACCGACTGCTACGGCGGGTCACTGGCCGGCCGGCTGCGCTACCCGCTGGAGGTATTCGACGCGATCCGGGCGGCATGGCCGCCGGACCGGCCGGTGACGGTGCGGATCTCGGCCACCGACTGGTGCGAGGGGGGCGTCGACGTGGAGGAGGCCGTCGAGATCGCGCGGGCGTTCGCCGAACGCGGCGCGGCCGGCCTCGACGTGTCGACGGGGCAGGTGGTGAGCGAGGAGCAGCCCGCGTTCGGCCGCAGCTACCAGACGCCGTATGCCGACCGGATCCGGAACGAGATCGGCCGCAAGTACGGGGTGGCGGTGATCGCGGTCGGCGCGATCTCGTCCTACGACGACGTGAACTCCCTCATCCTGGCGGGCCGGGCCGACCTGTGCGCGCTCGGCCGCACCCACCTGTACGACCCGGAGTGGACCCTGCACGCGGCCGCCGAGCAGGATTACGCCGGCCCGGGCGCGACCTGGCCGCTGCCGTTCGCCGCGGGGAGCCGCCGGCCGGCCGGGGGCCGGACCGACGGGCCGCGGCCGCGGCTGGAGCTGATCCGGTCCGGGACGCCGCGGACCGCGCACGCACGCTGGCGGCCTTCCGCCGCGGCGGGCCGCGGGACGTCATGATCGTTCGTCAGCTCCTGTCGTCGTGATGACAGAAACTGACGAACGATCCGGTCTCGTCTCAGCCTGCGACGAGGGCTAGACCGTCGCGCCGGTCCCGATAAGACTGGGCAGGACGGGCTCGCGGGCAGACCTGGGCTGCGGGCGGTCAACGACGACTAATCGCGGAGGTAGCCGGGATGACACGACGGGATATCGAGTTCGACGCCGAGGGCGTCACGCTGCGCGGCTGGTTCTACCCGGCCGACGGGGCCGGCGGATCCGCGGGGCCGGCGGTGGTGATGGCGCACGGCTTCTCCGCGGTCAAGGAGATGTACCTGGACCGCTTCGCCGAGGCGTTCGCCGCGGCCGGGCTGAACGCGCTGGTCTTCGACAACCGCTGCTTCGGCGCCAGCGACGGCGAGCCGCGGCAGGAGATCGACCCGTGGGCGCAGGTCCGTGACTACCGGCACGCCATCACGTACCTGTGCACGGTGCCCGAGGTAGACCCGGAGCGGATCGGGATCTGGGGCAGCAGCTACTCCGGCGGTCATGTCCTGGTCGTGGCGGCGATCGACCGCCGGGTCAAGGCCGTGGTGAGCCAGGTGCCGCTCATCAGCGGGCACGCTAACCTGCGGGCCCTGGTCCGGTCCGACTTCATCGCCGGGTTCCGCGCGATGTTCGACGCCGACCGGCTGGCCCGCTTCCAGGGCAAGCCGCCGGCCATGGTGCCGGTGGTCGACAAGGACCCGCTGGCCCCGTCGGCGCTGCCGACACCGGATTCGTGGGAGTGGTTCTCCAGCACCGGGGACACCCGCGCCCCGTCGTGGCGGAACGAGGTGACGCTGCGCAGCGTGGAGATGTTCACCGAGTACGAGCCGGGCGTCTACCTGCCCTGGATCAGCCCGACGCCGCTGCTGCTCATGGTGGCCGCCGGCGACCACCTGGTCCCGTCGGAGCTCGCCATCGCGGCGTTCGACACGGCGCACCAGCCGAAGGAGCTCGTCATCATGCCCGGCGGGCATTTCGACGCCTACACCGTGGGCTTCGAGGCCTCCAGCGGGCCGGCCCGGGACTGGTTCGTGAAGCACCTGGGCGGCTAGTGCGGTGGCCAAGAACGTTCACCGGTTCTGGTTAGGCGGCTTTGGGTTTGGTGCGGCCCCAGCGTTGCTGGCGTTCGCTGCGGATGCGGGCTCGTTCGCGGCGCTGGGCGGCGAGCACGTCGGGGTGGCGGGCGTGGGCATTGCGCCAGCGCAGGTAGTCCTGCACTTTCCGGGCCAGGACGGTGTGGTTCGGGTAGTCCGAGGTGCCGATGACGAAGGTGCGCAAGGGACCGAAGTTCGCCTCGATCGGGTTGGCCCACGACGCGTTCGTGGGCGTGAAGCACAGTTCCACGTTCTCCCGGCTGGCCCAGCGGCGGATCGCCGGGGTCTTGTTCGCGGCCAGGTTGTCCAGGATGACGAACAGCCGGTACCCGCCCGGGCGGGCGGCGCGGATCGACCTCAGCGCAGCCAGGGTGTGGTCGCCGCCCTTGTGCTCGCGGGTCACGCCCCACAGCTGGTCATCGCCCAGGGCATAGCAGCCGTGGAAGTAGCGGATGCCGTGGGTCCGGTGATAGGTCGCCCGCAGCCTCACCGGCCGCTTCTGCGAGGCCCGGCAGGTCCCGTGGCAGGGCCGGACCGGCAGCGGCCCGAACTGATCGAAGGCAAAGCACCGGTCCGGGTAATGGCTGGTCACATGCTCGATCCGGTCCAGCTTGGCGTCCCGGTCCGGATCGGTGGATTCCTTCCAGGTCCGGGTGCGCTGGAAGCTGATCCCGCGGGCGTGCAGGATCTGCCGCAGCCGTTCGCGCCCGATCCGCACCGGCTGGTCCAGGCCAGCTAAATAGTCAGCCAGCTTGCGCAGGCTCCACCGGGTGAACGGCCGGACTGGCTTCTCCGGCCGGGTCCTGGCCGCCGCGACGATGACCTCGATGGCCGCGTCAGTGATCAGGCGGGGGCGGCCTCCCGCCCACTGAGGGTCCAGCGCCGCCAGCCCCCTGTCGTTGAACAGGTGGATCACGTCCCGGACCGTGTCCTCATCGGCCGCGACCAGCCGGGCGATCGCCGCCACCTGCGTGCCCGAGGCCGAGGCCATGATGATCATGGCCCGGCGCATCCGGATGGACCCGTGCTTGCCGCGCCGCACGATCTGCAGCAGCCGTTGCCCCTCCTGATCCGTCAGGCGCCGCGCCCGTACTGGTTCAGCCATCGCGCCTCCTGCCACTCGCCATGTTCACCACATAACCGAGTGTGGAAGCATCAACGCGGAATGTCAGCCGAGCCGGTGAACGTTTCTGGCCAACGCACTAGCGGTCAGGCGGGCTGGCGCATGAATGGCTGCGACGAGGTTCCCGCCCGCTGGCTCCCTCCGGTCCCGCGTTTCCGGGCGTCTCTTCGTGATCACGGGAAATGCGGCGGCGACGCCGGCCTCCGCGCTTTCGCGCGGGCGGCGGAAAACGCCAGCAGGTCACCGGGCGGCCCTCGGCCAGGGGCACTTTCCTCAGTGCCTCTACTTTCACAGCGCCCGTCACCGTGGACATTCACCCGCGGAAATGGCGGGGTCCCAAATGGGAAAACGCGAACCCGTCTCGCCGCCTGGCCATTGAGGCGACGATCCGGCTCTGGCCTGTCACTGGGCAGCGGCCAGCATGAAAAGTCTTCGTCCTGGCATTGCGCATAGAGTCACACCTGCCCTGGAACCCCCGATGGTCTCGCTTGCTGGCTGCCTTTCATGATCACGAAGGATTTACTACGTTTTCCGATATAAAAGTCTTCATGATCATGGAAACTTTGACGTGACGCTGACTTCGTGATCTTCGAATGGGCTGAGCAGGCAATCGGCGGCCAGGGGCGCGGCGCCTTTCGCAAGATCCGCCCATCACAGGTCACTACCTTCACAACCCCATCACCGCGGATCACAACCCGCGGGAAGCTACGGGTCCACTGTCCACGGCAACGCGATCGCGGAGCACGAACCGGACAAACAGGCTACCGGCAGGCATGCGGGCGGGATATCAGGCTGGTTCCTCGTAGCGGACGGGGGTGGAGTAGCGCGGGTCCTGGTGGCTGGCCCAGTAGCGGTCCCTGAGGTCGCGGGTCAGCGGGCCGGGGGTGCCCGTCCCGACCGGGGCACCGTCCACGACGGTGACCGGCATGATCCCGCCTGCCGTGGAGGTGACCAGCACCTCGTCCGCCCGGAGGAGGTTGTCAGCGGTCAGGCAGCCCTCGTCCACGCGCTGGCCGGCCTCGCGGGCCAGTTCGATCAGCGAGCGGCGGGTGATGCCGGCCAGCGTGCCGTGGCCGGGGGGCAGCCCGCCGCCGTCCACGTGGGCGAACACGTTGTAGCCGGCGCCCTCGGTGATCGCGCCGGACAGGTCGCGGAGCACCACCAGGTCGGCGTCGTGGTCGTAGGCGTCCAGCAGGGCCAGGTCCAGGTCCAGCCAGTGGTAGTTCTTGACCGTCGGGTCGACGCTCTGCGGCGGGATGCGGATCAGGTCGCTGATCCGCATCCGCGCCCCGGTCTCCTGCTGTTCGGGATGGCTGATCCAGATGAACGGCAGGGCGTAGCAGTAGAAGCTGTTCCGCGCGGTGCGCAGGTCGCGGCTGCCCGGCAGCATCCGGCCCCGGGTGCACGTCATGGACACGTAGGCGTCGCGCAGCCCCGCGAGGCGGACGCAGCCGTGCAGGACGGCCTCGATCCCGGCGCGGTCCTGCCCGGGATCGAGCCGCAGCCGGGCCATGCTGGCCGCGAACCGGTCCAGGTGGGCGTCGAGCCGGTAGAACCGGCCCTGCCAGACGTGCACCACGTCATAGGTGCAATCCGAACGGGTCACGCCCAGGTCGAGCACCGATATCCGGGCGTCCCCGACCGGGCAGTACCGCCCGTCGATCCAGGCCGCGCCCGCGGTCCAGGGCGGGCTGGCGGCGCCTCCGTCCGGTTCGCTCAATTCGGATACCTCTCGCTCACTTGACGGGGAGGGCGGGGCAGTCGGTTCCCGCGGGCACCGGCGTCCAGCCGGAAGCCGAAGGCCATGGCGACACCCGGTCGTGCCCCGGATGCGACTGGTGCGGGCCGAGGCTGCTCGCGCCCGGCGACGGGCGGGGGTGGCTCGCGCTCGGGGTCGGGGCCGGGTGCCCCTGGTTCTGGGTCGCGGCCGGAGCGGGCTGGCAGCTGGCGAAGGAGGATCCCGGCGTGTACCGCGGGTACTTCGAGTGCAAGTGGGAGTTACCCAGGGGCGTCGGGCTGGCCGGTACCCGCCGCGTCTGGCGCGCCCTGGGGGCGCTGGTCCGGGAGGCCCGCACCGGTGAGCTGCTGATGATGACGGGCCTGGACTGGGACAGATCGTAATGCGGCGGCGGGGCTCCGATGTATTCGTGCGCGATGTGCTGTATCGGGCTGGGCAGCGCACCCGCGTATGCGGCGGTCGCGCTGCCCAGCCCCGCTGCTGCCACTGCCAGCGCGGCCGCTAGGGGGAGTCTGCCGCGTGCTGGCCGCGCGGTCAGCCGGTGCCGGGCTGACCGCGGGGCAGCATGGGAGACACCGGCCGGGGACCGCCGCCGGCGGAACGCCGCTCGCGCTGCATCCTCTCCGGCCAGGTCACCGGATTCAGCCGGCCCAGCCGCGGCGGCGAGCATACGCGCCAGGTCATGCAGCGGAGGCGGCGCCCCCGGGGGGAGGGGGCGCCGCTCCAATAGCATGTCCAGCAGCGGCTCGTCGTGCTCGCCGCCGGGCCGGCCGGGGAAGAACCCAGGCATCTCATCATGCATAGCGTCGGGCTCGCTCAATGTGTTACACCTGGCCTCGTACCTGCTCGTTCGGCGTCGGGCAGCGCGGTCAGGCCGGCCAGCTTGCGCAGGCCGCGGTGCGCCGCCACCCGGACGGCCCCCGGGGACTTGCCCACGATCCGGGCCACCTCACGGGCCTCGAGGCCGGCCACCACACGCAGCAGGATGATCTCGGCCTGGTCGCCCGGCAGCGACGCGATCAGCTCCAGCACCGCCCGCGTGGAAACCGCCTCCAGTGCCTGATCGGCGGCATCGGAGATAGTCGGTTGCTGCTCCGCTTCGGTCATCTCGAGGGGGATGGCGGGGCGGCGGGCCCGCGACCGCCCGGAATCCACCGCCCGGTGCCGGGCGATGGTGAACAGCCAGGCCCGGAAGTCCTGCTCCTCACCGCGGAAGCGCTCCAGGCCGCCCACCACCTGCAGCCAGGTGTCGCCGGCCACGTCATCGGCATCGGGCGCAATCAGCCGCAGGTAACGGAGCAGGGCCGGCTGCACGTCACGGAACAGGCGAGTGAAGGCTGCCTCATCGCCGGCCTTGGCGTCGGCCAGGGTGTCCCGGAACGCAGCACCGATCACCGGTCAAGTATCGGCCCGGCATATCGCGCGGCGCAGCACAAACCGCTGCCCTCCCCGGCACAGTCTCACCCACAGCCCTAAATCAGTCACAGTTTTGTCAGGGAACGCCGGGAACGGCACGGTTCGTGGCACCTGTTTGGCCGGACGAGCCCAGGGCAGTGGTAAGGGCCGACCGTGACTGCCTTGGAGAGATGCGTGACCATGAGGATCGGTGCAGGCCTGGCGCTCATCGCGGTGGGAGCCATCCTGCGGTTCGGGATCTCCACGGTGTCTACCCATGGCATCAACATCAACACGATCGGCGACATCTTGATGCTCGCCGGCGTCCTCGGCGTGGTGCTCTGGATGGTCGTGTGGGCACCCTGGACCCGCAGCCGCCGCCCGGCCTACCAGCGAGACATCCCGGTCGCGCGCGAGGAGCGGGCGGTCTACCGCGAGGACATGCCGGCGGACGAGCTGCCTCCGGCCCGGTACGACGACGGATACCGGCGCTGAGCTCTCCCGGCCGGCGCCCCGCAGGAGCAGGGCAGGTCGCCGGGCTGACGCCGGGCTGACGCCGGGTAGGTTGGCCAGTGTGAGCTTCAACGTCACCGCGGACGCCTACCGGCGGTTCATGGGACGGTACTCCGAGCCGCTCGCGGTGCAGTTCGCCGACCTGGCCGGGATCGACCGCGGGCAGCGAGTGCTCGACGTGGGCTGCGGGCCCGGGGCGCTGACGGCCGTGCTGGCGAGCCGGGCGGGCGCGGACGCGGTCAGCGCGGTCGAGCCGTCGGCGTCCTTCGCCGCCGCGACCCGTGAGCGGCTGCCCGGGGTCGACGTCCGGCAGTCCCCGGCTGAAGCGCTGCCCTTCCCCGACGACGCCTTCGACGCCGCGCTGGCTCAGCTCGTCGTGCACTTCATGACCGACCCGGTGGCCGGCCTGCGGCAGATGGCCCGGGTGACCCGGCCCGGCGGGGTCGTGGCCGCCTGCGTTTGGGATCACGCGGGCGGGCGCGGGCCGGTCAGCGCGTTCTGGCGGGCCGTGCGGGAGCTCGACCCGGCCGCCGACGACGAGTCGGGCCTGGCGGGCGCACGCGAAGGCCACCTGGCCGGCCTCTTCGCGCAGGCCGGGCTCGACGCGATCCAGGCGTCCACGCTCACCGTCCGCGTCGGCCAGGCAGATTTCGCGTCGTGGTGGGAGCCGTTCACGCTCGGCGTCGGCCCAGCCGGGGCCTACCTGGCCGCCCTGGAAGACGACCACCGGAACGCGCTGCGCGAGCAGTGCCGGCGGCAGCTGCCCGACGGTCCCTTCGAGATCAGCGCCCTCGCCTGGGCGGCGACCGGGCGCGCCTGACGATGCCAGCCTGATGATGCGAAGGTGCGCGGGGCGCGTTCTGGCCGCGATCGTGATCGTGGTCATGGGTGCGTCGGGCTGCACCCGTTTGGTGCCTAGGTTGGCTCAGCCGGGGCCGGCCGGGCTGCTTGGCGTCCGGCCCTGCCCGGGTATCCCCGGGTTCAGCTGCGGGTCGCTGCGGGTCCGGCTCGATCCGGCCGGCGCCACGCCGGGGCGGCTGTCGCTGCGGGTCGCGGTAGCC
>JAJKHX010000248.1 GCA_021154785.1 Nocardiopsis sp.
CGCCGGCACCGGCGACCCGTCGTCGCGCGCCCTGCCCTGGCCGTCGTTCAACGGGACCAGGGTGCTGTCGCTCGTGCCGTTGCAGTCGCAGGTCACCACCGACTTCGCCGCCACTCACCACTGCTCGTTCTGGACCGCCGGCTGACACGCCGGCCGCCCGAAACAACGGAAAGGAAATGACTCGGATGGCAACGGAAACACCGACGGCGACCGCACCCCAAGCGGACATGACCGCCGAGCAGAAGATTAGCCAGCTGCGGGAACTGTTCGCTGACGCCCCGGAAGTGGGCAAGAGGGCGCTGGAGAAGGTCCTCAGCCGGCTGGCGTCGGACGCGTCCCAGAAGCCGCCGCCGGTGGAGAGCGCCGGCCGGGTCGGGAGCCGGCTGGGCAAGGTCTCGGAGCTGACGATCATCGTCCCCTTCGCGCCCGGCGGAGCCCGGCGGCTGCGCACGTTCCTGCAGCTGTTCGGCGGCAACCTGGCCGGCGCGGACGACGTCGGCACCGTCCACGACATGCGCTTCGTGTTCCTGGACAACGACACCAGGATGCTCTTCGCCACCGCCTACGACGGCGACTGGGACGCCTATATCGACGACTTCGCGACGAAGATCCCCGACTTCCTGGACATCATCGACTCCGCCTGGGAGGGCTGGCCGGGAATCCGCAGCCCGCAGGCGAAGGACTACCTCGCGAAGTACCAGGTCACGGCGGAGGGCTGGTACGTCGCCAATGACCTGACGGTGGCCGAGACGCGGCGGCTGCGGCGCATCGGCCAGGCGGTGGACCAGCTCCTGGACACGATCGGCAACTAGCGCGATCACCGGGGCAGTCTGCGGGGCGTCAGTTCCGCAGGCTGCCCCCCGACGAGCCGGCTCATGTCATTCCGGGAGAAGAACGCCATGACACTTATCGATCGCCTCGGCGCTGCCCTTCCGCGCGCGCCGGTCACCGTTGACCTCGACGACATCCAGGCGGCGGTGCTGCGTTACCGGCCCGAGCCGTATTACGGCACGCACGTCATGCTCCACGTGGCGGACGCGCAGGCCGGCCGCGCGTTCCTGCGCAGGCTGGCTCCGCACGTCGATTCGGCCGCCGACTGGTGGCAGGCCGGCCAGCCCTGGATCTCGGTCGCCCTCAGCTACGCCGGGCTGGTGGCCCTCGGCGTGCCGCAGGACTCGCTACGCAGCTTCCCGGAAGCGTTCCGGGCCGGGATGGCCGCGCGGGCCGGCCAGCTTCTCGACGACGGGGACAACGCCCCGGAGCACTGGGACGCGCCGTTCGGGAGCGGGCTCATCCACATCGGGGTCAGCGTCTTCAGCGACTCCGAACACACCTGGCGCCAGACCATGGAGATGGCCCGGCAGCAGTACGAGGGCTTTCCCGGCCTCACCGTGCTGCTGACGCAGGACTTCGGCGCCCAGCCGGGCGACCTCAACCCGCTGGGCTACAAGGACTCGATCGGCCAGCCCGCCATCGACGGCAGCGGCGTCGACCCGCTGCCTGGCCAGGGACCCGCGATCAAGGCCGGCGAGTTCATCCTGGGCTATCCCGGCGAGGCCGGCGTGCCGCTCCCGATGCCGGTGCCCGACGTGCTGGGACGCAACGGCACGTTCGCCGGGCTGCGTAAGTACCAGTCGCGCGTCGGGACGTTCAACCGCTTCCTGCGCGAGCACGGCCAGACCGGGCCGGAGCGGGAACTGCTCGCCGCCAAGGCGATGGCCACCCTGGAATTCCTGCAGCAGGAGTGGATCAACAACGGCAACTTCATGAACCTGGGCGAAGAACGCGACCCCAATGTCGGCCTGCAGCAGGACGGCGCCACCTTCACCATCCCCCGCGAACCCGTGCGGCGCCGCATCCACGGCATCGAGACCTTCAACGTCCTGCGCGGCGGCGAGTACTTCTTCCTGCCGTCGCTATCGGCGCTGAGATGGCTCGGAGAGGAGCACTGACACATGTCCTCCGATTCGTCCACTTCCAGCGCACCTAGGCCGCCGGGCGGTCCGGCCCGAGGTAGTCCAGCGCGGTGCGCAGCTCGCGTCGGGAGCCGATGCCCAGCTTGATGAAGGTCTTGCGCAGGTGCCATTCGACCGTGCGCACGGACAGGAACAGCTGGCCGCCGATCTCCGCGTTGGTGCGGCCGTCGCTGGCCAGCCGGGCGATGCAAGCCTCCTGCGCGGTCAGCACGGTGATCGTTTCGACGGTGCGCGCGCGCACCGTCTCGCCGGTGGCGGCCAGCTCGCGCCGGGCCCGTTCGGCGAAGGCGGCCAGGCCCATGGCGTCCAGCATCTCGTGCGCGGTCCGGAGCTGGAGCCGGGCGTCGGTGCGGCGGCCGGCCCGGCGCAGCCATTCCCCGTACAGCAGGTGGGCGCGGGCCAGCTCCACCCGGAGCCGGGTCCGGCCCAGCCGGTCGAGCGCCTCCCGGTAGCAGCCCTCGGCCTCGTCACCGTCGCTGAGCAGCGCGCGCGACCGTGCCGCCAGTCCCAGCGCCCAGTCGGTGCCGGCCGGGCCGGTCATCGCCGTGAGCCGGCGGTAGGCCCCGGCCGCGGTCTCGGTCATCCCGCTGTGCACGGCCGCCTCGACCAGCTCTACCAGGGCCCACTTCGAAAAGCCCATGTCGCCCGGGTATCCGGTGGCCCGTTCCGCGGCGGCCATGGCGTCCCGGGGGCGGCCCAGGCCGTTGCCGAGTACCGAGTTCGCCCACTCGGCGGCCGTTATCCCGTATCCCTCACCGCGCTGGGTCACGTCCGCCATGATCGAGCTGATCAGCGCGGCCGCGCTGGCCTCGTTACCGCGGAACGCGGCCAGGCTCAGCTCACCGTAACGCCACGGGGGGTTACCGGTGGCCGCTTCGACCGTCCGGGTCTCGTCCAGCAGCGCGGCCGCGGCGGCCAGCTCACCGGCGAACAGCAGCGGGCGTGCCCGCCGGTCCAGCGCTAGCGGAAGCTCGGCCAGCGCGCCCATCTTCCGGACCAGCTCGATATAGCGCCGGGACAGCAGCTCCCAGCGCTCGTCGTCCCACACGTGGGACGCCACGACGCAGGCCAGCCACAGCCAGTGCGGCTCCTCGTCGGAAGGCGTGCCCGAATCGGCGGCGGCCAGCGCCTGCCGCAGCAGCGGCACGGCGGCCGCGTATCCCTGGTTGTAGAGCGCGGCCAGGCCGTCAAGCAGGAGATCGGGCGGGCGCGGCCGGCCCGGCGGCCGGGGTGCCGCCGCCGCGGCGCGGGTCACATCCATGGTGCTGCCACCGGGGCTGGCCAGCCGGCCGGCGAACATCGCCGCCGCCACCGCGTCCAGGTAGGTGGCGCGGGCCAGGCCGATATCGATCCGCTCCAGCCGTTCGGCCGCCCGCAGCAACAGCAGCGGGGCCTCGGCGTCCCGGCTGGTCGCGGACGCGAGCCGGGCCCGCACCAGCTCCAGGCGCGCCTGCTCCAGGTCGCTGAGCGGCCCGGTCTCCGCTATGGCCAGCAGGCCCTGGGCGGCGCCGGAGGCTCCGGCCTGCACCTTGGCCTGGGCGGCGGCCAGCGCCCGTCCGGCCCGCCGCGCCGGGTCGCCGGTCAGCAGCGCCGCACGCTCCAAGAACGCGGCCGCCGCGGCCACGCCGCCCCGTGCCTGCGCCCGGTCCGCCGACCGCTCCAGCTCGGTGGCAACCTCTTCGTCCCGGTCGGGCGCGGCCTGAGCCAGATGCCAGGCCCGCCGGTCAGGATCGAGCTGCGGGTCGGTCACCTCCGCCAGCGCCGCGTGCAGCTGCTGCCGCTCGGCCAGTGGCGCCGACCGGTAGGCGGCCGAACGGGTCAGCGGATGCCGGAACCGCACCTGGCCGTCGAACTCGACCAGTCCGGCCTCTATGGCCGGCGTGCCCGCCTGGACACCGATGCCAAGGCGCTCGGCGGCCCGCCACACCAGCGCCCGGTCGCCGGACGGGTCGGCCGCGGCCAGCTGCAGCAACCGCCGGGTCTGAGCTGGCAGGGCGTCCAGCTGACGGCCGAAGCTGGCCTCGATCCGGTTGGTCAGGGGCGTGACGGCAGGCAGGCCGAAACCGCCGGCCAGCTCGGCGGGGGTCAGACCGCGCGGCAGCTCCAGCAGCGCCAGCGGGTTGCCCCTGGTCTCGGCGATGATCAGGTCGCGGACCCGCGCGTCCAGCGGTCCGGCCAGGGCCGAGTCCAGCAGCGTCCGGGCGTGGTCGTCCTTCAGCCCGGCTACCACCAGCTCGGGTTGCCGGGCCAGTTCGGCGCCGGGATCGCGGGTCGCGAACACTAGCGCGACCGGGTCGGCGGCCAGCCGCCGCGCCACGAACCCGAGCGTCAGCGCCGTGGCCTGGTCCAGCCACTGCTCGTCGTCGATCAGGCAGATCAGCGGCTGGCCTCCGGCCACCTCGGAGAGCAGGCTGAGCACGGCCAGCCCGACCAGGAACCGGTCCGGCGGCGGGCCCGCGGCCAGGCCGAGCGCGGTCCGCAGCGCATCGCGCTGCGGCACCGGAATCCGGTCGAGGTGGTCCAGCAGCGGGGCGCACAGCTGATGCAATCCGGCAAAGGCCAGCTCCATCTCCGACTGAACGCCGGCCGCCCGCGCTATCCGGCATCCGCGTGCCCGTCCGGCCAGGTAATCCAGCAGCACCGTCTTGCCCGCGCCCGGGTCGCCGCGCACCACCAGCACCCGGCTCTCGCCGGCCCGGACCGCGCCGACTAGCCGGTCTAGCACGTTGCGCTCGCCGTCGCGGCCGGTCAGCCTCGTCGCACGACCCGGCCGCTCCGCTGCGGAGTATGGGTCCACCTCAGCATTGTGACGTACCGGCGGATAACCGGCCTAGTCCGATCCGCCTCCGGGGGCCGGGAGCTGAGCGGCGGCGATGATGGCGTCTGCGCTTTGCCTGATGTCCTCGGCGGTTGTGGCCCAGCCGGAGACGCTGATGCGCATGGCCGGGCGGTGCTGCCACACGGTCGGCCCGCACCAGCACGTCCCGTCCTGCTGGACGGCCGCGATGAGGACCCGTGTGTGGTCGTCGGTGGCCGCCCGGACGAGCACCTGGTTGAGCACGACGTCGTTCAGCACCTCCAGGCCCGCCTGGCTGAGGTAAGCGGCCATCGTCTGAGCATGGCGGCATGTGCGCGTGATGAGATCGGTCACGCCCTGCCTGCCGAGCGTGCGCAGGACCGCCCACACCTCGACCTGCCGGGTGCGCTGCGAGGACTGGGGCGTGAGATTGGCAGCCTCGAAACCGGTATCGGGGGGCAGGTAGCCAGCGGCCGCGGTGAAGCTGCGGCGGAGGTCGCCGGGGCGCCGGGCCAGGGCGATGCCGCAGTCGTAGGGGACATTGAGCCACTTGTGCCCGTCCGTGGCCCAGGAGTCGGCTTCGGCCAGGCCAGCGGTCAGGTGAGAACGCGACGGATCCGTCAGGGCCCACAGGCCGAACGCGCCATCGACATGCATCCACGCCTGATGCCGCCGGGCCCACTCGCCGATGGCGGGGAAGGGGTCGAAGGCGCCGGTGTTCACCTCGCCGGCCTGCGCGCAGATCACCACCGGCCGGTCACGTCCTCGGGGAGGCAATCGGCGCGCATCCGCCCTTGATCATCGGCCGGGACCCGGCGCGCCCGGTTCCGTCCCAGCCCCAGCAGGCCCAGGGCCCTGACCGCCGTGGAATGGGCGTACTCCCCGATGACCACGGTCAGTTCCGGTGCCCCGAACAGCCCGTCGGCCTGCACGTCCCAGCCGGCCCGGGCCAGCTGGTGATCGCGCGCGGCGGCCAGGGCGGTGGTATTGGCCATGGATGCCCCGGACACGGACACCGCCGCGGTCCCGGCCGGCAAGCCGAGCAGGCCGGCCAGCCATCCGGTCACCACCTCATGCAGGCGGGCGGACACCGGCGACATCACCGGCAGCGCCGCGTCCTGATCCCACGCCGTGGCCAGCCAGCCCGCCGCCACCGCGACTGTATGGGAGCCGCCGATGACGAACCCGAAATACCGGCCGCCCGCACTCGCCACGGTGGCCGCCGATCCCGCCTCGTCGAGCAAGGCCAGCGTCGCGGCCGGATCTCCCGTCACTTCCGGCAACGGCTCGTCGAACCGGGCCAGCCCGGCCAGCGCCGCACCGCCCGGGGCGACCGGGCGCTCATCGAGGTCGGCCAGGTAGCGCCCGGCCCGCCCCGCCGCATCAGCCAGCAGTGCCTGGACGTCCGCACCGGCCAGCGGGGACATAGAGGACATAGCCGTAGTCTGGCAGCCCGGCGGCCAAAAATTCTGGCGCGGGTCAGAGCCAGGAGCTGAGGGTGATCTGGGCGGGCTTCTCTCCGGGATGCTCGCGGACGCCGTATAGCGCTCTAGCGCTCACCCACAGGATCAGCCGCCCGAGATGGTCCGGGTATCTCGCGATCTTGGCGTTGAAGAAGCCGGTTGGCGTGTTCTCGGTCCGGAGCAGCTCCTCGGCGTCATCCAGGTAGTGCCGGGTCTCCGCGATCGTCCGCTTGGCGTCGTCGTCGAGCTGGCTGTTCTGGTGGCCGGTCACGATGTGCCGGGGCTCGAGCGCCTCGACCCTGCCGATCGCGTCCCGCCAGGGCCCGAAGCCGCCGACCGCGCTCTGCCCGAGGTACATGTGGACCCCGTTGTAGATGGCGTCGCCGGCCACGACTAGTTCCAGGTCCGGGACGTGCAGGACGCTGGTGTCGTCGCTGTCGGTGTGGCCGACCTCGACGATGACCAAGTCGTGTCCCTCGAGTCTGAAGCGGTTGCCTGGGACCGTCACCGCGGTGACGGCCGACGGCGGGATCATCCCCGGGTACAGCTTGTCCCAGAGCAGCGGCCGCGTAGCCACGCTGCCGTGCATCTGCGTGATCGTGCCCGCGGAGGCGACGACATGGGCCCCGAACCGCTCGGCCAGCAGGCCGGCGGCGAACCAGTGATCGCCGTGGCCGTGGGTGATGAAGATGTCCGTCACGTTCCGGCCCTGGCCGGCCACCCAGTCGCCGAGCACGTGCGCCTGATCTTCCGTCAAGCCGGGGTCGGTGAGGACCGCGTCCTCGTTTCCGTAGATCAGCGTGCTGGCCATGGGAGAGAACCGCTTCGGCTCCCCGTTCGGAAGAAAACCGTCCTGGGGCGGCGGGTCGTTGACGAACACGTCGTAGGTGAGGTTCCCGGCCTGGTTCATGACTGGGCCTGGCCGGGGCCCTGGCCGTGCACCTTGAGATGAAGACGGATAGTGACCATGACGCGCTCCTAGATCGGGGTCTGTGCTCATTTCCACAGTCCCAGTCCTGGCGGCCCGTCGAGCCCGTGGACACGCTGGTATCAGCGCGGGCCACTACCGGGGGAGACCAGAACGAGCCGCCTATCCGAAGCCTCGGATCTGTAAGGAGTTCACCTAAAGTTCACCTGTCGCGGCGCATGCCCGGATGACCATTCGGGGACTTCAATCGCACGCTGTTACCTGATCGTGACCAAGATCAAGGGAGGGCGCGATGCCCGATCCGGTCAACCGGACTGCGGACTCGGCTCGGGACGCCGAGATCAGCCGCGAGCTGCTCGCTCAGATGGATGAAGCGGCGACCAGCCGGGAACACTGGAAAATCTTGGTCACCTCGGGCATGGGGTTCTTCACCGACGCCTATGACCTGTTCATCATCGGCGTCGCCGCCACGATGATCGTCTCTGAGTGGCATGTCGACAGTTACCAGAAGTCACTGCTGACCTCGCTGGCGCTGCTCACCTCGGCGGCCGGAGCGGTCTTCTTCGGTCATATTGCCGACAAGTTCGGGCGGCGGAAGATCTACGGCTACGAGGTGCTCGTGATGGCCGGCGGCGCGGTCGCGTCAGCCTTCGCGCCCGGCATCTGGTGGCTGATCGGGTTCCGCGCGATCTTGGGGTTCGGCATCGGCGGGGACTACCCGGTCAGCGCGACGATCATGAGCGAGTACGCGGCGCGCCGCCACCGGGGGCGGATGGTCGCGCTGGTGTTCTCGATGCAAGGCGCCGGGCTGGTGGTGGGGCCCCTGGTCGCCATCGGCCTGCTGAGCATGGGCATCAGCCAGGACCTGACATGGCGGATCATGCTCGCGGCCGGCGCGATTCCGGCGCTGGCGGTGTTCTGGCTGCGGCGCCGGATCAGGGAAACCCCGCGATTCCTGCTCGCCCAGATGGAGGCGAGGGAAGCCGCCGAGCGGGCGGCCCGCGCCCGCAAGGCCACCGGGATCCGCGGCGTGCTGGCCGAACGGCAGCTGCTGCGCTGGCTGATCGGCGCCAGCTTGGCCTGGTTGCTGTTCGACTTCGTCTACTACGGCAATACCATCTGCAGCCCGCTGATCGTCAGGCTGGCCGACCCGCACGCCAGCCTGCTCGGAATCACAGCCTGGACGCTGGCCATCTTCGCCGTCGCGGCGCTGCCCGGCTACCTGCTGGCGGCCGCCACTATCGACAAGATCGGTCGGCGGGCGCTGCAGGCCACCGGCTTCGCGGTGATAGCCGCTGCCTTCGCGGGCCTGTGGCTGGTGCCCGGCGCCACCACGACACTGGCGCCGTTCCTGCTGCTGTTCGGCGTGACCTACTTCTTCGCCCAGTTCGGCCCCAACACCACCACCTTCGTCTACCCGGCTGAGATCTTCCCGGTGCGGGTGCGGACCACCAGCCACGGCATCGCCGCGGCCGCCGGCAAGCTGGGTGCCTTCATCGGCACCTACGCCCTCACCGCGCTGCTGCCGGCGCTAGGTCTGGCCAAGGTCAGCGCCGTGGTGGCGGCGGTTTCGGTCTTGGGCCTGCTCGTCACGGTCACGCTCCTGCCCGAACCTAAAGGCGCCAGTCTCGAACAACTTCCCGCAACCCCCCTCTCGCACGG
Organism: Nocardiopsis sp.; assembly: GCA_021154785.1. Classification (GTDB taxonomy): domain Bacteria; phylum Actinomycetota; class Actinomycetes; order Streptosporangiales; family Streptosporangiaceae; genus Palsa-504. The sequence goes on from JAJKHX010000248.1 coordinate 8,827, forward strand.
CGCAGTGGCGTCGGCCGCCGCAGAAAGCGCCGGCCCCTGGCCCTCCCCGCGCCTGACAGGAGCCCGTCCGCGGCCCGAACCCATGCGCAGCCTGGAAGTGCGGTGGATCCTGCCCGGCCAGCCAGGGCCCGCACTGACCGGGTGGTTCGCACGCTTCCCGGCCACGGTGGAATCACGCGAGGACATCTACCTGACAGATCCGCAACTAGGCGGGATGTCGGTCAAGCTCCGCCAGGGCAAGGCACTCGAGGTGAAGGTATACCAGGGCAGCCCGGGAACCCTGCAGGTGGCCGGGCGCGCCCGCGGCCGCCTGGAGTCATGGGACAAATGGTCGTTTCCCTGTGACCCGCCCTGTCCGGGCGGCGCCGGCCTGCCGGGCTGGTGCCCGGTGCGCAAGGTGAGACGCCAGTTCTCGGCAGCTAGCGGGCAACGCGCGGACCGCCTACGGGGCTGGGGCGAGGAGGTCAACTGCGAGGTGGAGCTCACCGAGATGAGCGCGGGCGGCCAGACCTGGTGGACCCTGGGGTTCGAGGCGACCGGCCCGGCCAGCCAGCTGCGCACCGAACTCGAGGCCACCGCCGCGCTCGTCTTCGCCCCGCCCCTGCCCGGCGGCATGGAACTGGCCACCGATTACTCCCAGTCCTACCTGCAATGGCTTAACGGCGGCCAGGCACCCAGCGCCCCCGGCACCTGACCGCCGGGATGTCATGGCGCTGTTGTTTCGGGCGCGGCCGGCTGCCGGGCGGGGGCCGGCTGGGCGGACAGTCCGCCGGGGACGGGGCTGGGCGGCGCCTTCCTGGCTGGGTCGGGCCCGAAGGCGAAGCCGGCTATCGCGCCGAGCGCGGCGAACGCGGCCGCGGCGAGCAGGACGTCGTTGAGCCCGCTGGCGGTGCCCGCGTGGGCGGCGTGGGTGACGGCGGCGCGGGCGGCGGGCGGGACCGCGGTGGCGACCCGGGTGCCGGCGCCGGAGGCAACAGCGGCGGCCAGCCGGTGGACGGCGCCGGGCGGGGCGGGCAGGCCCGCCAGGGCGTGCAGGGTGGCGGCGGTGACGC
>JAJKHX010000249.1 GCA_021154785.1 Nocardiopsis sp.
ACCCGATGCCCGGCTCACCTACCACCGTTTCCCGTCCCCGACCAGGGCATACTCGGGATGGCTGACCCTTCGAACTTGTGCGATGATGCCGCGAGGCGACACAGCGAGGCCAGACCGTGGTCGTGACCTGCACGGGCGGTCTTGGCCGCAGCGGCACCCTGCCTGTCCCCGCCTTGGCGGGCTCGGGCCCACCGAGCGGGACCGGCGTCACACCGCCTCGACGTGAGCTGTCAGGTCCAAGGCCATCCGCCCCAGCGCCGCTGACACCGCCGCCACCACGTCTTCTCCCCCGGGCGGATGGAGGCCGACGGCGAAGACGGCCAGCTCGTCGAGGCGCTCGGCGAAGCGGAGCCACGCCGACCGGCGGTGAGGGAGCAGGAAGTTAGCCCGGTAGGGAAGCTGGAAGTTAGCTCCCGCCGTGGCACCGGGGTGATCGGGTCCTACCGGCAGGCGGGCAAGCAGGAGGCCAAGCGGCTTGATGGCCTGGAACATCAGGTCAACGGCGACACGGGCCAGGACCTGGCGCTGCCCGGGCGTCTCGTGACCGAAGGCGAAGTAGCGCGCGATCATCTGCAGCACGAGCTCATACACGGCGTTGAACAGGTCAGAACACCCGCCGGTGGCAGGGTCGGTGATATAGACAGCTGGCTCGATCCCCTCCACCGCTCTCATTCCGGCAGCCGCGACCGGGTGGGCTGGTTCGAAGCCCGGATCGGTGTTGCGCATCGCCAGGTAGCCCTCAAGCACCCCGAGGAAGCGGCCGTAATGGGCGGCCGCCCAGTCCCCGGTCGCCCCCTCTCCCTGCTCCACGATGCGCTCCAGCGCCCGGTTGGCGCCCTCCAGGCTTGTGATGGGCCCCAGGTCAGGCCAGCCGAAGGCAGCCTCGCCGGCCTGCTGGAACGCCGGCCCGATGAACAGCCGGTCCTCGCCCAGCCTGTCAGCCAGGCGGGCGAAGCCCCTCTCGATGGAACGGTACAAGTGGCCCTGTGTGGCGAAGTCCTGGCCCCGGGGCACGACTTCCTCGGGGCGCATCGGCGGCGGCGGCGGCCCGGCAGGTTGGAAGCCCTCCGCATCCGCGCGCTCCACCCCTTCCGGCCGCTCCAGGTACACGAAGTGCTGCAACGCCGCCTCGCCGAAGGGGAGCAGGCGAAGCTGCACCCCCGGCGGGTAACCCCCTGCCTGGTGCGGCATGTGGGGCCGGCTCACATACGGGGCAGACCCGACGGCCGTGAGCAAGTTCTGGACCATGGCCCAATGCAGCATCTCCTCTCCGGCAATGGCGAAGAGCACCCGGCGCCAGCGTTCGACGGCTTCCAGCTGGCCGACCCGAAGACCGGGACCCGCTGTGCTCTTGAGGCTGAACGCGGCGTAGAGGTACTGGCACATCAGAGCATGCTCAAGCTCAGCAGCCTGGCACAGAAGATAAGTAAGCTCCTTACGGCGCTCCACCACAATGGCCGGCTCTTCCCCCACCGGGGAAATGTACCGCCAGCGACGGGCATCTTCAACAGCGAGAACATCAGGGACAACAGCGTCGTAATCTGGCCCGGGAAACATCGGGTGCCAGCCGCAACACCACCTGGACGCGGCGACGAGACTGGCTCCGCCACACCGGAAAATACGCCACTCCCGATGAGAGAAGCCGCCCGTAACTGGTAAATCTGCGCACTGTCACGCACACGGGCGACGCAGCCGTTCGCCGCCCGGAATCGGCGCGTCCCGGATAAGAACGGTGAAGTGGATCCGACGATCTTCCCGCCGTAAGCGACATGCAACTCGGCGCATAATTATGCGGTTACTCAGCACTCGTTATCGGGAGAAGCGGCGACGGCGGGATGGGCTCAGGTCGATGTACGGCCTGCAGGGTGCTGGAAGGGCTCTGCTCTGGCTCGCTGGGCGGTGTCAGACCGCCACGAGCAGCAGCTTGCCAGGGCGGTTGAGGTGGCCAGGATGCCGAGGAACAGCCCCGCGCGATCGGGTCATCGCGTACTGCCCACAGCAGCAGGCAATTATTTCAGGCCAGATCCCGGGCGCTGGTGATCGTCCAGCTGGCAATCAGGTTGGCCACCGCGGCCAGGTGGCGGTCGACGGCCAGTTCCGCGGCGGACTCGAACGATTGCCGGACGGACTGCCCGGCGGCGTCCAGCAGCTGGCCGACCTTCTGGTAGTCAGCGAAATGCGAGCCGGCGCCGGGCGCGGTAGCCAGCGCCGTGCAGGTGCTGACCACCGCGATCGGCAAGTCGTGATTGATGTGGGCGTTCATGCCTGCCAGCGCGAACTGGACCGGTTCGATCCCCGCCACGGCGCGCTGCCCGGCCAGCGGCCGCCACGCCAGCGGCACCGCCGCCGCAGTGCCAGCAGTGCCGGCCGCAGCGACCGGATGTTGCTTTCGCTAGGCCGTGCGGCGTGCGCGGCGGTCTCAGCTGCCTGATGGCTGGAAATGGCGCAGGATCTGGCGTGCGTACCAAGTCTGCCACGGTTCGCCGGGAGCCTCGGCCGTGTACTGCTTGTCCAGGCTGACGAGCAGGTAGACCAGCTCGCTGCGCACCGGCCTGGCGCCCAGCAGGTCCGGCAGCTCGGACAAGTCGATGAGCCACTGCGCGTACCAGGAGGCCCAGTCATCGTCAGCTCCGTCGACGATCCGGTACACACGATGATGAGTCTCGCCCGCCTCATGCAGCAAGCCGCTGACCTGCTCCAGCGTTTCCGTCATGTGATCCGATCCCCTCCACGTCGTGACGACTGGCCCGCCACGCGGCCGCCCGGTCATGTGATCAAGTCTGGCAGAACGATCCCGGCAGATCGGTCCGGGCAGCAGCCGACGCCCTGAGAGCGGCAGCTGAGTGAGTTCATCGAGCCGCACTTTGGCTGTGAGCAAGTTATCCGGCTGCCTGCTCGACCGTCCGGATCGGCTCCCCGGTCAGAACGAGAGCATCCCGCTGACCAGGGCCTGCCAGGTGACGGGGCCGACGCCGCCGTCGATGGTGACCGACGGGATCTCCTGGTGCAGGGCCTGCTGGAAGCCGCGGACAGCGGCTTCGGTCTTGGGCCCGAAGATCCCGTCGACCTGCACGCCCTGGCCCGGGTTGCCGGACAGGTTGCGGAACCGGAACTCCTCCTGGACCCCGCGGACGGCGTCGCCCTGGCTGCCCTGCCTGACCGTGATGATCAGCGCCGACCAGGTGGCGGGGCCGACGATGCCATCGACGGCCAGGCCTTTCTGCTGCTGGAAGGCGCGGACGGCGGCGTCGGTGCCGGGCCCGAAGATGCCGTCCACGGTGACGTTGTGGCTGCGGGCACGTAGCAGGTGCTGCAGGGTCTCGACGGGATGGTGCTGGTCGCCCTTGCGGACGAGGGGCCATGGGCTGATCGTGGCGGTGGTCATCGGCTCCTCCTTACTCGACGCGGACAGCGGTCCGTACTAGCGGCGGCCGCCGAAGGCTCGCCGCACGTCGCCGGCCCGCCGACCAGAAATCTCCTTCGGGATGAACTGGCCGCCGCGGCCGCCGGCACTGAAGTGACCTGGCTGTGCCGCCGGCGCGGTCACCTTGAGGGAGCATCGCCGGCGAGCCTTGTTATACCCGTGCCCCGTCTGCCAACCCCCCGGCGCGGGACGCATATCAACTTCCGCAGCGCAGGAGCCTGGCGAGGGATCATCGAGTAACCACCCCAAGCCCTCCAGGCGCCTGCCAGGACGCTGCCGGCCGCAACGACCAGGCGGGCAGCCTCCGACGCCAGGTGTTCAGCCATAGCCACCAACTGAAAACACCGATTCGCGGCATGTGCGGGTATTGCCGCACGCGGCCGCAATGCAGGTATACGGGCTGGGCGGCCGGTCGCGTCTGCGATGGGGGGCACGACTCGGGCAGGGCTGAGGGATGGTTCGCTGCCTGGCATGTCCTTGCCCGTATGTCAGCACGCCGGCTGGCGCGGCTGGCCCGGGCAGCGGTCGTGTGACCGGCTCACCGCGAGGCCGCGGGCGCGGGCGGCAGAACCGGCGGGAAGCCGAAGACCGGGAACAGCTCGGTGTCGCCGAATACGACTAGCCTGGCGATACCCGTGGTGGTCGCGGTGAGCACCACGATCGCGTACGCGCGGTAGACGCCGTCGGCGCCGCGCAGGTAGGCCGCCGCGGCGGGCTGCCCGTTCGCCGCCGTCGGAAGCATCCGCCAGTCGCCGCGCGACCCGAGGCCCGCCACCGCGTGCGTGATCGCCTCGCCGCCGGTGAACCAGGTCGGGGACGGCGGCAGCTCGAGCATGGCGTCCCGGCGCAGCAGGCGCTTCAGGGCTTCCGCGTCGGAGTTCTCGAACGCGGCGATGTACCCCTCGAGTAGCGCGCGGACCTCGGGCTCGGCGGGCTCGGTGAGCTGGTCGGCGGCCGGCAGCGCCCGCTCGAGCCTGGCACGGGCGCGCTGCAGTGCGCTTTTCACCGCCGTCGTCGTCATGCCGAGCATCCCGGCGACCTCGGCGGCCGGGAAGCCCAGCACCTCCTGCAGGATCAGTACCGCCCGCTGCCGCGGCGGCAGGTACTGCAGGCTGGCGATGAGCGCCAGCCGCAGGCTTTCCCGCGAGACCGCGACAGCCGCGGGATCGTCGGATTCCGGTGTCACTAGCGCGTCGGGAACCGGCTGCAGCCACGCGGCTTCCCGGCCCGCGCCGGCCGGTGCCGACGGGTCGCCGCCGGGGCCGGCGAGGCCGGACGGCAGCGGCCGCCGGGCACGGCGCTGGACGGCGGTCAGGCAGGCGTTGGTGGCGATCTGATACAGCCAGGTCCGCACCGACGACCGGCCCTCGAACCCGCCATGGGACCGCCAGGCCCGCAGGTAGGTCTCCTGGACCAGGTCCTCGGCCTCGTCTACCGAGCCGAGCATCCGGTAGCAGTGTGCCAGCAGCTCACGCCGGAACGGCTCGGTCTGGGTGGCGAACTCTGCGGAATCCAGCGTCGCGCCGGCTCGCTGCGCCATGGCCATGTCCTCCTATCGCGATGGAGATACCAACGCCAAGGCAGACTCGCCGGACCGCCGAGAAGGATCGGTCCGGGACCGCCGATACCGAGTCTGGTCAGGCGGCGAACCCGCCGTCGACCGTGACCGCCGTCCCGCTGATGTACCGGCCTCCCTCACCGGCCAGGTGGGCGACGGCGGCGGCGATGTCCCCGGCGCCGCCGTAGCGGCCGAGGGCCGTGACGCCGCTGAGGAACTCAGCCGCCGGGCCGCCGGCAGGGTTCATGTCGGTGTCGATCAGGCCGCCGTGTATCACGGTGGCGGTGATACCGCGCGGGCCGAGGTCCCTGGCCAGGCCCTTGGTCAGGCCGGTCAGCGCCGCCTTGGTCATCGCGTACAGCGTCATGCCGGGCGCCGGGACCCGCTCGGCCAGGGCGCTGCCGATCGTGATGATCCGCCCGTCCTCGCCCATGTGCCGGGCGGCCGCCTGGGAGGCAATGAACACGGCTCGCACGTTGACCGACCACAGCCGGTCCGCCTGCCCGGTTGTCATCTCCTCCAGCGGCCCGCCGGTGAAGATGCCCGCGTTGTTGACCAGGATGTCGAGCCGGCCCAGCACCCGCACGGTCTGCTCCACCGCCGCGGTGACCGCGGCGGGATCGGCGTTGTCGGCCCGGATGACCAGCGCCCGCCCGCCGTCGGCGTCGATCTG
>JAJKHX010000250.1 GCA_021154785.1 Nocardiopsis sp.
GCCGACCGCAGCACCGACCGGGCCCTCCGCGAGATCGAGGAGCGGGTCCTCTGGCTGGCGACCGCGATCGTCGACCACGCCAACCGGGTCCGCCCCAACCCGACCGGCCTGAAGGTCGGCGGTCATCAGGCGTCCTCGGCGTCGATGGTCTCGATCATGACCTCGCTGTGGTTCCGGCACCTGCGCGCGGACGACCGGGTGTCGGTCAAGCCGCACGCCTCGCCGGTGCTGCACGCCATCAACTACCTGCTGGGCGAGCTCGACGAGTCGTACCTGCCGACGCTGCGCGCGTTCGGCGGCCTGCAGAGCTACCCGAGCCGGGTCAAGGATCCCGACCCGGTCGACTACTCCACCGGGTCCGTCGGCATCGGCGCGACCGCCCCGATCTGGGGTGCGGTCGCCCGCCGGTACCTGAACGGCCGGTTCGCGGACGAGGCCGGCGGCGCCCCCGGAGCCCTCGGACGGCAGTACTCGCTGCTCGGTGACGCCGAACTCGACGAGGGCGCGGTCTGGGAGGCCATCGTCGACCCCGGCGTGGCCGAGCTGGGCGAGGTCGTCTGGGTCGTCGACGTGAACCGGCAGTCGCTGGACCGGGTGGTCCCGCTGATGGCGGCCGACCGGCTGCGGGGGATGTTCACCGCGGCTGGCTGGCAGGTCATCACGCTGAAGTACGGCCGGCTGCTCGAGGAGCTGTTCGCCCGGCCGGGCGGGCAGGCGCTGCGCGACCGGATCGACGCCATGCCCAACCCGGAGTACCAGCGGCTGCTCCGCTGCGACCCGGACGAGCTGCGCCGCCGCCTGCCGGGCGCGGACGAGTCGCTGGCCTCCCTGGTGGCCGGGCTGGACGACGACGAGCTGCTCCGCGCCATCCGCAACCTCGGCGGGCACGACCTCAGTTCCCTGGACGAGGCCTACCGGGCCATCGACGACACCCGGCCGACGGTCATCCTGGCCTACACGATCAAGGGCTACGGGCTGGCCGTCGAGGGTCACCCGCAGAACCATTCCGCGCTGCTGACCGAGGCCCAGCTCGGCGAGCTCGCGGCCCAGCTCGGCACCGACCCGGGCCAGCCGTGGCGGCGGGCGGCGCCGGACAGCCCGTCCGGTGAGCTGTGCGAGCAGGCCGCCGGGCGGCTGCGCCGCGCGGTCCCGCCGCCGCGGCTGCCGCCGGTCGTGCCGCCGGACCTCGGCCGCACGCCGACCGGGACCGCCACCACCCAGGCGGCGCTCGGCCGGACCCTGCTCGACCTGACCAGGCAGGCGCCGGCGGCGGCCGCGCGGGTGGTGACGGTGAGCCCGGACGTCAGCTCGAGCACCAACCTCGGCGGCTGGGTGAACAAGGTGGGCGTGTGGTCGGCCCGGGAGCGGACCGACTGGTTCGCCGACGACGCCGAGACCATCCTGCACTGGCGGGAGAAGCCCACCGGGCAGCACATCGAACTCGGCATCGCCGAAGGCAACCTGGTCGGCCTGATCGGCGAGCTCGGCGCGACCTGGAGCCGGTGGAGCCAGCCGCTGTTCCCGATCGGCGTGCTGTACGACCCGTTCGTCGAACGGGCGCTGGAACCGTGGTCGTTCGGCATCTACGCCGGCGGGCAGTCGATCCTGGTCGGCACGCCGTCCGGGGTCAGCCTGGCCCCCGAGGGCGGCGCGCACCAGTCGATCACCACCCCGTCCATCGGGATCGAGCAGCCCGGGTGCATCTCCTATGAGCCCGCGTTCGCGCTCGACACCGAATGGTGCCTGCTGGCCAGCCTGGCCCGGCTCGGCCGCCCGGACGGCAGCTCGGCCTACCTGCGGCTGTCCACCCGGCCGGTCAGCCAGAAGCTGGCCGCGATCCCGGCCGATCCCGCCGCCCGGGAACGCCGCCGCCGGCAGGTGGTGGCCGGCGCCTACCCGCTGCGCCGTGCCTCCGCCGGGGCGAGCGGCGGGCCGGGGAGCGCGGCCCCGGCCGTCACGATCGCGGTGATGGGCGCGGTCGTGCCCGAGGCGCTGGCCGCCGCCGAGCGGCTCGCGGCGGCCGGGACCCCGGCCGACGTGGTGTGCGTGACCAGCCCCGGGCTGCTGTTCCGGGCCCTGCGCGCCCGGCAGGGGCAGCTCCAGGTCCCGGGGGAGCCGTGGATCCTGGAGCAGGCGTTCCCCGCCGCCCGCGCCACCCCGCTGGTCACCGTCCTGGACGGGCACCCGCACACGCTGTCGTTCCTGGCCGCCGTCAGCCAGGTGCCGCACGTGGCGCTGGGCGTGGCGCAGTTCGGCCAGTCTGGGACGCCCGAGGACCTCTATCGCTACAACGGGATCGACGCCGACAGCATCGTCCGCGCGGCCCTGGACCTGGCCGGCTAGGGCCGCCCCGCCGGGCCCGGCCCGGCTGTATCATCCGGGCGGCTTTTCTCCTCCGCACAGTGAAAGGGACCTGACCGGCGCACCGGAGGGGAGCGATGCAGCATCTGCAGGACCGGCTGCTCAACGTCAGCCTGCTGGCCGGCTCGCCGGCCCACCGCGCCTACCACGCCCGGGCCGGGTCCGGGCTCCCGCCGCCGCTGAACCTCCACTTCTTCGGCGGCAAGACGATCGCCGACCTGGTCTTCGTCAACCACTACCTCGGCGGGGCCGGCGCCTGGGCCGCCGCCGACACGGCCAGCATTGACGCCGCCCTGGCCAAGGCGATGACCGACAACGACCTGCAGTCGGTCCTCCAGCAGTACTACGGCCCGGCCATCAGCTCGCGCATGCTGCCGTCGGCACTGCTGCCCGGCCCCGCGCCCGCCGTCATCTGCAAGGACCAGGTGGAAGCGCTGGTGGCCCGGATCCACGGCAGCGGCGCCCTCGGTGACGCCGACCTGGGCCGTACGGTCGTCAACATCATGCTGCCCCGCGGGGTGATCCTGGTGGACGGCTTCTCGCCCGGCTTCCAGCCGCCGCCCGGCACCGAGGCCGAACACGAGCGCCGCCTGCGCGCCGTGGTCAAGATCGGCGGGGAAGACGCCGACTCCCGGCACGGCCTGGGCGGGTACCACGGGTCGGCGCATGTCCCCGCGGGCATTACCGGCACCGTCGTCTACTACGCCGTCGGCGTGTACTCCGAGGCCGGGAACGGCGTCCCCGTCTTCGACCAGCCCTGGAAGAACGTGGCGGCGACGTTCTACCACGAGCTCAACGAGGCCCGGACCGACCCGGACGTGGAAGACGCCATCCGGACCGGCGACAGCTCCCGGCTCGGCTGGTACTCCGCCCGGGGCGGCGAGATCGGCGACATCCCGGTCACCGGGACCGGCCTCGCCCTGGTCTTCGCCGAGATCGAGCTGGCCGACGGCTCGGGCGCTGTCCCGGTCCAGCTGATGTGGTCGAACAAAGACGACGGCCCCGCCCGCCGCATCGGGTAAAGGTATCCGCCGGCCAAGTCCCGCGCATTTACCATTTCTCCGCACGAGAAGATTGCCCGCGGCGCCAGTCGTATTGCTTAAGGCAACCCCGAATCTCGAAAGCACAATAAGGCATTGCCGCAGGAAACCGGGCATAGCGTCCGATCCCAGGCGGCGGGCGAGGTAAAATATCGGCGGTACTCATCATGCATTTTCTGAATCCGAGGAGTTGCAGCTATGAAGCTGAGCGCGCGTAACCAGATCCCGGCCAAGGTCACCGGCATCAACTACGGCGAGGCCATCGCCAACGTGGAACTGGACGCCGGCGGCACTCGCTTGGTGGCGTCGATTACGGTAGAGGCAGTCAAGTCGCTCGGCCTGTCCGTGGGCTCGGACGTAACCGCCGTCATCAAGGCGTCGGACCTCATCCTGGCCACCGAATAAGGTTCCGCCGTTCCGGTGAAATCCGCGTGATCCTATACTGCTTGCTCGCGGGCAAATAAAAGGGAGCGCCGGGCATGGACAACGACACCGTCATCCGGTTGCGGCGTGTCGTCCTGAAGCTCGCGCGGCAGCTCAACGCCGCCTCCCGGGAGGAAGGCCTGACCCCGACCCAGGCCTCGGTGCTGGGCATCACCACCATCCGCGGGCCGCTCAGCCTGGCCGAGCTCACCGAGCTCGAGGGGATCAACCCGACGATGCTTTCCCGTGTCATCGGCACGCTCGATTCCTATGACCTGATCAACCGGCTGCGCGACCCGGACGATTTCCGCGCGGCCCGGGTCGAGGTCACCCCGAAAGGCCGGGCCGTCTACGAGCGGATCACCGCGCAGCGCATGACGGTCATTTCCGAATCGGTGGGCGGCCTGTCCGCCGGGCAGCAGACCGCCCTGATCGAGGCGCTCCCGGCGCTGGAGAGCCTGGCCGAGGACCTGCGCGACACCGTCCAGCGCGGCCGGCACCGGCTCCGCGACGCGCCCGCCCCCGACTGACCGGCCCGCGCCGGGTCTTTATCCCGAACGGGGCCCGGTTCCCCGCATCGCCGCCACCGTCGCGCCGAACCGCCGTGTCCGAAACCCGCCAGCTTGCCGCCCGGCCGGTTCCTAGCCTGGATACATGACCAGTTACACGACGATGCCAAGCCCAGTAGGCGAGCTTCTTCTCGCCGGCCAGCCGGCCGGGGACGGCGTGCGGCTGACCCACGTGTCGATGCAGGGCCAGCGCTTCGCGCCCGCGGTACGCCCGGAATGGCGCGCGGACCCGGCGCCCTTCGCCCCGGTGATCCGCCAGCTCACCGCGTACTTCGCCGGTGACCTGACCGAGTTCGACCTGGACCTCGCCCCGCGCGGCACCCAGTTCCAGCAGCGGATCTGGCAGGCCCTGGACTCCGTCCGGTACGGCACGACCACCACCTACGGCCAGCTCGCCGCGCAGCTCGGCGTCCCGCGCGACCGCATCCAGGCGCTCGGCGCCGCCATCGGGGCCAACCCGCTGGCCATCATCCGCCCGTGCCACCGGGTGGTCGGCTCGGACGGGGCCATGCGCGGTTACGCCGGCGGGGTCGAGCGCAAGCAGCAGCTGCTCGCCCATGAGGGCGCCCTGCTGGGGACCTCATGGTGACCACGGCCGGCCTGCCGGCCGACCTGGGAGCTGACTGGGGAGCGGTCCAGGCGGAGCTCGACGAGGCGGGCTGCGCCCGGACGCCCCGGCTGCTCACGGCCGGGCAGTGCCGGGAGCTGATCGCCCTGTACGACAAGCCGGAGCTGTTCCGCAGCACCGTCGACATGGCCCGGCACCGGTTCGGCTCCGGCCAGTACCGGTACTTCACCCACGACCTGCCCGCCCCCGTCCGCGAGCTGCGCGCGGCGCTCTACCCGCACCTGCTGGTGATCGCGCGCGACTGGGCCAGCCGCCTCGGCCGGCCGGCCCCGTGGCCGGACACGCTGGGGGAGTGGCTGGAGATGTGCCACCGGGCCGGGCAGGGCAAGAGCGCCCAGATCCTGCTGCGCTACCGGGCCGGTGACTGGAACGCCCTGCACCGCGACCTGTTCGGCGACTTGGTCTTCCCGCTGCAGGTCGTGGTGGGCCTGGACGAGTACGGCACCGACTACACCGGCGGTGAGTTCCTCCTGGTCGAGCAGCGGCCGCGGGCCCAGTCCCGGGGTACCTGCACCATTCTGGACCAGGGCCACGGGCTCGTCTTCACCACCAGGGACCGCCCGGTGCGCGGTGCGCGCGGCTGGTCCGCGAGCCCCGTCCGGCACGGCGTCAGCACCGTGCGCTCTGGCCACCGGCACACCCTTGGCCTGGTCTTCCATGACGCCTGAGCGTTGACCTCGCGACCTAAGCCCTCACCGATACGGGGTCGCCGTGGCGCGCCGCCGTCGGCCCCGCGCCGGCCTGGTCCGGACCGGCCGGGACGGTCGCCGCGGCGACCTGCTCGGCCTGCACCCGCTCGGCCTGGGTGAGCAGGCCGTGTGCGGTGCTCAGGATTACGATCCCGAGGATGATGGCGCCGACGCCGATGTAGAACGGGAAGTGGATGTTGACGGCCAGGACCATCCGGCCGGCCGCGTACGGCGCGAGAACGGCGAAGAGGGCGACGAAGATGCCCCAGCCGGTGAAGACCAGGCCGAGCTTGATCGGGCTCAGGTTCATCGGGAACGGCGCGTAGCCCAGGACGGTGAAGAAGCCCCAGTTGTAGCACAGCGCGGTCAGCGACATCGTGAGCAGGCCGCGGTGCTTCAGCGCGCGCAGCGGCGCCGACAAAGACGTTACCCGGGCCGGTTTCGGCGTGGGCTCGACCAGCACGATGGTGGCGATCAGCGCGATGGCCATCAGGGCGGCCACCCCGTAGAACGGGCCCCGCCAGCTGATCTCGCCCAGCGTCCCGCCGAGCAGCGGGCCGATCGCGATGCCGACGCCGAGCGCGGTCTCGTAGAGCACGATCGCGCCGGCGAAGCCGCCGCTGGCCGAGGCGACGATGACCGCCAGCGAGGTCGCGATGAACAGCGCGTTGCCGATGCCCCAGCCCGCCCGGAACCCGATGATCCCGTTGATGCTGGGGGAGGCCCCAGCCAGCGCGCTGAATACCACGATCAGGATCAGCCCCGCGATCAGCGTCTTCTTGGCGCCGATCAGGCTGGAAACCCAGTTGGTGATCAGCATCGCCACCGCGGTGACCACCAGGTAGCTGGTGAACAGCAGCGTCACCTCGCTGGGCGAGGCGTTCAGCTCATGGGAGATGGCCGGCAGGATCGGGTCGACCAGGCCGATGCCCATGAACGAGACGACGCAGGCGAACGCGACGGCGAAGACGGCCTTCGGCTGCCGGAACGGGCTCGCGACCGAGCCTGCATGGGTGCCGCTCATCGGTACTCTCTTTCGCGGAAACGGTCAGTGGGTCAGGGGAGCGTCACGCTGGGCGCTGGCCAGCGCGTCGATGGCCGGCAGCGCCGCGGCCAGGGCGGCCCGGTCCGTCGCGCTGATCCGGTCCAGGATCACGGCGAGCCGCTCGGCCCGCACCGCCCGGCGCCGGGTCAGCATGTTCCGGCCCTGGTCGGTCAGCTGGACCTGCACCACCCGCCCGTCGTCGGGGTCGGCTTCCCGGCGCACCAGGCCGGCCTCCTGCAGGCGGCCGATCAGCTGCGTCATGGCCGGCTGGGTCACGCCCTCCTGGACGGCGAGCCCGGTAAGCCGCCGCGGTCCCGACCGCTCCAGGTTGGCCAGCGTGGCGGCCGCCGTGAGGGAGAGCCCGTCCGCGGGGCTCAGCGACCTGACCAGGCCGATCAGACGCTCCACGCCGGCCGAGATCCCGGCCGCCAGCGTACGCTCGGCAATTTCCATAAGTTATTTATATCACTTACTTATGTACCTGGGGATAGCTCAGGCGGTGAACCTGATCAAGAGCACGGATCAGGCCTTTACCGTCGCCTGGGCCCATCCGGTCGCCTGGCCGCGGGCAGCGGCGGCCGTGATGACGCTTGTCCCCGGGTGCAGCGGCAGGGCAGCCCGGAAACGCCCGTCCGGGCCGGCCGTCGCCCTGACCACGACAGTGGTATCGCCGGACGCCTTCGGCTGATCTGCCGCGATCACCACGGCGGTCCCGGCGCGGGCCGTGCCGGTGACCACGATCTGATGTCCGGAGACCGCCGCCGTCGCCGAGACCGGCAGCACGCCGGGCGGCCCGTGCCTGACGTAGCGGCCCGCGACGACGGCGGGCTGGTCGCCCAGCCGTCCGCTCCCGAGGTCGGTGACCAGCCGCAGGTACTGGGCCTGGGCCCAGATCAGCGGCGAGGCCGACCCGGCCGGCTTGCCGTTCGCGAACCCGATGGACGCCGTCGCCGGGTCCGAGCCGTACGGCGAGGCGGCCACGGCCGGATCCTCCCAGGCTTGCTCGGGCACCATCCCGATCCCGGAGGTCATGTTCTGCATCGTCCGCAGCAGGGCGGCCGCGCCGCCGGGAGACCCGGCCTGCAGGTCGTGCTCGGCCCGCTCGCCGTCGAGCACCGGCCACAGGTGCCCGGAGCCCTTGGCGGTGGGGAACCACGGAGCGCCCGACGGCGAACACGAAGTCGGATCCGGCCGGTAGCAGTCGCCGTACCCGTCGGTGGCGCCGCTGGCCTTGATCCCGTACCGGTGCCACCCCGGCCCGGACGAGGTCTGCGACCCGATGACGGAGTCGGCCACCGGCAACGACCGGAGCACATCAGGATCGGAGGCCGGCAGCTCACCCAGCCGGGTCAGCTCCAGGAAGCCGGTATCGATCACGCGCCGCTGGTCGACCTTGGCCAGGCTGCCGTTGCCCAGGTCGTACGTCTGCGCCGTGTCCGGGTGCCCGGTCACGGCCAGCCGGATGAAGTAGCGCCCGGTCCCGTACGGGCCGTTCGTGGTCACCGTCCACTTCTTCACGTTCCGCTGGTAGTCGTCGGCGGTGGCCAGGTACAGGGCGGCCCGCCCGGGGTCGCCCGCGGCCCGGGCCAGCTGGGCGGCCGCCACCAGCCCGGCGATCTCGGCCGCGATCGTGGACGGCGAGTAGCCGGGGTGCTCCTCCCACCGCTCCACTCCGTAGGCCGGGCCGTGGCTCACCACGAAGTCGGCGGCCGGCCGGATATGAGAACGGTAGAACGCCGCGTCGCCGGCGAAGCCCCCCTGCCATGCCATCAGCAGCGGGTAGGCATCCTCGTCGATCTCCGACAGGCCGAACGTATCCGGCGCGACCGCCCCGTCGATCAGCGAATCGCGCGGGAAGCTCCCGTCGGGCTGCTGGGCCCGGTCGAACAGGAACCGGACCATGGCCCGGGCGCTGGCCCGGTCGCCGTCGGCGAGCAGCCCGGTGAACGTCTCGTAGCCGTCCCGGGCGAACACCTCACGGTAGGTCCAGCCGGGATGCGTGGTCGTGGCGGGCACCGACTGGCCCCACGGGTCGGTGGGCGAGGCCACGAACGCACCCGGGTAGGTCTTGTCCTCGTCCGCCTTGATCACGTTCGCCGACAGCCAGTACGTGGCGCGGCCCCGCGCGCCGGCGGAGGCGGGCGGTCGGCGCAGGGTCCGGTCATAGGCGCGCCATCCGTGCCGGTAACTGCCCAGCAGGGAACCGAACGGGCCCGAGGCACTCGCCCGGGCTACCTTGATCGCGGTCGCGGCGTCGGCGCCGAATCCGAGCGCCAGCGTGAACGGCTGGCCCGGCTTGGTGTCCACCTCGGCGGTCTGCGTCACGTTGCCGTCGGTCGCCGTCCGGTACTGGCTGACCAGCTTGCGGTGGGCGTCGAGCTGGGCCAGCCCGTCGCTCGGGGTGCCGGCGAAGCCGCTGGCGGCGGCCAGGAACGGCCGGCTGGCCAGCACCGCGCCGGTGACCTGGGCCGCGAACGGGCCGCTGGGTGCCTGCGTATCCGAGGACACCAGGGCGGTGGTGGCGGGGTCGATGGTCGCGTCGTTGGCGCCGGTGTTCTTGGCGCCCCCGCCGCCGGTGTTGTCGATGGTGGCGTCCCAGCGGGCGTAGACCTTTAGGCCGGCCACCGAGGCCGCCGCCGCGCCGGGCAGCGGCAGCAGCCGGGTCCGCATGACCACGCTGTCCCGGGCCGGGTCGGTGAGGTAGTCGGTGACCAGCTTGAAGCCGTGCGCGGCGTCGGTGCTCGTCACCCGGCACACCATGCCGCTGGGATCCGGTGAGCTGACCGTGTAGGTCATGTCGCGCTGCTGCAGGGCGGTGAAGCTCCGGCCGTCGGTGACGATGTACTGCAGGGTGGCGTCGTCGCTGTTCTCGATGGTGGGGCTGTAGACGTCGGACAGCACGCCGTCCGCCACCGTGTACCAGGCCTTCGACCGGGTACTCGCCGCCGTGCCGAAGCAGTCTTTCCTGGCGGTGCCCAGGTACGACTGGGCACCCGGGCCGCCTGGAGCGGCACCGCCCGGCGATGCTCCCGGCCCGGGCGAGGCCGCCGCGGCCGCGGGGACGAATCCGGCCAGCAACGCGGCCACGCCGGCCGCCGCCACCCAGCTCTTCATGATCAGGCACTCCGCCAGTCGTCGTTCGGCAGGTGCGAGCCGGCCTGCGGGCCCATCTGGAGCATCCCTCCGTCGACCGGCCAGCTGGCTCCGGTGACGTAGGACGCCTGCGCGGAAGCCAGGAACGCGATGACCGCGGCGATCTCCCTGGCATCGCCGGGGCGCCCCAGCGGCACCCCCGGCCGGTGCTCGGTATGCGGGTCCTGATCCTCCTGGCCGGTCATGGGGGTGGCGATCTCGCCCGGCGCGACGCAGTTGGCGGTGATGCCGTACTGCCCGAGTTCCAGCGCCAGGGTCTTCATCAGGCCGCCCAGGCCGTGCTTGGCCGCGTCGTAGGCGGCCGAACCGACCCGCGGCTGGTGCTCGTGCACGCTGGTGACGGCGATGAGCCGGCCGCCCTGGCTGGCCCGGACCATCCGGCGGGCGGCGCGCTGGAGACACACGAACGCGCCGTCGAGATCGGTCGCCACCACGTGCCGCCACTCGTCGAGCGGCATGTCCAGGGCGAGCGTGGCCGAGCCGGTGCCCGCGTTGTTCACGAAGACGTCCACGCCGCCGAGGCGCCCGGCCAGGTCGTCGATGACATCCCCGCACGAGCCCAGGTCCGACGTGTCCAGGTGCGCGATTTCCGCGTTGGCCCCGGCCTTGCGGACCTTGGCCGCGGTGTCCTGCGCGCCCGCCTCGTCGTTATGCCA
>JAJKHX010000251.1 GCA_021154785.1 Nocardiopsis sp.
CCCCGGCCGAGTCGGCTACCGCTGAGATACCGGCCGTCGACGCGGACACCGCCGAGGCGCCTGCGGCCAGCGACGCTACCGCCGAGACCCCTGCCCAAGCCTCGTCACGGCGCCGCCGCGGAACCCACCGCCGCTAGCCCTCGCAAGACAATCCCGGGTTGGCCTTGAACGCCATCCCGGGATTTCGTTGTGTCGTGTTATGCGAGGTCGCAGGAGGGTTCCAGGTTTTGCTGGGTTTCTGGTGTGGCGGCGGGTTGGCCCCGGGATTTTCTCACCGCCGTCCGCGAGCAGGTCATCCCGCAAGCCAGCGCCCTAAGCAGACCACCGCCGTGATAACGGCCGAAACAGGCCTGTCATAACCACCGTCTGGATTCAGTGGT
Source organism: Nocardiopsis sp. (assembly GCA_021154785.1). Taxonomy (GTDB): domain Bacteria; phylum Actinomycetota; class Actinomycetes; order Streptosporangiales; family Streptosporangiaceae; genus Palsa-504. The sequence goes on from JAJKHX010000251.1 coordinate 381, forward strand.
TGTGGCGTTCTACCTTCTCTATGCGGTAGGATGCCACAACCACTGAATCGCAATGGTGCTCACGCAAAGGCTGCGGCTCTCGCGCCGCACCAAGATCAGCGCCACGATAGTGGCGACGATGACGAACCCCTCGACGGTCATCACCAGGCCGGGGCGTCCAGGAAGAAAGCGGCACGGCCAGGATCGCCGAGATTACCCGCGTCACCACGATCGCGGTCAGCGCCGGCCGGCGCGTTGCTGAGGAGGGAAGGGCGGGCGATCGTCGCCTGGGTCGTGGTCATGGCGTGTCTCCGTTCGGTCGTATGTGCCATGACCACGACGCTAGATTTTCCGACCCTCCGGCAGAACGCGGTAAGCCGCCGAGCTCTCTGCGCCCGCCCGCAGCCCCGGTTCCGGCCAGCCTCTAGCCGAGCACCCCGGCCAGCACCCCGGCACGCGCCCCGCGTTAGCTTCCCGGCTCAGCCGAAGCCGCCGACGAGCTCCCCGGAGCCTCCGACGAACCGGCCGCCTCCGACGAACCGGCCGCCTCCGACGACCCGCTGGTCAGCTCCGGCACCACGATGCCCGGCCCGATCTGAGCCTTCAGCGCGGCCAGCTCATTCTCCACGTCGGCCGACGTCCCGGCCTCGTCCAGCTCCTTCTGGATGTCGTCGGTGTCGCCGCCGACGTCCTCGAGCACCCCGGACTGCAGCAGCTCGTCCAGCGCCCCGGCCCGCGCCTGCATGGTCGCGATCTTGTCCTGGGCCCGCTGCAGCGCCGCGCCCGAGTCGTCCAGCGTGGTCGAGATCCCGGTGACCTCCTCGTTGATGGAGGCCGAAGCGGCGGCCGCGGTGTACTGGGCCTTCAGCACTTCCTTCTGGGACCGGAAGTTGTTCACCCGCTGCTGCAGCGCCTGCAGCGTCTGCCCCAGCTTCTCCTCCTGCTCGGCGAGCTGCTCGTGCTGCGGCACCAGCGCGTCGATCTGGGCCTGAGCGGCGGCCTTGCGCGACAGTGCCTCCCGGGCCAGGTCCTCCTTGCCCAGCGACAGCGCCGTCTTGGCCTGCTCCTGCAGGTGGTCGGCCGAATGCTGCAGCTGCTGTTCCTGCAGCTCGATCTGCTTGCGGGACGCCGCGATGGTGACAAGCCCCTGGCGGACCTTGGTGATCTGGTCGAGCATCTGCTCGTACGACAGGTCGAGCATCTCGTCAGGTTTCTCGGCGGCGTCGAGCGTCTTGTTGGCCTTGGCCGCGAGCACGTCGCGAGCCCGCTGGAACAGTGACATGTCAATCAGCTCCTGTACGTAACTTCAGCCACGACAGCCCCTTGCCAATCGCTGGAGCCCGGTCTATCACCGAAGGTAGCGGACAAAGGAGGACGTTGTGGCTACCAGCGGTACGGGCCTGGCCAGAGGAACCATCGGGTTGAGGGAAGTCCTGTACACCCGGCACCCAGAACGGCTCCCGGAGATGAAGAAGGTTTTCGCCGACGACATCCCGCCCGAGCCCGTAACTAGTGGAGGAGCAGCATGAAAACTGAAGAGGGCTTCCTCGACGTCCCCGGCGGCAAGATCTGGTATCGCGCGGTTGGCGACAACGAAGACGCGATCCCGCTGCTCTGCCTGCACGGCGGCCCCGGCTTCACCCACTATTACCTACAGCCGCTCGAATCCCTCGCCGAACACCGCCGGGTCATCTTCTACGACCAGCTCGGCTGCGGTCGCTCGGACCGCCCCGATGACCTCTCGCTGTGGACGGTGGACCGGTTCGTCGAGGAACTAGCCCAGGTCCGCGAGGCTCTGCACCTGGACCGCCTGCACCTGTTCGGCAGTTCCTGGGGCGGCATGCTGGCCATGCAGTACGTCCTGGACCGCCGCCCGGACCTGGTGAGCCTGACACTGTGCGGCAGCCCGGCCAGCATGATCCGCTGGGTCGCCGACTGCGAGGAACTGCTCGCCGAACAGACGCCGGAAACCAGGAAGACGATCCGCGAGCACGAGGCGGACGGCTTCACCGCCTGTCCCGAGTACCAGGCCGCCATCCTCGGCTTCTACCGCAAGCACGTGTGCCGCCTTGCTCCGTGGCCGGCCGGACTGGAGCGCTCGTTCGCCGAAGCCGGCTACGACGTCTACAACACGATGAACGGCCCGAGCGAGTTCACCGTCACCGGCACCCTGAAGACCTGGGACATCATGGACCGGCTGCCGGAGATCACCGTCCCGGCGCTGCTCGTCGGCGGCCGTTACGACGAATGCACACCCGGCCACATGGCCGACATGCACGCCCGGATCGCCGGCTCGGAGCTGGTGACCATCGAGGACGCCTCCCACCTGTGCTTCGCCGAGCAGCCCGCCGAGTTCAACAAAGCAATCAAAAGATTTTTCGACCGAACGGAGGCAGCTATCCGGCCCTGATCCCCCGCCCGCCCTCGCGGCCACTCAGGATAGCGGGGCGCTGGCGTTCTCGACGATTTTCGCGCCCTGGCTGGAGGCCTGCGACTCGACCTGTGAGATAGCACTCTCGACCGCGCCGATGCCCGACGCGTCACCGTGCTTGAGGTTCGACACGGCCGCTTGCACGGTCTCGCTCACCGTGCGCATCGGGGACACGACGACCTTGCACAGCGCCGGGCTGTTCTGGGCCGCCGCGAACGCCAGGCGGATCTCGCGCTTGACGAACAAGGCGGCCAGGCCAGCCTTGATGAACGCAGCTAGCCGCCCATGCGCGCCGTGCCTGAAGGTGCCAGCCCGGTACGGCTTATAGATGTATCGGTGAAACGCTCCGAAGCCCAGCGCCGTGTGCGCGACGAACTTAGTTTTCGCGAACCCGGAGGCCTCGCTCGGGCACGACGTCGGCGCGGCGGACGCACTGGCAGCCGACGTCGCTGACACGCCGCCGCCCGCCGCGGTCGTCGAGGAACTCTTGCACCCGGCGGCGAGAACCGCCACCAGGGCCAATGAAACGACCAGACCCAGCAAACGCTTTGCCATTCCTGTTCTCCCTGTCTCGGCCAGCTGTCCAGACGGCGGACGTACCCAGCCGCCGCCCGGGTGGCATCCGCTCATGCCCAGGCCGATGTGGCCTGCCGCACCGGCGACAGCTACCACGGCGAAGCTTGCCGAATCCTGTCCAGCCCGGGCATTCCCCGCGGGCGAGCGTGTTGCGGCTTCGGGGAGCCGGTGCGCACCCCGTACCGCGTCAGCTTGTCGCGGTCGCGTTTCATGATCGCGGGCAGTTCCGGCTCATATTCGGCCAAAACTGCCCGAGATCATGAAGTCAGCCCGGCCAGCCGCCGGGAACGTCCCGTTTGCCGGGATACCGGCCCGCGGTGCGAAACCACGCACCCCGCGCCACCACGCGCGGGTAGTTGCCCGGTCCCGTCACGGACAGGGTGGCCGTCTAGTGCTGAAGGCCGGCGGGTGGCCGTTATCTCCGGAAACGGCCAGGACACCGGGTTCAGGTGCCGGGGTCGTCCTCCGCGTCGGCGTCCTCGAGTTCAGGATCCACCCCGCCCTCCCGGTGCTTTTCCGATGCGCGCATCACGGCCCGCATCGCGGCGAACTCGGCGGTGTCGCTCACGCTAGGCTCGCTGCCGGGCTCGACGCTGTGGTCCTCCTGCGCCGGCATGTGGTCACTCATGGCCAGACCCTCCTCCCGAAGGCTGAATTCTCTCCCTCAGCACAGTACAGGTATCCACGTCGTGACCCGCCGGTGCTAAAATTGGTTAGCGCAACTAACAAATCGAGGATGGCAAACCAGGTGCGCCTACTGCGCTCATTGCAGGTGATCTCGACGCGTTGCCTGGCTTCGTTCCGGCCGGGCCAGGTGGTTTCCTCGCTGCACCAGCGGAACTACCGGCTGTTCTTCTTCGGCCAGCTCGTCTCGGTGGCCGGGACCTGGATGCAGACGGTCGCGCAGTCCTTCCTGGTGCTCGAGCTCACCCACAGCGGCACCCAGCTGGGCCTGACCACCGCGGTCAGGTTCCTGCCGATGTTCATCTTCGGCCCGCTGGGCGGCGTATTCGCCGACCGGATGGACAAGCGGCGGGTGCTGTACGTGACCCAGACGCTGGCGGGCCTGCTCGCGGGGGTCTTCGCGATCACCGCCGGCACCCACGTCATCAAGCTCTGGCTCGTCTACCTGCTGGCTCTCGCGCTCGGCTTCGTCAACGTCTTCGACAACCCGGCCCGGCAGAGCTTCATCTCCGAGATGGTCTCGCCCGCCGACCTGCCGAACGCGGTCACGCTGAACTCCGTCGCCATGAACATGGCCCGGATCTTCGGCGCCGCTCTCGGCGGGGTCATCGCCGCGGCCATCGGGCTCGCCCTGTGCTTTGCCTGCAACGCCTTGTCATTCGTCGCCGTGCTGGTCTCGCTGGCCGCCATGCGCAAATCCGAGCTTTTTACCGCCAAACGGGTGCCGAAAACCAAGCGTCAGGTCCGGCAGGGCCTGGCCTACGTGCGCCGGACGCCCGAGCTGCTGATCCCGCTGGTCATGATCGCGGTGGTCGGCACGCTGGCCTGGGAGTTCCAGGTCACGCTGCCGCTGATGGCGAGCCAGGCCTTCCACCGCGGCGCGGCCGCCTACGGGGTGATGGCCTCGGTGATGGGGGCCGGCGCCGTCGTCGGCGGGCTGATCTCAGCCGCGCGCCCGCGGCCCCGCGCCCGGGCCCTGTGCCTGGCCGCCATCGGCTGGGGCATCGCCATCCTGGCGGCGGCGGCCGCGCCCAGCCTAGGCCTCGAACTGGCCGCCCTGGTCTTCGTCGGCTACGGCAGCATCACGTTCAACTCGCTGGCCAAGACCACCCTGCAGCTCGCGGCCAAGCCCCAGATGCGCGGCCGGGTGATGGCGCTGTGGGCGCTGGCCTGGCTGGGCTCGACGCCGATCGGCGGTCCCATCGTCGGCTGGGTCGGCCAGGCCATCGGCCCCCGCTGGGCCCTTGTCATCGGCGGCCTGCCCACCGTGGTCTGCGGGATCCTGGCCCTGCCCGCCCTGAACCGCATCGACCGCCGCGCCTCGGCCAGTGCCGGGCCGGCGCGATCACCGGGAGGAACCGGTCCGTCAGGGGGAACCAGGTCGCGAACGGATGGCCCGCCCGAGGGCCCCGCGCTGCCCGGACCCGGGCCTGAGCCAGCGCCCGGTGTCAGCGCCGCCAGCGCCCGCCGCTCCTGAATGGAGTCGATGATCCCGTAACCCAGGAAGCCTCCGGCCGCGAGGGCCGCGAAGGTCGCCGCCACGATCAGCAGGAAGTTGCCGGTCAGGAAAGCGCCCTCCATCAGGGCGGCCGCGGCGAGCAGGCAGATCCCGGCCCGCTTGGCCCCCCGGGCCAGCGTCCGGCCGGGCGTGCTCGCGGCCGCCCGGCCCGCCGCCGGAGCCGCCGGGGCCAGATCGGGGATGTCGGCGATGAGCGCGGCCAGTTCCCCGTAGGTCCGCGACGCCACCGCCCGGCCCGCGCGCTCCTCGAGTTCGTCCTTGTCCAGCCGTCCCTGCACGAACGCGGCCTTGAGTTCCGCTATCACTTGCTCGCGGTCGTCATGCCCGGCCCGCATCCGGCCGCGACCCGCTCTTTCGTCCGGTCCTGTGCTCACCGGAACCTCCCTGCCCCGCACAACGCAGGCAAAAAGCGTAACCCGGCCACCGGCCTTATGCCATGGGCGGCCTGTCCTATCAGGTGCTTACCATTTTGTTACATAGACCGGTGAACCTTGACCCCGGCCTTCCCGTAGTCACGGTTGTGGGGAGCATAAAGGGGGCGTCACTGCCCCGGCGGTCCTGGTACGGGATCGCCGGGGCGGCATTCTTGACCGCCTCAGGAGCCATTCATCTCGACTTGTACCTGACTGGGTACAACTCGATTCCTACTATCGGGCCGCTGTTCCTGCTGCAGATCATCGCGGCGTTCGGCCTGGCCATAGCGATTCCCGCCACCGGGCACCGGCTGGCGTACGCGGCGGGCGCGGGGTTCGCGATCGCGACTCTCGGCGGGTACCTGCTGTCGCTCAAGGTCGGCCTGTTCGGCTTCACCGAAGTCCGGACCACGTCGGGCATCGTCGCCGGGATCATCGACGTCGCTGCCTTCGCCGTCCTGTCGGCCGGCCTGCTGTCCGGCCTGAGCCTGCGCGGCCGCCCGGCCGTGAGAAGGCCCGTACCGGTCGTGGTGTCCGCCTCGGTCATCGCGCTCGCGCTGCTCGGGGTCTTCGTGGCCACGCCGAAGGCGCCGCCCGCGGTGAGCGCCAGCGGCACCAGCGGCGGCGCGCAGACGCTGGACGCCAGGAGCATCAACGGCGCGAAGCTGCTGACCGACGCCAAGGGCCTCACCCTCTACACGTTCGCCCCGGACGGCCAGGACAAGTCCGTCTGCTACGGGACCTGCGCGGCCTACTGGCCACCGGTGCCCGGGAACGTGGGGGCCGGACCCGGGGTCACCGGGAAGATCGGCACGATCAAGCGGACCGACGGCTCTACGCAGGCCACCTATAACGGGCACCCGCTGTACACCTACGTCGGCGACAAGGCGCCCGGGTCGGACGGCGGCAACAACATCAACCTCAATGGCGGTCTGTGGCGCGACGTGCCGGTTACCGGCGGCTGAACCCGGGTAAACCCCGACGCGTGGCCGCCCCCTTCCCGGACCCGACCGCCCCCGCTAGCTCCCGCACCGAGGTCTTCCTCCGCTACCTGGATTTCTTCCGGTCGCGGCTGACCGCCAAGGTGCTCAAGCTGCCCGAGGAAGAGCAGCGCAGCAGCCGGCTGCCGTCCGGCTGGACGCCGCTCGAGCTGGTCAAGCACCTGCGCTACGTCGAGCTGCGCTGGCTCGAGTGGGGTTTCGAGGGCCGGGACGTCGGCGACCCGTGGGGAGACCACCAGGGCGGCCGGGCGGGCCGCTGGACGGTCGGGCCCGAGGAGACGGCCGCCACCCTGCTCAACGGCCTGCATGTCCAGGCCGCGCGCAGCCGGGCCATCATCTCGGCCCACGCGCTGGACGAGGTGGGCGAGCTGGGGGAGCGCTGGGACGGCAACGACCCGGCCACCCTCGAGCGGGTCCTGTTCCACCTGCTGCAGGAGTACGCGCGGCACGTCGGCCACCTCGACGTGGTCGTCGAGCTCGCGGTGGGCCGCGCGGGCGAATGACCGGCTAGCTGGCCTTGTCGGCCACGCACTGGTTCAGGCATTCGCCGAGGCCCTCGATCGAGGTCCGCAGCACGTTACCGGGCCGCAGGTAGACCGGCGGCTTGCGGGCGTCGCCCACCCCGCCGCAGGTGCCGGTGGCGATCAGGTCACCGGCCCGCAAGGTGATCGCCTGGCTGGCGTAGGAGACGATGTCGGCGGGCTTGAAGAGCAGGTCCGAGGTGCGCGACTGCTGCATCACGGCGCCGTCGACCTCGCACCGCACCTCCAGGTCGGCCGCGTCCCCGACGTCGCCCGGCGTGACCAGGTACGGCCCGGCCGGCGTGCTGCGCTCGAACATCTTGCCCGCCAGCCACTGCAAGGTGCGCCGCTGCCAGTCCCGCATCGACACGTCGTTGATCACCGTGTACCCGGCGATGGCGCCCTTGGCCTCCTCCGGGGTGGCCCGGTATACGTCCCGGCCGATCACCACCCCGAGCTCGACCTCCCAGTCCACCCGCTCGCTGACCGACGGGATCGTGATGTCGTCGTGCGGTCCGGTCAGCGTCTCGGCGAACTTGGCGAACAGCGTCGGGTACTCGGGCAGCTCCCGCCCGGTCTCCAGGATGTGGGACCGGTAGTTCAGCCCCACGCAGATGATCTTGCCGGGCCGGGGGACCACCGGCGCGAAGTCCGCCCCGGCCACGGGCACCGGCTCCGCTCCCGCGCGGGCCAGGCCCGGCCCCTCCCCGCCCCGGGCCAGCAGCTCGCCGACGTCGGCCGCGTCCAGCGGTATGAGCACGTCCCCTTCCAGCCGGGCGGCGGTGGTGGTCCCGTCATCGGTCCTGATCGTCGCGAATCGCATAGCGCGACTTTAGCGCGCCCCCGCTCCCGGTCCCGGCCAGCCTGGCCAGCGCACCGCCATTCATATATGATTTTGCTCACCATGAGTGCCCTCGAGCGCGTTCCCGGCAAGATCGTCGCGGTGCACCTGAGCTACCGCAGCCGTGCGGCCGAACGCGGCCGCACCCCGTCCTGGCCGTCTTACTTCCTCAAGCCCTCATCCACCCTGGCGGACAGCGGCGCCCCGGTCGCCCGGCCGCCCGGCTGCGAACTGCTCGCCTTCGAGGGCGAGGTGGCCCTGGTCATCGGCCGCCGCGCCCGCCGGGTCAGCCGCGCCGACGGCTGGGATCACGTGGGCTGGATCACCGCCGCGAACGACTTCGGCGTCTACGACCTGCGCTACGCCGACCGCGGCGCCAACGTGCGCTCCAAGGGAATCGACGGCTTCACCCCGCTCGGCCCGCGGCTGATCGACGCCCGCACCGTGGACCTGGCCGCGGTCCGGCTGCGGACGTGGGTCAACGGCGTCCCGGCCCAGGACGCCTGGCCGGCCGCCGACCTGCTGTTCGGCTTCGGCGAGATCGTCGCTGACCTGTCCCGGCTCCTCACGCTGGAACCCGGCGACGTCATCCTGACCGGGACCCCGGCCGGCTCGACCGTGGTGACCCCCGGCGACCTGGTGGAAGTCGAGGTCACGGCCGGCGAGCAGTCCTCCGGCCGCCTGCGCAGCCCCATCGCCGAGGCGGACTACCCCCTCGGCCTGCCCGGCGCGATGCCCCGCGCCACCGACGCCGAACGCGCCGATGCCTACGGCCCGGCCCGTGATCTGGCCGGCGCCCCGGCCGACGGCAAACCCCCGGGCCTCCTGGCCGGGCTGCGCGAGGTGTCCACCGCCACCCTGGCCTCGCTGCTGCGCAAGCGCGGCCTGAACGGCCTGACCCTGGACGGGCTGCGCTCCGCCCGGCCAGGCACCCGGATGGCCGGCTACGCCCGGACCGTCCGCTACCTGCCGCTGCGCGAGGACCTGATGGACCGGTACGCCGGGCTGAACGCCCAGAAGCAGGCGATCGAGGAGCTCCGGCCCGGCGAGGTGCTGGTCATCGAGGCCCGCGGCGACAGCACCGCGGGCACCATCGGCGACATCCTGGCGCTGCGCGCCCAGGTCCGCGGCGCGGCCGGGATCATCACCGACGGCGCGATCCGGGACAGCGCGGCGATCGCCCGGCTGGAGATCCCGGCCTACCACGCGGCCGTCCACCCGGCCGTGCTCGGCCGGCGTCACGTCCCGTGGGAAAGCCAGGTCGCGGTGGCCTGTGCCGGGGTGACGATCCAGCCCGGCGACATCGTGGTCGGCGACGCCGACGGCGTGGTCGTGCTCCCGCCCGCCCTCGCGGCCCAGCTGCTGGCCGACGCGCGGGAGCAGGAGCGCCAGGAGGAGTTCATCGCCGGCCGGGTCGCCCAGGGCGAGTCCGTCGACGGCCTCTACCCGCTGAGCGACCGCACCCGCCCCGCTTACCAGGCCTGGGCCCGCGACCGGGAGAGCCAGTGACCCGGCCGCCGGGGCTCCCGGCCAAACTGGAGCACTTCATCGGCGGCGCGTCCGTGCCCAGCGCGGACGGCGCCACCTTCGACGTCGCCGACCCGGTGACCAACGTGCCCTACGCCACCGTCGCGGCGGGCGGCGCCGAGGACATCGGCCGCGCCGTCGCCGCCGCTGCCGCGGCGTTCCGCGACGGCCCCTGGCCGGGCCTGCCCGCCCGGCCGCGGGCCCGGATCCTGAACCAGATCGCGGACGCCATCGAGGGCCGGGCCGACCGGATCGCCGAGCTCGAGACGTTCGACACCGGCCTGCCGGTCACCCAGGCCCGCGGCCAGGCCGCCCGGGCGGCCGAGAACTTCCGGTTCTTCGCCGACATGACCGTGACCCTGCACGAGGACGCCTTCCGGTCGGCCAGCACCCAGTTCGGCTACGTGATCCGTCAGCCGGCCGGGGTCGCGGGCCTGATCACCCCGTGGAACACGCCGTTCATGCTGGAGACCTGGAAGCTGGCGCCGGCGCTGGCGGCGGGCTGCCCGGTGGTGCTCAAGCCGGCCGAGTGGACGCCGCTGTCGGCCAGCCTGCTGCCGGAGATCATGACCGAGGCGGGCCTCCCCGACGGCGTGTTCAACCTGGTCCACGGCATCGGCGAGGTGGCGGGCGCGGCGCTGGTCGCGCACCCGGGCGTGCCCCGCCTCTCGTTCACCGGCGAGACCACGACCGGGCAGACGATCATGGCGGCGGCCGCGCCGCATCTCAAGGGCCTGTCCATGGAACTGGGCGGCAAGTCGCCGTGCGTCATCTTCGCCGACGCCGACCTCGACCAGGCGGTCGACAGCGCCCTGTTCGGGGTGTTCTCCCTGAACGGCGAAAGGTGCACGGCGGGGTCAAGAATTTTGGCCGAACGAGGTATCTACGACGCCCTCGTCACCCGGCTTGCCGAGCGGGCCCGTCGCATCCGGGTCGGCGATCCCGCGGATCCGGCCACCGAGATCGGGGCCCTGGTGCACCCGGAGCACTACGCGCGCGTGCTCGGGTACGTGCGCGCCGGGCAGGACGAAGGCGCCCGCCTGGTAGCCGGCGGCGTCCGCCCGGATCAGCTGGCCGGAGGCAACTACCTGGCCGCCACGGTCTTCGCCGACGTCACTGCGGGGATGCGGATCTTCCGCGAGGAGATCTTCGGGCCGGTGGTGTGCGTCACCCCGTTCGGCGACGAGGCCGAGGCGATCCGGCTGGCTAACGCGACCGCCTACGGCCTGGCCGCCTACATCTGGACCACCGACCTGGCCCGGGCGCACCGGGTCGCCGGCGCGATCGAGTCCGGTATGACCTGGGTCAACTCGCACAACGTGCGCGACCTGCGGACCCCGTTCGGCGGCGTGAAGGCGAGCGGCCTGGGCCGTGAGGGCGGATCGCACAGCCTGGACTTCTACACCGACTCCCGGATCGTCCACATCCCGCTCGGGGACACCCAGGTGCCCCGGTTCGGAGCCTGACCATGCACCCGGCGCCCCCGGATATCGTGCGCGCGGCCTACGCCGAGCTCGTCGTCACCGACCTGGCCGCGGCCCGCGCGTTCTACGTGGACCTGCTCGGCTTCGTGGTCACCCTGGACACCGGCACCGAGCTCTACCTGCGCGGCTACGACGAGCTCATCCACCACAGCCTGATCCTGCGCGCTGGGCCCGGCCCGGCCGCGGCCCGCCTCGGCTACCGGGTACGCTCCGCCGCCGACCTGGACCAGGCCGAGGCGTTCTTCGCCGCCCGGGGCAGCCGGACGGCGCGGTTGCCAGCCGGGACCACGCCCGGCGTCGGGGAGACGGTCCGGGCGCAGGACCCGCTCGGCTTCACCGTCGAGCTGTTCGCCGCCGCTGACTGGGCCGAACGCCTCCAGCAGCGCTACGACTTGCGGCGCGGCGCCGAGCCGGCCCGGCTCGATCACTTCAACCTGGTGGTCGCGGACGTGCGCGCCGCCTACGAGTACCACACCGCGCTCGGCTTCGGCCTGTCCGAGACCATCGAGGACGAGAACACCCTGTACGCCGCGTGGATGTTCCGCAAGCCGACCGTGCACGACGTGGCCTTCACCGGGGGAGCCGGGCCGCGCCTGCACCACCTGGCCTTCTTCGTCCACGAGTCGCACCAGGTGCTGCGGATCTGCGACATCCTCGGCTCACTCCGCGCCGAGGCGCAGATCGAGCGCGGCCCCGGACGGCACGGCGTGTCCAATGCGTTCTACGTCTACCTGCGCGACCCCGACGGGCACCGGATCGAGCTCTACACCAGCGACTACTACACCGGCGATCCCGGTCACCCGGTGCTGCGCTGGTCGGTCCGCGACCCGCGCCGCCGCGACTTCTGGGGCCACCCGGTCGTCGAGTCCTGGTACTCCGAGGCCAGCGCCGTCCTCGACCTCGACGGCCGCCCGCGCCCCCTGGTCCAGCCGGACCAGCCCGCCGAGGTCCAGGTGGGCGCGGACGGCTTTACCCGGTTATCCCGGTTCCCGGCTACTGGCCGAGCCGCTCGACCGCCAGCTCGCCGTCGGCGTCCTGGGCGCGGAGCACCTTCTTGTCGAACTTGCCGACGGCGGTCTTCGGGATCTCCGAGACGAACGCCCAGTTCTCCGGCACCTGCCAGCGCGCCACCTTCTCGCCCAGGAATTTCGCCAGCTCCGCGGCGTCGGCCTTGGCCCCCGCCCGTAGCACCACGCAGGCCAGCGGCCGCTCGCCCCAGCGCTTGTCCGGAACGCCGATCACCGCGGCCTCCTGCACGGCCGGGTGCGCCATCAGCTCGTTCTCCAGGTCGACCGAGGAGATCCACTCGCCGCCGGACTTGATCACGTCCTTGATCCGGTCGGTGATGGTGAAGAAACCCCGTTCGTCCAGCGTGCCCACGTCGCCGGTGCGCAGCCAGCCGTCGCGGAACTTATCCGGCGCCGGGTCGTTGTGGTACGAGCCGGTGATCCACGGGCCGCGGACCTCGATCTCGCCCTCGCTTGCGCCGTCCCTGGGCAGCTCCTTCCCGTCCTGGCCCACGATCCGCATCTCGACCCCGTGCAGGACCCGCCCGGCCCGCATCCGCCAGTCCAGGTCCTCGGCGCTGCCCTCTTCGACCCCGGTCGGCGGGATGGCCAGGCCGCCCACCGGGCTCATCTCGGTCATGCCCCAGCCCTGGATGATCCGCAGCCCGTACCGCTCCTGGAACTTCTCGAGCAAGATCCGGGGCGCGGCGGAGCCACCCGAGGTGCCGATCCGCAGCGAGGACAGGTCGATCTCATGTTCTTCCCCGTAGTTCAGGATCGCGCTCCAGATCGTCGGCACCCCGGAGGTGACCGTGGTCCGCTCGGTGGCGATGAACCGGGTCAGGTGCTCGGGCTGCAGGAACGGGCCGGGCATCTGCAGCGTGGTGCCGGTCATGAACGCCGCGTACGGCATGCCCCACGCGGCGGCGTGGAACATCGGCACGATGGCCAGCGCCCGGTCGGCCTCGGTGATGCCGGTCGCGCTGGCCGCGATGGTCGCCATCGCGTGCAGGTAGGTGGACCGGTGCGAGTACACCACGCCCTTGGGGTCCCCGGTGGTCCCGCTGGTGTAGCACATCATCGCCGCGTCCCGCTCGTTCACCTCGGGCCAGTCGTACTCACCGGACTCGGCCGCCAGCAGCTCGCGGTAGCGCAGCACGGGAACCCGGTCGCCGAGCGCCGACGCGTCGCCGTCGCCGTTCACGATGAACGCCTCGACCGTGGTCAGCTCGCTCGCTACCGTGCCCAGCAGCGGCACCAGGCTGTCGTCCACGATGATGACCCGGTCCCCGGCGTGGCCGGCGATGTGGGCCACCTGGGCGCCGGGCAGCCGGATGTTGAGCGTGTGCAGGACCGCGCCCATGCTGGGCACGCCGAAGTACGCCTCCAGGTGCTCCTGGTTATTCCACATGAAGGTGCCGACGGGATCGTTGCGCCCGATGCCCAGCCGGGCCAGCGCTCCGGCCAGCCGGCCGGCGTTCTGCGCGATCTCCGCGTAGCTCGCCCGCCGGGTCCCGGATCCGGTCCAGGTCACGCACTCGCTGCCGGGATAGACCCGGGCGCCGTGCCGCATGATCGCGCCGATCGTGAGCTGGTAGTCCTGCATGGTGCTGCGGATCATGTATGCCCTCATCCTCGCTGGCAGACCGAACTTACCGGGCGGTACGTTAAGACCGCATAACGCCCCACGTCAATTGTCACCTGCGGAGGAACCGCCATGCCACGCCAGATCGTCCTCGCCTCACGGCCCTCCGGCATGCCGGCCGAAGAGAACTTCGCGCTGACCGAGGCGGGGCGGCCCGATCTGGCCGACGGCGAGATCCGGGTCCGCAACCTGTTCATGTCCGTCGACCCTTACATGCGCGGCCGGATGAACGACGTGAAGTCCTACGTGCCGCCGTTCCGGCTGGGCGAGCCGCTGGAGGGCGGCGCGATCGGCGCGGTCACCGAATCCCGCTCACCGGACCTGGCCGAGGGTGACCTGGTCCTGCACATGCTGGGCTGGCGGGAGGAGGCCGTGCTGCCGGCCCGCCAGGCCCGGAAGGTAACCCCGGAGAAGGACCTGTCTCCGTCGGCCTACCTGGGCGTCCTCGGCATGACCACGCTGACCGCCTACGTGGGCCTGCTCGACATCGCCGCGTTCAGGCCCGGCGAGGTGGTGTTCGTGTCCGGTGCGGCGGGCGCGGTGGGCAGCATGGCCGGCCAGATCGCCAGGCTCAAGGGCGCCGGGCGGGTGATCGGCAGCGCCGGGAGCGACGACAAGGTCCGCTGGCTCCGCGAGATCGGGTTCGACGCCGCGTTCAACTACCGGAACGGCTCCGTCATGGACCAGTTGCGGGAGGCGGCACCGGACGGTATCGACGTCTACTTCGACAACGTCGGCGCCGATCACCTGGACGCGGCCCTGGTGATGCTCAGGAACCACGGCCGGGTGGCCATGTGCGGCGCGATCGCCAACTACAACGCCACCCAGCCGCCCGCGGGCCCCGGCAATATCGGCCTGGCCGTCAGCAAGCGCCTCACGCTGCGCGGGTTCATCATCGTCGATCACGCGGACCGGATGCCCGCCATGATCGCCGACGTCAGCGGCTGGCTCAGGGACGGCACGCTCACTCACGCCGAGACGGTCGTGGACGGCATCGACCACGCTCCCGGCGCCTTCATCGACCTGCTTCGCGGCGGTAACACCGGCAAGATGCTCGTACGCCTCTGACGAGCGGCTCCCTGCGGTTATGCTTCTCTTTAGCACCAATTCACGCTTTTGCCGCGAAGCGTGTTTCGTCAGCCTGCAGCCGGGAAGCACCACCAGTCCCACGGCTGCCTGGACTGCCAGGGCACCGAGGGATAAGGGTAGGTGCCCGCCGGGGAGGAACTATGACCGCGGATTTGTCAGCTGCGTCAGCGCAACAGCAGGGCGGTGGCCGTCGCGGCCTGCAGGTAGCGAGGTGCGCGATGTGCGGCCTTGAGCTCCCGCTCGGCCTGATGGTGCCCGACGGCGGGCACGCGTGCGCCGACTTGCGCTGGTACTGCAAGGACGCCCAGGCGTGCACCGACCGCTGGACGTCCCGCCAGAACCCGCAGCGTTACCGCTCGCCCTGATCGCGGCCGGCCTCGCTGCCAGCCCGGGCCGCGAGCTCGCGCTCGACCAGCGCGACCAGGTCCGGGTGGGCGCTCAGTCCCCATAGCACCTCGGCCGGGACGCCGAGGCGCTGTGCCGCCAGGCCGACCACCGGCTGGAGCATGCCCAGTGCCTGCGCCAGCCCTTCATCCCGCGCGAACGTGGGCGGCAGGTCGTCCAGGGAGAGCTCGGCCGGCCGCCGGAACGTCCCGTCCCGGCCCGGCAGCCACGCCTCGCCGTCGGCGATGGCGGCGATCGCCGACCGGACGTTCTCCTGGCTGACGTCGGAGAACGACGGGAGCACCGAGTGCTCGACCACGCCCGCTATCAGCCGCCGGTTCGGCGCGAGCAGGACGTTCCAGGCGTATTCCGAGCGGGCGTAGCCCGGGTGCTCCAGCGCGAACCGCAGGCCGTCGATCTCCGCTTCGGGATCGAAGCCGCCCAGGCCGCGCTCGTTGCGGCCGAATTCCAGCGTGATGATCACGTACCCGAGCTGGTTCGGGGTCCGCGCGCGCACCTCGACCTCCGGCCGCACGCCCATCCCGCGCAGCTGGGACAGCCACGGCCCGTACCGGTCGCCGGCGAACCAGGCGTCCGGGTTCGCCTCGAAGTAGACCTCGAGCTCCTTGCTCCGCTGGTACAGCCGGGGCGGCGGCCGCAGGCTCTGCTCACCGGTGGCGGCGTTCTCGCCGATCAGGAAGGCGGTCCGGGCCAGCCGTTCCAGCAGTTCTTCCCGCGGCCCGGCGGCCGCCTCGTCCAGCGACCGCACCACGCATTCCAGGTCGGCGTCATGCCGGGCCAGGTCGAACCCCGCGAGTCCAGGCCGGGCCAGGTCCGGGTCGTCGTACCGGGGCAGGACGAACTGGAGCGCCTCGGCCACCACGTCGGGTTCGGCCAGGTTCAGCGCGTCCAGGAGCGGCCGGGCGGCCGGCGCGGCCGCGATGGCCCGCCGCACCGTGGGCATGCGACTGGGGGCGGCCCCGGGCAGGTAGACCACCGGGCGGCCCTGGGCGTCGACGGGCACCACCTGGCGCCCGTCCTCGAGCCGGATCACCGGTGTTGCCTTGGCTGGCTCCCAGAGGGCGGAGTCGGTGAACAGGAAGGCGTAGAAGCGCACCATCCACTCGTCGGCCTGCGCAGCCAGGAAGTCGCCGGTTGCCCGGGCCAGCACCTCGTCCGGCGTGATCTCGTCCAGGCCGATCTCGTCCCGCAGGTAGCGCCACAGGGCCGGGGTGCCCCGCTCGGAGATGGACTCGCCGGCGAACCTGACCGGACGGTCCGCGCCGAGCAGCGTGCCCAGCTGGTCCGGCGTGAGCAGTTCGCGCACCTCCGGCCGGCCAGCCAGCTCCAGCTCGGTGGCCACGCCGTAGCCACCTCCGGCCACCGGGACCAGCGGCTCGGCCGACAGCAGGTCGGCCACCGCGTCGAACAGCGGCGCGAACATGGTGCCCGCCGCGAACCGCACCGCGTCCAGCGGCAGTGCCTGCAGCACCTCGGCGGTCAGCAGCTCCTCATCCCGGAGCTCGCGCAGCACGTCGCACAGCAGCACGGCCGTCTCCGCCACCAGCGCCTGGTTGGACGGGTCCTGCCCCGGCACGTTGTCGCGAGCCGGCGTCGTCCGGTACGGCCCCTGGGCCAGGAAGCCGAGAAACGTCTCCTTCTCCGTCGGAAAGAACACCACCAGCGGCGAGCTCTCACACGCCACCAGCCGCCCCCCCTCACGACGAAAAGCAATCTCAACCGGCGGCACCGCCCGTCCCAGACCCTCCGCCAGTCCCGGGCTCTCCGCCTGCCCCGGATCCTCCGCCTGTCCCGGATCCTCCGCCTGTCCCAGGCTTTCCGCCGCGCCCAGGCCCTCCGGCCGACGCTGCCAGACCAGCCACTCCTCGCGCTGCCCCGGCCTCCCCGTCAGCGTGACGTGACGCCGTTCACCGTCCCGGCCGCTCCCGTCGACTCCAATATTCCCGCCACCCCCACCACTCTCCCCGCTCCCGAATGCCACCCTGCGCTCGACCGCCGTCGAGGACACCCCAGCGCCGCCAAGCCGCAGCCGTTCGATGCTGCGCAGGAACAGCAGCACCCGCGGCTGAAGCGCGGTCAGCGCCGCGGCGATCTCGGCGGCGGCGACCGCGGCGGGCACGGTGTCGTGGTCGAAGGGGAAGACGAACAGCGTCCCGGCCGCGGGAACCGGCTCGGCCGCGAACGGCCGGACGAAGTTCTCGATCCTGAAGTGCTCGCCGCCGCTGTGGATCCGCGGGGACCTGGTGTAGGCGTACACCGCCTTGAAGCCGATGCCGAACTGCCCGATCGCGGTGAGGTCGGCCGCCTTCCCGCCCTGGCCGATCCCGCAGACCCCGCGTACGTCCGCCTCGGTAAACGGCCGCCCGTCGTGGCGCAGCTCCAGCCGGTCCGCGAACAGCTCGAAGGCCAGCTCGGTCGCGCCGGCGTCCTCGGCGTTCTGGATCAGCTCGAAGATGAAGTGGGTCCGCTCGCTGTACAACTGGCCGAGCAGGTCGAGTACGGCCGTGTCCCAGCCGTACCTGGCGATGTTCTCCTCGCGGATCTTCCCGTAGTCGGCTGGCACCCAGGCACGATAGCCCAGCTGCCAGCCCAGTGCGACAAGCCCCAGTCCCAGGGCCCTCCAACCACGGCCAGGCTCACGTCCCCGAGCGAACCTGCCACGCGCTCGGTGTGCCACCGGGTCCGCACTTGCGTACCCGGTGGCACACGCACCGCGTCTTCGCCGGCTCAGGAAGACGATCTCCGCGCCAGTGGCCTCAGCTGTCACATCGGGCTCGTCCGCGGCGCTGGCCCGGCCGGCGCGGGATCCGGACCGGGGCTCTCCAGCCGGCTCGATGGAGCATCGTGCCGGTCCTGGCCCAATGCCAGGAATTTAAGGGG
>JAJKHX010000252.1 GCA_021154785.1 Nocardiopsis sp.
CGGCAACGGCCTGCACATCAAGACCCACAACGTGAACGCGGACGGCACCACCCAGCTGTTCGTCGGGTGGAGCGGCAACATCGGCATCGGCACGACCACCCCGGCGGCCCGGTTCAGCGTGGTGGCTCCCGGCACCACCGAGATCGCCGGATCAGCCCACAGCACGGTCCTGCGCACCACCGCGGGCGCGCTCGGGCAGACCGCGGGCAGCGAGGTCGCGCTGAGCAGCACTGGCTTCTCCGCGGCCGGCAACAAGGTGGCCCTCGGCGTCCGGGCCATCCGCACGGCGGCCGGCACGGACTGGTACTCGACCGCCATCGGGCTGGGCATGGACGTGGACAGCACGGTTCGCGCCGGTTCGTCCCTGTTCCTTCACGCCAACCACAACGTCGGCATCGGCACCAGCACCCCGGGCAACGACCTGGAGATCGGGGCGTTCGACAACCAGGACCGGTTCCTGGCCTTCAAGGTCCAGGGCGGGAACAAGCACCGCAGCGGCCTGAAGATGTGGGCGTTTCAGGACAACTACGGCTTCTCCATCCAGTACGACGAGCGCCTCCAGACCGGCAACGGCCTGCACATCAAGACCCACAACGCGAACGCGGACGGCACCACCCAGCTGTTCGTGGGCTGGGACGGCAACGTCGGCATCGGCACCACCAACCCGGTCGGCCAGAAGCTCAACGTCGTGGGTTCGACGTACCTCCAGGGCGACCTGTTCGTCGGCGGCCGCATGATCTACGCCGCCAACGGCAGCTGGTGGCAGCTTTATCCCCGGCAATCAGGTCTCGACTCGAATCTGTGGACGGCCAATAACGGCGTCGGCGGACCCTCCGACATGCGCCTTAAGACCGGTCTGCGGCCGATCAGCCACGCCCTGGACCTGGTCCGGAAGCTCCAGGGCGTGCGCTACCAGTGGGGCGACGAGGGCCTGGCCCGCTTCACCAGGGACATCGAGGACACCGTGCTGGCCGGCCCCGACGCGACCGACGAGCAGAATCACGAACGGCAGCAGGCCGAACGCCGGCGGGCCCTGCAAGCGCTGTCCGGCGACCGCCTGGGCATGGTCGCCCAGGACGTGGAGGCTATTACCCCCGAACTGGTCTATGCCGACGACGACGGCTACCGGCACATCCGCTACCAGCACCTCACGGCCTTGCTGACCGAGGCGATCAAGGAGCAGGACGCGGTGGTACAGGCGCTGTCCGCCAAGGTGGCGGCGCTGCAGGCAAAGCAGTAAGGGAGGAGCTCAGCATGCGGGAACAGCTCGAACAACGCGTCCGCGAACTCAGGGCCGAACAGCATAAGGGCCAGCAGGTGCTGGCCGGCCTCGAAAACCAGGAAGCCGAGTTGCGCCAGACCCTGCTCCGCATCAGCGGCGCCATCCAGGTCCTGGAGGAAATGCTCGCCGGTTCCGCGGCGCCGAACGGTACCCCGCCCGCGACGGAGAACGGCTTCCGCAACGACCCGGTCGACGCCCGGGCTTAACGGCGGCGGTCGCGGTCGTCACCGGTGCCGCCCGGGGCATCGGCAAGGCGATCGCAACGTGCCTGTGCGGGTACGGCCGGCCGGTGGTGGTGGTCGATCGCCCGGGTGAGGCCCTCAGCCGGTGGCAGCGTTCGCCGGGTGTCGCGGGTGGCGTGGCGGGTGATGTGTGCGATGACGAGACGCTGGCGGCCGCGGCCCGGCTAGCCGGGTCCCGGCTGGCGGTGCAGGGCTTTCTGGCAACGGGAGCGGCGGGCAGCATCGTCGCGTTCCTGGCCTCGCCGCTCAGCGCCGCGATCAACGGCGCGGTGATCGCCGCCGACCGCGGCCTGTCGACGACCTTCCTGCCGACCGCACCCGGCGCCGCCGACCGGCAACCGGGGACGAACTCGGCTCGCGAGTAGAGTGCAGGTCGTGGGCCAGGAGCGAGACAGCAGCAGGGCACTGACGATCGTCCGTGTCGCCGAAGCCGAGATCGGCGGCGATCTCCGGCCGCAGCTGCAGGCGCTGCTGCAGGCCAGCTTCGACGAATATCCCAGCCGGACCTACTTCAAGCTTCCTCCGCATTTTCGGTACCTCGCGATGGCGGATGGCAAGCTCGCGGCCCAGATGGGCGTGGAACTGCGGGTGATCCGGGTCGGCGCCGACGTCGTGCGGACGTTCGGAGTCGTCGACCTGTGTGTCAGTCGCGGTGAGCGGTCCCGCGGGCTGGCCGGCCGGCTGCTAGCCGAACTGACCGAATACGCCCGGTCCTGCGCGATGGACTTCATCATTCTCTTCGCCGACGACAGCCGGCTCTACGACCGGAACGGGTGGGCGCGGGCAGCGAATCCTTGTACCTGGCTGAAGATCAACGGCCACCGCACGCTAGGGCTGGCCATAGCGCAAGATACTGACTCTCTGATGGTCAAGGCGATCGGCGAGCGGGCTTGGCCTGAAGGCGATGTAGACCTGCTCGGCCACCTGTTCTGACGCGGTCCGTAAAGGCCGCAGCCTCAGGTAACGCCGTCAGGCGCCGGGATCGCGGAGGCCGACGGCATCGTGACGCCAGAACGGCTCGGCGTAGACCAGGGTCCCGGTCATCCACGGCTCATAGGCCGGCAGCGTAGCCACCTGGAAGGCGGCGTCGGGGATGCGCAACGACGGCTTAAGGAACCCCAGCGTCCCGCCCGGCACGAAGCCGAAGCGCGGATAGTAGTCAGGGGAGCCTTCCAGGAAGACCAGGGGGGCGGCCCGGTCGGCAACGATCTTCAGCCCGTGACGGACCAGCGCGGAACCGATGCCCTGCCGCTGCCGCCCGGGCAGCACGCCCAGCGGGCTGAGCACCTGCACCTCGACCAGCCGCCGCGGGGCGTCGAGCAGGCTGCGGGTGAACATGACGTGTCCGGCTACTTGCCCGTCGAGCTCGGCGACGAGCGCGAGACCCTCGCCCGCCGTGATGCCGTCGCGCAACGTGTCGACCAGTTCGGCCACCATGGCGCCGTGATCGCCGAACGCCTGCCGGTGAACGCTCCGCACGGCTTCTGCGTCACCCGGCTGTTCTTCGCGAAGATCCATGCCCGGAGCGTAGGCCCGGGGCTGGGCCGCGAGCATCTGGTTTTCGCCGCCAGGAATGTCGGACCTGGCCAGTACCGTGCGGGCGTGAACGAGGCGTACTCGGTGTACTGGCCGCAGCCGCGCTGGCAGCGGGCCGCCGGCCTGAGCCAGCCGCTGACCGTGCTGTTCGGCGGTCCGCATAACTCGGAGCCCAGCTTCCGGCGGGCCACTGTGCAGCCGGGTGACCTGCTGTACCCGATCGGCGTCCGGGACCAGGTCCTCTACCTGTTCGGCCGGATGCGGGTACAGGAGATCATCGAGGTCGACCCCGGCCAGCTCCGCGAGTACCTGGGGCGCTACGGCGCCTGGCGCTTCCTGGCCCCCACCTGCACCACCGAGGTCGTCATCGGCTCCGAGGGCACCCGCGTCCTCCTCGACCGCCCGCTGCCCGGCGACATGCTCAGGCGGCTGACGTACCTGCCACGGCGGGGACCGCGGCCGGTCAAGCATGTCAGCGAGGACGGACGCCTCGTCTACGCGATGAGCGTGCAGGGCATCTACCGGCTGGCCGGGTCCTCGGTCGCGGACTTCGACGCCGTCCTCGCCGGGCCGCCGGGCCAGCGGGTTACCTACCCCGTACCGCGCAGGCGGGCGCATGTGCCGGTGGACGCGGAACCTCTCTTCTGACCCGCGAAAGCTCACAGGTCGACGGTCATCCCGTCGTAGGCGGCGGGCGTATCCGCGTCCGCCAGCCGGGCCAGCATGGCGGCGGACATGTGGGTGAGCACGATCCGCCGGGCGCTGAACTCGCCGAGGTGACCGCGCAGCGTCTGGTAGTCCAGGTGATACCGGACCGGCCGGTCGAAGGTGTAGGCCTCCACCGCGAACAGATCCGTCTCCCGGGCCGCTTCCGTCAGGGCCCCGGTCCACTGGGTATCCCCGGAGTAGGCGAAGCTCCGGCCGCCGAGCTCGACCCGCAGCGCCAGCGGCGGCGCCCCGCAGGCGTGCACGACCTCCCAGCCCTGGACGGTCGCAGCGCCGAGGCCGGCGGCCGTCCCGTCGGTCCGCAGTTCAGCGACCTTCACCGCGAACCGCCGCCGGACCTGACTCGAGCCGGGAAACAGCGTCTCCATCGCCTCGGCCAGCCGCGCCCGGATCCCCGGTGGCCCCGCTACCCGCAGCGGCGCGGTCCGGCCCGAGAACTGGCCGTCGAGAATAAGGAAGGGCAGCCCGCCGAAATGATCCCCGTGCAGGTGGGTAACGGCCACCGCGCCCACCTCGTTCGGGTCGAGTCCCTGGGCCTTGAGCGCTGTCAGGCTGGTGGCGCCGCAGTCGACCAGCAGGGCCTGCCCCTCGCCGGACACATGGATGCACGTCTGCCACCGCCCGCCACTGCCGAACGCGTCCCCGCTGCCGACGAACCGCACCTTCATGCCGCCATCCTCGGACCACGGCATCAGCTAGCCGAAATCCCGGACGCACATTGTCCGCTCAAGCACCTGGCATTTGTCGGGGACCTGAAGCTGACCACCATGCTGCTGGGCGCGGGGCTTAGCCCGCGGGCAGCGCTCGTGGCACGATCCCCGGCATGGGCTGGGCGCTGCCGTACTCGTAGGCGCCGTGGCGGCTGGACAAGGTGACGTCCGGCCGCCCCGGGCGGCGCAGGGTCAGCGTGACCGCAGCCAGCGCGGCGTGCCTGACGGTGCGGTTTCCGCCCTGCGGGTCGGCGTACGTCACCGCCACCGCATCGGCGTCTTCCGTGGTCACCGACAGCAGCAGCCGGGCACCCGGCGAGCCGATACTGGCGGCCAGCCGACCCGGGCCGGCGTCCACCAGGGGCCGGCGGCCCAGCCCGCCGAGCACGATCCGCTCCCCGTCCAGGCCGAGCGCGCCCATCGCGGTCCACGGCGACCGGGCCGGGCCGACCTTGATCCTGGCCAGCACCAGCTCCAGCCACGCCTCCGGGGCGTGGCCCGGGCCGGCCGCGGTGCCGAAGTCCGCCGCGTGCAGCCACACCCACGAATCGGCGTGCTCAGAGCCCCAGTTGTGCCCGGCCGTCCCGCGCCAGCCAGACACGGCGACCTCGCGCCCGCCGATCTCAAGCGTGCCGTCGAACCGGCCGTCGGGGACCACCGCCTCGAGCTTGGTACGCGGCAGCGGCGCCCGGTACAGCGCCGCCGGCCGCAGCGGTCGCAGCGGCGCCTGGTCACCGGTGATCACCAGGTCCCAGCGCGCGCTCTGCCCGTCCATCGAGGCCTGCCCCCGGAACCGCCCCGGCCCCGCCCCGGTGCCCGCCGGGAAGTCCGCGAAGACCTCCTTGACCAGGAGGGATGGCGTCCCCAGGTCACGATCGACGACGGTGCACCACAAGGCAGCCGACTCCGGCCCCGGCCGGGGGCGGTGACGGGTATGGCGGATCCACAGCGCCCGGTCCGACACCGGGTCGCGGGCACTGATGAACCACGACTCGTACCCGCTGCTGCTCATCCGTCCATCATGCCCTTTACGACCCCAGGACCGGGGGTGGCTCCTCCGCTAAGGTAAGCGGCGTGAAGGGTATCGACGTGGCCCGCCTGGGCCTGCGAATGACGATCGGCGCCACGATGATCGCCCACGGCGTCCGGCACGGCCGGACCCTGGACGGCACCGCGCGGTGGTTCTCCTCGATCGGTTTCCGGCAGCCCCGGCTGCAGGCCATGACCAGCGCCGCGGTGGAAACCGGAACCGGGGTCGCGCTGATCGCCGGGGCCGGCACGCCGGTCGCCGCGTCCGCCGTGGTGGGCACGCTGGCGGTCGCGGCGCGAACCGTGCACCTGCCCAACGGCTTCTTCATCACCGCAGAGGGCTACGAGTACGTGCTGAACCTGTCGGTCGCGTCCGTCGCGCTGGCCGCCCTCGGTCCCGGCGACCTCAGCGTCGACCGCCTCCTCGGCATCCACGAGAAGCTGACCCCGGCCCGCCGCGCCGCCCTGGCCGCCGGCCTGGGCCTCGGCGCCGCCGCCCTCCAGCTCGCCGTCTTCTGGCGCGCCCCCGCTCCGCCCGATCCCGACCCCGATCCCGGCCTGGCCTCCGCCTGACCCATCGCGCCCCACCCAGGAGCCCGCCCACCCAGGAGTCGGTGTGCCCCTGGTTACCGTCTTACGTACCCTGTGTGCCCGGGGCACGCACACTGCTTCTTCGCGGGCTCAGGAGGACGGTCTCACGTGCCAGTGGCCTCCC
>JAJKHX010000253.1 GCA_021154785.1 Nocardiopsis sp.
GCGGTCTCGATCATCAGGTGCACGATGCCGGCCGCCGCGGGCACCGGGGCCAGCGCCAGCGAGTGGTGCCGGGAGTTGCAGCCGAGGAACCGGAACCACACCGGCGGGTCGCCGGGCTTCCCGCCGAAGAACTCGGCCGGCATCCGCATCGAGTCGCGCAGCCGGAAGCCGAGCACCTCGGTGTAGAAGTCGAAGGTGGCGGTCGAGCCGGGCGGGACCGGCAGCACCACGTGGCCCAGGCCCTGGTCGCCGGTGACGAACCGGTTCCCGTACGGGCTGATGGCGGGCCGGTGTTCCAGCGCGGCCCCGCAGAACACCTCGAGCGGCTGGCCATCGGGATCCTCCAGGGTCAGCATGGCGCCTACCCGGCGGGCGGACAGCTCGGCCTCGGAGGCGGCCTTGTACGGCACGCCGGCGTCGGACAAGGCCCGGCCCACGGCGGCCAGCGCGGCGGCGTCCGCCACCTCCCAGCCGGACGCGAGCAGCCTTTCCGAGGAGCCAGGCACGATCACCAAACGGGCGGGCATCTCGTCCATCCGCAGGTACAGCGCGCCCTCTTCCGGACCGCCGCCCTTTGGCGCAGAGCCCTCGGTCATCCCGAGGACCTTGACGCCGAACTCGCGCCAGGCGGGCACGTCGGCCGAGGAGAACCGCAGGTAGCCGAGTGCGGAGATCATGAGCCCTCCAGGAATTCCATCGCCAGCCGGTTGAACTCGCCGAACTTCTCCAGCTGCACCCAGTGGCCGCAGCCGCCGAACACGTGCAGCTGGGCGCGGCGGATCATCTTCAGCGCGACCAGCGCGCCGTCGACCGGGTTGACCCGGTCCTCGCGGCCCCAGATCAGCAGCACCCGCTGGCGCAGCCGGTGCGCCTCGCGCCACAGCAGCCCGTCCTCGTAGGAAGCCGGGTCGGAGAACGAGGCGCCCATCGACGCCATCGCCCGCAGCGACTCCGGGTCGGACGCCGCCGCGAACCGCTCGTCGATCAGCTCGTCGGTGACCAGCCGCTGGTCGAACACCAGCGTGCGCAGGAACGCCGCCAGCTTCTCCCGGCTCGGGCCGGGTGGCGCGCCGAACTCGGCCAGCCGCCTGACGCCCTCGGTCGGGTCGGGCGCGAACACGTTCAGGGACAGCCCGCCGGGGCCCATCAGCACCAGACGGCCGGCCCGCCCGGGGTAGCTGAGCGCGAACCGGACCGCGGTGCCGCCGCCGAGGGAGTTGCCGACCAGCTGCACCTTCTCGATGCCCAGCTCGTCGAGGAGGTCTTTCAGGGCGCTGGCCGAGAACGTGAAGTAGTTGCCCTGGACCGGCGGCTTGTCCGACTTACCGTAGCCAGGCTGGTCGACCACGATGGTGCGGAAGCGCTCGGCGAAGACGGGCAGGTTGCGGGCGAAGTTGGACGCGCCGGAGGCGCCGGGGCCGCCGCCGTGGAGCAGGACCACCGGCGGACCCTGGCCGGCTTCGTCGTAGTGGAGGCGCATCAGAACAGCTCCCATCAAAACATGGCATCCGGCGGGACGTCGTGGCCGAGCTCGCCGCGGCCGAACATGGTCAGGGCCCGTTCCGGGTCGTTGATCGCGTGCACCCGGCCCGCGTGCGCGTCCCGCCAGAAGCGCTGGATCGGCGTGCCCAGCTTCAGCGCCCGGCCGCCGGAGTTCTCGAATAGCAGGTCCACCGCGCGGATGGCCTGGCCGGTGCCGGTGACCTGGTCGCGCCGGACGCGCAGGCGCAGCGGCAGCGGGATCTTCTCCCCGGCCCGGGCGTGCCCCATCAGCTCGGTCATGTCCCGCTCCAGGGCCAGCCAGGCCCCGTCGAGCAGGCCCGCGGCCTCGGCCACGCGCACCTGCGCGAACGGGTCGTCAGCGGACTTCTGGCCGACGTAAGCGGCCCGCACCCGTTGCTGCTGGTACTCCACGTGCGCCTGGTAGGCCCCGGTGGCCATGCCGATGATCGGGGTGGTGATGGCATAAGAAAAAATCGAGCCGAACGGGATGCGGTACAACGGGCCGCTATTGACCTCCTGCCCCGGGCACTTGCACCTGGTCACGTCGGTGAAGCTGAGCGCGTGATGGCGGGGCACGAACACGTCGCCGACCACGATGTCGTTGCTGCCGGTGCCGCGCAGCCCGACCGTGTCCCACACGTCGTCGATGGTGTAATCGCCAGCCGGGACCAGGAACGTGCAGAAGTCGACGGGCTGGCCCTCGTCATTGGTGACGATGCCGCCAAGCAGCACCCAGCTGGCGTGCGCGCAGCCAGAGGAGAAGCTCCACCGCCCGTCGAGCTGGTACCCGCCCTCGACCAGCTTCGCTTTCCCGGTGGGAGCGTAAGAAGACGACATGCGGGTCCCGGGGTCGGCACCCCAGACGTCTTCCTGAGCCTGCGGCGGGAACAGGGCCAGCTGCCAGGGGTGCACGCCGACGACGGAGGAGACCCAGCCGGTCGACCCGCACGCGCTGGCGATCAGCCGGACCGCGGTGAAGAAGGTGACCGGATCGGCCTCCAGGCCGCCCGCGCTGGCCGGCTGGAGGAGCCGGAAGAAGCCCGTCTCGGCGAGCGCCTTGACCGACTCGGCCGGCACCATCCGGTGATCCTCGGCCTCCTGGGCGCGCTGCCTGAGCACCGGTAGCAGCTCGGTCACGCCGCTGATAACTGCCTGCTGATCGGACACTGCTCTTGGGGATGCTGCCATATGCCAAGACTAGAACATGTTCTAATCTAGGGGTATGGATCAGGTACGGACCATCGAGGCGGGCGCACCGCCGGCCAGGTTCGCGCGCGGCTGGCACTGCCTGGGCCTGACGGCCCGGTTCGCCGACGGCGGACCGCACGCGGTGCAGGCGTTCGGCACCAAGCTGGTGGTGTTCGCCGATTCAGCGGGAGCCCTGCACGTACTGGACGGCTACTGCCGGCACATGGGCGGCGACCTCACCCAGGGCACGGTCAAGGGCGACGCCGTCGCCTGCCCGTTCCACGACTGGCGCTGGGGCGGGGACGGCCGGTGCGCCGGGATCCCGTACGCCCGGCGGGTTCCGGTGGCGGCCCGCACCCGGTCCTGGCGCACCCTGGAGCAGAACGGCCAGCTGTTCGTCTGGCACGACGCCGAGGGCAACCCGCCGCCGGACGACGTCGTGATCCCGCGGATCGAGGGCGCCGGCTCGCCGGAGTGGACCGACTGGACCTGGGACTCGATCCTGGTCGAGGGGGCGAACTGCCGCGAGGTCATCGACAACGTGGTGGACATGGCGCACTTCTTCTACATCCACTTCGCGTTCCCCACGTTCTTCAAGAACGTCTTCGAGGGCCACATCGCGACTCAGTACCTAAGGACCCGGTCCCGGCCCGACATTAACGGCGTGTCCAACTACTCCTCCGCGGGCGGGGCCGAGACCTCGCTGCGCTCCGAGGCCTCCTACTACGGGCCGTCGTACATGATCGACTACCTGTGGCAGGACTACCACGGCATGACCATGGAGAGCGTCCTGATCAACTGTCACTACCCGGTCTCCCCCACCTCGTTCCTCCTGCAGTGGGGTGCGATCGTGAAGAAGCCGGCCGGCCTGTCGGACGGCCAGGCGTCCCGGGTGGCCGCCAAGTTCGCCGAGTTCGTCGGGCTGGGTTTCCAGCAGGACGTGGCGATCTGGATGAACAAGGCGCGGATCGACAACCCGCTGCTGTGCGCCGAGGACGGCCCGGTCTACCAGGTGCGGCGCTGGTACGAGCAGTTCTACCGGGACGTGGCCGACATCGAGCCGGACATGACGGCCCGGTTCGAGTTCGAGATCGACACCGCCCGCGCGGTGGCCGGCTGGGAGGCCGAGGTGGCGGAGAACCTCGCCCGGGCCTCGGGGGGGTCTGGGGGGGCCGTCCCCCCCCGGGCAGCACCGGGCGATGCTGGTTAGAGACGAGCGCCGGGGCCCCTCGGGCGCGGTGGAGTGCGAGCGGTGCGGGGCGACGGTGCTGGTGGCCAAGTTCAGCCCGCAGCACACCTCGGTGCAGTGGACCGGGGCAGCGGTGAGCGTCTGCGCGGAATTCTCCGTGGCGGCCGCGCTGGGGCGGACGTCCGCGCGCGTGGCGGGATGCGACAGCCTGCGGGACAGCATCGACGCGGCCGTGAAGGCCGGGCGGCTCGAGGTGGCGCCGCCCTGATGAGGGACTTTTACCAGGTGCCGGTGGCCGAGGTGGTCCGGGAGACCGACGACGCCTGCTCGCTGGTGCTGGACGTGCCGCCCGCGCTCGCGGCCGCGTTCGGGTACCGGCCGGGGCAGTTCATCACGGTGCGGGTGCCGTCGGAGCGGACCGGCTCGGTGGCTCGCTGCTACTCGCTGTCGAGCTCGCCGCACGCCGGGGACCGGCCGGCCATCACGGTCAAGCGGACCGACGGCGGGTACGCGTCGAACTGGATCCACGACAACATCACGGCCGGCAGCGTGCTGGACGTGATGGCGCCGGCGGGCACGTTCGTTCCGCCGGTTTTGAATGCCGATTTCCTGCTGTTCGCGGCCGGAAGCGGGATCACTCCGGTGATGTCGATCCTGAAGTCGGCCCTCGTCGCCGGGCGCGGGCGGGTGGTGCTGGTCTACGCGAACCGGGACGAGCGCTCGGTGATCTTCGGCCCGGCGCTGCGCGAGCTGGCGGCCGCCTCGGCCGGACGGCTGACGGTGGTGCACTGGCTCGACTCGCTGCTCGGCGTGCCGTCGGCGGCGGCGATCGCGGCGCTGGCCCGGCCGTACGCCGCGCACGAGGCGTACATCTGCGGGCCCGATCCCTTCCTGGGCCTGGTCCGGGAGGCACTCGGGCAGCTCGGCGTGCCCGCCCGGCGGGTGCACGCAGAGCGGTTCCTGTCGCTGGCGGACAACCCGTTCGAGGTGAGCACCGCGGCGGCCGGCGGACCCGGGGCCACGCTGGCGGTGACCCTGGAGGACGGCGCGACCAAGCGGCTGCCGTGGCCAGCCGGCGTCCGGATGCTGGACGTGCTCATCGACGCCGGCCTCGACGCGCCGTAC
Organism: Nocardiopsis sp.; assembly: GCA_021154785.1. Taxonomy (GTDB): domain Bacteria; phylum Actinomycetota; class Actinomycetes; order Streptosporangiales; family Streptosporangiaceae; genus Palsa-504. The sequence continues at coordinate 5,006 of JAJKHX010000253.1, forward strand.
TCCTGCCGCCAGGGCATCTGCGGCGCCTGCGCCTGCCAGCTCACCGGCGGCGAGGTGGAGATGGCCCACAACGAGGTGCTCGAGGACGCCGACCTCGGCGAGGGCTACATCCTGGCCTGCCAGGCGGTGCCGCTGACCTCCCAGGTGAGTATTACCTACTGATCATGTCGTAAATTGCACGGAGGGGCCGATCCGTGCTAAGCACGGATGCTGTTCTGCGTGCGTGCATCAAGGAGGAAAAACCATGCCATTGACCATCGGGGATACCGCTCCCGACTTCGAGGCGGAGACGAGCGAAGGCCCGATTCACTTCTATGACTGGCTCGGGGACTCGTGGGGGGTCCTGTTCTCGCACCCCAAGGACTTCACCCCGATCTGCACGACCGAGCTCGGCTACATGGCCAAGATCAAGCCGGAGTTCGACAAGCGCGGCGTGAAGATCATCGGCCTGTCGGTCGA
>JAJKHX010000254.1 GCA_021154785.1 Nocardiopsis sp.
CAGGTACCTGCACACGCACCTCGAGGCGGCCGCGCGGGCGATCAAGGACGGCGCCAACCTGGCCGGGTACTTCGTCTGGTCGCTACTGGACAATTTCGAGTGGGGTTGGGGTTACCAGAAGCGGTTCGGGATCGTGTTCGTGGACTTCGGCACCCAGCGCCGGATTCCCAAGGCCAGCGCCGCTTTCTACGCGAACGTGGTGCGGGCCAACGCGATCCCGCTGCTCCCCGCCGCCTGGCCGAGCTGATCCGCCGCGTGGATCTCGCCTGCGGCGCGGGGCTTATCTGGCCTTGATACGGCGACGCGTACTCCCCTCACCAGCGTTGATTTACATGCTGCTTACTTTCCTCCAGTCGGTGCCCAGCAGCCTCAGCACGCTGCTCGGCGGCCTGCTGTAGCCTTCGGCACGAAACCGGGTCCGGACACGGCACTGTGTCCGGCCCGGTTCGTTTTGCCCTGGGACTACCGTCGGTGCTATGCCCCCCGACACCGCGCGGCTGGCCTTCCGCGAGATGACGCCCGCCGATCTCGACGACATGGCCGCCCTGCTCGGCGACCCCGCCGTCATGACCTACTACCCGCGTCCGAAGACCCGGCCGGAAGCCGCCCAGTGGATCGACTGGAACCGCCGCCTGTACCGCATGCACGGCTACGGCCTGTGGCTGATCAGCACCGGTGACGGCTTCATCGGCGACTGCGGGCTCACCCCCCAGGTCGTCGACGGCGTGACCGAGCTCGAGGTCGGCTACCACGTGCGGACGGCGGCGCAGGGCCGCGGTTACGCGACTGAGGCCGCCGCGGCCTGCCGCGACCACGCCCGCACCGTGCTCGGCGCCACCCGGCTGATCGCGATCATCCACCCGGATAACCAGCCCTCCCGGCGCGTCGCGGAGAAGATCGGCCTGCGCCCGGAGAAGCGGGCCCTGGTACACGGGGGCCGGGAGGCCGTCATCTACGCGATGGCCCTCGCCAGCTGGTAGCGAGAGCTTGCAGATAATGGCCGGTATGCGCTCCGGGACAGCGATCGACGGATTCCGGCTGGCCTACGACCGGAGCGGGGCCGGGCCCACGGTCCTGCTGCTGCACGGCTGGCCCGGGGACCGGACCGACTACCGCGAGGTCGTCCCGCTGGTGGCGGCCGCCGCCGACGTGATCGTGCCCGACCTGCGGGGATTCGGCGAATCCGACAAGCACGCCGCCGATCCGGCCGGCCAGTACAGCGCGGTGGCCCAGGCCCGCAGCCTCATCGCGCTGATCGGCGAGCTGAACCTCGGGCCGGTGGCCCTGGCCGGCTACGACATCGGCAGCCGGATCGCCCAGGCCATCGCCCGGGCCCGGCCGGACCTGGTCCGCGCCCTGGTCGTCGCGCCGCCGCTGCCCGGTATCGGAGACCGGATCCTCACCGCGAAGGCCCAGCGGGAGTTCTGGTACCAGGCCTTCCACCGCCTGGAGCTCTGCACCGAGCTGGTGGACGGGCAGCCGGAGGCGGTCCGGGCCTACCTGCGGCACTTCTGGTCGCACTGGTCCGGGCCCGGCTACCAGCTGTCCGCCGGTCACCTCGACCACCTGGTATCGGTCTACGGCGCGCCGGGCGCCTTCGCCGCCTCGATCGCCTGGTACCGGGCGGGGGCGGGGTCGGTCGCCGCGTCGCTGGCCGAGCAGCCCCCGGCACCGTTCGCCGCGGCGGTCACCGCCGCCGTGACGAGCTGACCCGGGCTGCCATACTCGATCTCATGAAGTTCAGCGCGACGGTAGAGCTCGGCGGCAAGACCGCGACCGGCATCGAGGTCCCCGCTGAGGTCGTCACCGCCCTGGGGCCGGGCGGCCGCCCGCCGGTGACCGTGACCATCGGCGGCCACACCTACCGGACCACGGTCGCGCGGATGGGCGGCCGGTACCTGGTGCCGCTGAGCGCGGAGAACCGGACGGCGGCCGGCGTGGCCGCGGGCGATCAGGTCGAGGTGGACATCGAGCCGGATACCGCGCCCCGGGAGGTGGAGGTGCCCGCCGACCTGGCCGAGGCGCTGGCCGGCGATGACGCCGCCCGGGCGACGTTCGACGGGCTTGCCTTCACCCACCGCAAGGAGTGGGTGCGCTGGGTGGAAGAGGCCAAGAAGCCCCAGACCCGCGCGACGCGGCTGGCCAAGACGGTCGAGTCGCTGCGCGCGGGCAAGCGGACTCGCTAGGTCCCGTGCTTGGCGTCCGACCAGCTGCGGACGATGGCGGTATCGGAGATGAAGCGGACCCCGCAGCCGGGAGCCCAGCGCCCGGCGGCCTCCCGCAGGCAGTCGTCGACCAGCCGGGCCACCGCCTGGGCCTGCTCGCCCGGGCAGTGGACCAGCAGCTCGTCGTGCAGGCAGAGCACGATGCGCGCGCCGAGCGAGGCGCACCGGGCCCGCACCGTGACGGCCCACACCTTGAACAGCTCCGCCGCGGCCCCCTGGATCATCGCGTTCCGCGCGTACCGGCCGTAGGCGGCGGCCCGGCTGCTGCTCCGGGGCTCGGCGGCGGTCAGCACGATCAGGCGGCCGCCGTAGGTGCGCAGGTCGCGTCCGGCCTGCCCGGCCCGGTCGGCGCTGTCGAGGTAGGCCATGGCCACCGGGTAGGCCGTGCTGAGGCGGCGCAGGGCCTGGGCGCCGTGACCGGTGGTCTGCCCGTACATCGCGCCGAGCACCGCCACCTTGGCGGTCGGCCGGTCCACGCCGAGCTGTGCCGCCACCGGCGCGTACAGGTCGTCGTCCCTGGTCGCGGCGGTCAGAGCCGGGTCACCGGTCACCGCCGCGAGTACCCGCGGCTCGATCTGGCCCAGGTCGGCCCGGACGAACACGTGCCCCTCGGCCGCCACCACCGCCGGGCGCAGCGCGGCCGGCATGTTGTGCAGGCCGGCCGAGGCGGTCATCCGGCCGGCCGCGCCATCGGAGCCGGTCCACGCGCCGCGGAGCCTGCCGTCGGCGCCGAGATGCTGGTCCAGCCACGCGTAGCCGTAGGTCGTCGCGATCCGCTCGGCCTTGCGCCACTCGAGCAGCGCGCCGACGATCGGATGGGCGTCCCGCAGCGCCCGCAGCCGCTCGGCCCGGGTGTCCGGCACGTCCATGCCGAGCCGGCCAAGCAGGGTGCGCAGCTGTACGGGGCTGCGCAGGTCAGCGGTGACGCCGGCCGGAAGGTGGCGCAGCACCTCGGCGTCCCGCGCGGCCCGCAGCGACGCGGCCTCGGCCTCGCTGCGCGGCCGGGGGCCGATGAGGGAGGTCAGCACGCGCTCGGCGACCGCCCGGTCCATCGGCAGCCCGTCCGCCGACAGCTCGGCGCAGAGCAGTTCGGCGGTGGATTCGGCGCGGACGGTGGGCAGCGCCATCGGCCGGTCTTCCAGGCCGGACAGCGCCTCGCGCTGGAGTTCCGCCGTCGTCAGGGCCAGGCCGGCCCAGCGGGCGATCCGGTCGGGACGGTCCGCCCAGCCGCCGCCGGTCCAGGCCGGGCGCAGGTGCCCGTCCGGCGCCACCGGATCGGTGCCGTCGCCTTCGTCCATGCCGAACAGGTCGGGCGGTCCCGAAGCCGGCATCGCGTCGGTGTCCAGCCGCCGTATCCGGGCCCAGGCCCAGCCGGGATCGGCCCGCCAGCCGCCGAACAGCAGCCGGTGCGCGGCCGCGATGTCCCAGCCCGTGGCCAGGCGCACCCCGTCGGCGGCCAGCCGCGCCGCCGCCTGACCCGACCACGTCACCCACCGCGGTCGCAGCGCCTCGTCGGCCCGCCCCACCTCGGCCGCGACGCCCGGCACCGCCCAGGTGCGGCCCGCGGCGGCCAGCCCGTACCCGAGCGCGGGCGTGACGACCAGCGCGACGAGGTCGCCGCGGTTCACGCCCGCCTCCCGCAGCGACGCCACGAGGTCCGCATGTGCCACGCAAGCAACCTTGCCACGGACGCGGCCCTGGGCGAGCCCGGGGCTGGCACCCAGCCCGTTCGGCCCGAAATGCGTGAAGCAGGACCTCAGCGCATGACTACGGACCCCAGGCTGCGCATGACCTGCTTGCGCATCACCGCGAAGAGCACGACCAGCGGCAGCACGGACAGCAGGACGGCCGCCATCACCGCGGGCACGTTGATGGCGTACTGGTCCTCGAGCTTGGTCAGGCCGAGCGGGAGCACGGCCACGCCGTTGCTCTGGGTGAGGACCAGGGGCAAGATGAAGTTGTTCCACACGTTCAGGCCGTCGTAGATGCTCACCATGACCAGCACCGAGACCGGGACGGCGGCGGCGCTCATGGTGAGCATCAGCGCGAACAGGGTGTCGTACAGGTGCGCCTTGTAGACGAGCAGGTAGAGCGGCACGATGATGGCCTGGATGGCTGGCTTCGCCCGGGTGCCGCTGGAACCGGGTGAGGAGCGCCGGGTCACGTTCCAGCTGCACGCCGACCGCACCGCGTTCACCGGCCGGGCCGGGACCCGGATGGTGGAGCCGGGCGAGATCGGCGTCGCGGTCGGCGGCGCCTCGGACCAGCTCCCGCTGCGCGGCTCGGTCACGCTGGCCGGCCCCGAGCGCGCCGTCGGCCCCGGCCGGGTCCTGGACACCCCGGCGGTCATTGACTGACGCCCCGGCCCTAGTACGTCATGCCCATCGCCGTCCGCACTTCGGCCAGCGTGGCCGCCGCGATCTCGCTGGCCCGCTGGTTGCCGTCCCGCAGCACCTGGCGCACGTAGCCCAGGTCCCGCTCGTACTCGGCCCGGCGCGCCCGGACCGGGGCGAGCAGGTCGTTGACCGCGGTCGCGACCAGCTGCTTCAGCGCGGCCGCGCCGCCCCCGCCGACCCCGGCCGCGACCTCGCGCGGATCGCGGTCCAGGGCCAGCGCGGCCAGCAGGACCAGGCTGGAGACGGCGGGGCGGTCCGCTGGGTCGTAGCTGATGTGCCGTTCGGAATCGGTCTGCGCGCCGCGGATAAGCCGGGCGGTCTCGTCCGCGGTGGCCGAGAGCGGGATGGTGTTGCCGCGGCTCTTGCTCATCTTGGTGCCGTCGGTGCCGAGCAGCAGCGGGGCGGCTGACAACAGCGCGTCCGGCACCGGGAAGACCGGGCCGTACCGCTCGCTGAACCGGCGCGCGATCACCCGGGTGATCTCCAGGTGCGGCAGCTGGTCCTGACCCACCGGCACCAGGTTCGCCCGGCAGAACAAGATGTCCGCCGCCTGGTGCACCGGGTAGGTGAGCATCAGCCCGCTGACCGACGCCTGCCGCGAGTGCGCGATCTCGTCCTTGACCGTCGGGTTGCGGTTCAGCTCGGGCACCGAGACCAGGCTGAGGAAGGGCAGCAGCAGCTGGTTGAGCGCGGGCACCGCGCTGTGCGCGAAGATCACCGTGCGAGCCGGGTCGAGCCCGATGGCCAGGTAGTCCAGCACCAGGCCGGTCACGTACTCGTCCAGGTGCTCGGCCGTGTCCCGGTCGGTCAGCACCTGGTAGTCGGCGATCAGCACGAAGACCTCGGCGCCGAGGTCCTGCAGCCGGACCCGGTTCCGCAACGTGCCGAAGTAATGCCCCAGGTGCAGCTGCCCGGTCGGCCGGTCACCGGTCAGGATGCGGAACGCCGCCGCGTCCCGGTCGATCAGGTCCTCGAGCTCGGCCGAGCGCCGCTGGGCCACTGTCGTTGCCTGGGCCAGGGTTGTCGTTGTCATCGTCATCGTCCTCCCGTAGGTCCGGATGGGAGCACGAAAAAGGCCGTCCATCCGGACGGCCTGAACGCAGGATGGGACCGTCCCTAAACGGCCTGCCACATCTGCGCTGCTTGCTGCATGTCCTCATGATAGCAAGCCGCAGGCCGCGGCGCACAGCTCGGTTCCGGCCGCGATGAGCAGGCAGGCGGTGACCGAGTGGCCGGCCAGCGGGCCGCCCAGCGCCGCCCCGCCCGCCAGCCCGGCGATCTTCAGGCTGGCCGCCGTGGTGTAGACCTGCCCGCGCATCCGCGCCGGGGTCTCCCGGTGCCGGATCGCGAACAGCGCGGTGAGCTGCGGGCCCTCGCCGGCCCCGGCCAGCGCGACGGCCGCCAGGGTGAGCCAGCCGGGGGCCGCCGCCGCCGCGGCCATGCCCGCTCCCATCACCAGCGTGCTGGTGATCACCAGGATCTCCGGCCGACCGGATCCGGACCGGGCGGCCTTGCGGGCGAGCACCCCGTTGGCGGCCAGCGAGGCCACCGCCATCGCGCTGATCAGCAGCGCACCGCGGGCCGGGCCGCCGAGCCGCTGCGCGCCGAGCACCGGGCAGCAGGTCAGCAGCATCCCGATCCCGGCGTAGGACACGGCCGAGGTCACGGTGGCCCGCCGCAGCGGGCGGCGGGCGGCGATCACGGCGAACCCCCCGGCCATCTGCCGGCGCAGTGCTGGCCGGTCCGGGGCGGCCGGGTCCGGCGTGCCCGGCCGGTAGCGCGCGAGCGAGCAGGCAGCCGGAGTGGCCAGCGCGACCAGGGCCGCCGCCGTCAGCACCGCCATCCGGGCGCCCATCCCGGCCGTTACCGCGGCTGCCAGGGCCGGGCCGGCCAGGCTGGCCGCGGTGTAGGTCAGCGCGTCCAGGGCCGAGGCGCGGTCCAGCTCGCGCCCGGTCACCACGCGGGGCAGCTGCGCGGTCCAGCCGCCCGCCACCGCCGGGCTGAACAGGCCCGCGGCCAGCGCGACCGGCACCACAGCCGGCAGCGGCAGCCGGCCGAGCGCGGCCAGGACGGCCGTGATGCCCAGCGCGTAGCCGGCCAGCGCCCAGGCCTGCACCCGGTCCGGACGGGAGCTGCGGTCCAGCAGCGCGCCGAACACCGGGCCGCCGACGGCCCCGGCGATCGTGACGCTGGCCAGCAGCCCGGACCCGGCGGCCGGCCGGCCGGTCACGGCGAAGCCGAGCAGCAGCAGGGCCGGGCCCGACATCTCGTCGCCCGCCCGGGCCGCGGTGGCCCCGGCCAGGTAGCCCCGGAGCCCCCGGGCCACCTGATAACGGGAATTCATGAAAAAACGTTACACTATCTTCCGTGACTCATCCGGAAGGACCGCTCGGCAGCGTGCACGACGCCGCGCGCCGCACCGCGGACCTGCTCGCCATCCTGCTGCCGCGGGAAGATCACGGACCGGACCATCCCGCCGGGCGGGCCGCGGTCATCGCGGCGCTGCGGGCGCACGGCGAGCCGGAGCCGGTCGAGCTCTCCGACGCCGACCTCGGCGGGCTGCGGGAAGCCGCGACCGAGCTGGCCCAGGTGTTCACGGCCGGGGACGCCGGGACCGCTGCCGGCCGGATCAACGCCCTGCTCGCCGGGCGCGCGCACCCGCCCCGGCTGACCACGCACGACGGGACGTCCGGCTGGCACCTGCACGTGGACGGCAGCGACGACGCCCCCTGGGCCGAGTGGTTCCTCACCTCGTCCTGCCTGGCCCTGGCCGTGCTGCTGGCCGAGCGGCAGGCGCCGCCCGGCGGGTTCTGCGCGTCGCCGTCCTGCGGTCGCCCCTTCGTGAACACCGGACGGGGCGCCCCGCGCCGCTACTGCTCGGCCGCCTGCGGGACCCGGGAGCGGGTAGCCAGGCACCGGAAGAATGCCACCGCGGGCGCGTGAAAGGCTTATCTCCATGGAATACACCCACCTGGGCCGTTCCGGCCTCTCCGTGAGCCGCCTGTGCCTCGGCACCATGAACTTCGGGCCGCTGACCACGCCCGCCGACTCCCACGTGATCATGGACCACGCGCACGAGATCGGCATCAACTTCTTCGACACCGCCAACCGCTACGGCGCCGCGATGACCCCGCCCGGGCAGGTCGGCCAGCACGACGAGGCGCACGCCGGCTGGACCGAGGAGATCATCGGCGACTGGTTCGCGTCCGGCGGCGGGCGGCGCGAGCGCACCGTGCTCGCCACCAAGCTGTACGGGGCGATGGGAGGCTGGCCCAACGAGGGCAAGCTGTCCGCGCTGAACATCCGGCGGGCCTGCGACGAGTCGCTGCGCCGCCTGCGCACCGACTACATCGACCTGTACCAGATGCACCACGTCGACCGGGACACCCCCTGGGATGAGATCTGGCAGGCCATGGAGGTGCTCGTCGCCCAGGGCAAGATCTTGTACGCGGGCTCGTCCAACTTCGCCGGCTGGCACATCGTCCAGGCCAACGACGCGGCCGCCGCCCGCGGGTTCTTCGGCCTGGTCAGCGAGCAGTCGATCTACAACCTGCTGGTCCGGGAGATCGAGCTCGAGGTGCTGCCCGCGGCGATCGAGTACGGCGTCGGGATCATCCCGTGGTCCCCGCTGTACGGCGGCCTGCTCGGCGGCGTCCTGAAGAAGGAGCGCGACGGGCGCCGCCGGCTGGCGGGCCGCGCCAAGGAGACCGTGGAGCAGAACCGGGACCAGATCGCGGCGTACGAGGATCTGTGCGACGAGCTCGGCGAGGAGCCGGCCAACGTGGCGCTGGCCTGGCTGCTGCACCAGGAGGGCGTCACCGGGCCGATCATCGGGCCGCGCACCCGGGAGCAGCTGGACGACGCGCAGCGCGCGGTGACCCTGGGACTCGACGACGACGTGCTGAAGCGGCTCGACGACCTGTTCCCCGGATACCGCACCGCCCCGGAGCATTACGCCTGGTAGAAAGCAGGGATGAGCGACCTGGCCGAGGCGGGTTCACGGGCACCCCAGCTGCTGCGCGACCGGGACCGCTCCGGCGCGCACCGGGTCACGAACATCGAGCTGTTCTTCGACCTGGTGTACGTGTTCGCCGTCACCCAGCTGTCGCACTACCTGCTCCATCACGCGACCGTGACCGGGGCGCTGCAGGCCGGGCTGCTGCTGGTGATGGTCTGGCTGGTCTGGTCGTACACCACCTGGGTCACCAACTGGCTCGACCCGGACCTGATGACGGTGCGGCTGCTGCTGGTCGCGCTGATGCTGATCAGCCTGGCCATGTCAGCGTCCCTGCCGCGGGCCTTCGAGGACCTGGGCCTGTGGATCGGCGGGGCGTACGCGGTCCAGCAGATCGGCCGCACGGTGTTCATGGTGATCGCGCTGCGCGGGCACCCGCTGGAAGCCAACTTCCAGCGCATCCTGGCCTGGTGCGTGGCCAGCAGCGTGCTCGCCGTGGCCGGCGGCCTGGCCCACGGCCACGCCCGGGTCCTGCTGTGGCTCGGCTCGGTCTGCATCGACCTGCTCGGCGGGGTGGCCGGCTTCTGGACGCCGGGCCTGGGCCGCTCCCGTACCTCGGACTGGACCATCGAGGGCGGCCACTTCGCCGAGCGCTGCCAGGCGTTCATCCTGATCGCGCTGGGCGAGTCGATCGTCATCATCGGCGCGACCCTGAGCGAGGTCAAGGTCACCACCGCCGCCGTGACGTCTTTCGTGGTCGCGTTCGCCGGCGCGGTCGCGCTGTGGTGGCTGTACTTCGATCAGAGCGCCGAGGCGGCGGCGGAGAAGATCGCCCGCTCGGACGACCCCGGCCGCCTCGGTCGTTCGGCGTACCACCTGATCCACCCGGTGATGGTGGCGGGCATCATCGTCTGCGCGGCCGCCGACGAGCAGGTCCTGTCCGATCCGGGCCAGGCCGCGAGCACCGCGGCGGCGTGGATGGTCCTGGGCGGCCCGGCGCTGTTCCTGGCCGGCCACGCCGCCTTCAAGTTCGTGGTGTGGCGCGTCCTGTCCTGGCCGCGCCTGGCCGGGATCGCCGCCCTGGCCCTGCTGGCCCTGGCCGGCCGCGCCATCCCCGCCCTGGCCCTGGGTGCCTGCGCGGCCGGCGTGGTCGTCGCCGTCGCCATCACCGACCGCCTCCCGTGGATCCCGCACCCCGCGGAGCCGCCGCGTACCGGCGCAGGAGCTGACGGGCAGTTTCGATGAGGAGGCCATTTTCGAACTCAGCGTAAAAACCTGCCTGCCCGGTGCAGGCCGAGATACGGAACGCTGCCGACGGCAGGCGTTCCGATATGGTTACTTAACCGTAGCTCAGGACTCGCCAGGATCCTGGGGCCGAACGAAGGGGTCAGCGACACGATGAGCCAAGCCGCGGCGGACAGGTATGCCTGGATCGAACCAGACGTCGAAGACCTCGGCGCCGGCGTGTACCGGATCCCGCTGCCGCTGCCGCTGGACGGGCTGAAGGCCGTCAACGTCTACGCGATCACCGATCCCGGGGGAGTCGACCTCATCGACGCCGGGTTCGCGATCGTCGCGGCCCGCGAACGGCTCACCGAGGCCCTGCGCCAGCTCGGCTACGGGCTCGGCGACGTGCGCAACTTCATCGTCACCCATATCCACATCGATCACTACTCCCTCGCGGTGGAGCTGCGGCGGGAGTTCCGCACCCTGATCTCGCTCGGCGCGGACGAGCGCGCCAACCTGGTCGCGACCAGGGAGATGATCAATGGCGCGGGCGGCCACAAGGTCTTCGGCGGGGAGAACCTGCGCCGGCTGGGAGCGGCCGAGCTGATTGACCGGCTGCCCGCGCTGGAGCGGCAGGGGCCGATGTTCAGGGACTGGGAGGACCCCGACCGCTGGGTGGCCGACGGCGCCGACCTGGACCTGCGGACACGGACGCTGCGGGCGGTCCACACCCCGGGTCACACCCGCGGCCACCTCGTCTACCACGACGCCGCCGCCGAGATCATGTTCGCCGGTGACCACGTGCTCCCGCACATCACGCCCTCGATCGGGTTCGAGCCGGCCGGCAACCGGATGGCGCTGCGCGACTACCTCAGCTCGCTCGCCCGGACGCTGGAGCTGCCCGACGCCCGGCTGCTGCCCGCCCACGGGCCGGTCACCGCGAGCACCCACCAGCGGGTGAACGAGCTGCTCGCGCACCATGACACCCGGCTGGACGAAACGCTCGCCGCGGTACGGGAGGGGCACGCCACCCCGTTGGAGGTGGCCACGGCGGTCAAGTGGACACGGCGGCAGACCCGGTTCGGGGACCTGGACCTGTTCGGCCAGGTGCAGGCGGTCAACGAGACGGCCGCCCACCTCGAAGTGCTCCTGGTCCGCGGCCAGGTCACTCGCGAGGTCTCCCCGGCCGGCGCCGACCTCTACCAGGTCCCCCACCCCTGACCCGGCCCCCGATCTCACGCCCTGGCCGCCCTGCGGATTCAGAGAACGCCACAACCTCATGTCCCTATCCGTTAGGACGCCACAACCACTGAACCGGGCGCGATGCGGAGGGGGACGCCGGCGTCTCCGTCACCGTGCCACAGCGGCCTCGCCGGCCGCGGCGGGCTCGGTGATCACACGCTGCTCGCCGGTGTAGACGTTCATCGTGGTACCGCGCAAGAACCCGACCAGGGTCATGCCCGCCTCCCCGGCCAGCGAGGCGGCCAGCGAGGACGGGG
>JAJKHX010000255.1 GCA_021154785.1 Nocardiopsis sp.
AGCAGGTCCCAGCCCACGTGCGGGGCCAGCGCCCGGGCGCACTCGGCCAGCTTCGCCGCGAAGACCGGCGAGCAGGCCGCCAGTTCCCGGCCCATCCCGGCCCACTGCGCGCCCTGGCCGGGGAACACGAACACCACCCGGCCGGCCCCGCCGAGCGGGACCGCGCCCATGACCACGCCCGCGGCCGCCTCACCGGCCGCCAGCGCGCTCAGTCCCGCCGCCAGCTGGTCCTGACCCGGGCCGAGCACGACCGCGCGGTGCTCGAACACCGACCGCGTCGCCGCCAGCGACCAGCCCACGTCGCCCGGATCCAGTTCCGGACGCCCGGCCAGGTACCCGGCCAGCTGGCCGGCCTGGGCGGCCAGCCCGGCCTCGGTCCGGCCGGAGACCACCCACGACGCCGCGTCCGCGGCCAGCAGCGGGACGGGAAGCTCGGCCGGGGCGGCATCCGCGTCCGTGTCCGCGGTTTCGTCCCCGGGCGGCGGCCCGGCCGCCGGGGCTTCCTCGAGGATGACGTGCGCGTTGGTGCCGCCGATGCCGAACGCCGAGACCCCGGCCCGGCGCGGCCGGCCGTCGTCCGCGGGCCAGGGCACCGGGTCGGTCAGCAGCTTGACCTCGCCGGCGGCCCAGTCGATGTGCGGGGACGGGTCCTCGGCATGCAGCGTCTGCGGCAGCAGGCCGTGCCGCAGGGCCAGCACCATCTTGAGGATCCCGGCCACCCCGGCCGCCGCCTGGGTGTGGCCCAGGTTCGACTTGACCGAGCCCAGCCACAGCGGGCGGCCCTCCGGCCGTTCCTGCCCGTAGCTCTCGAGCAGCGCGTGCGCCTCGATCGGGTCGCCCAGCGTGGTTCCCGAGCCATGGGCCTCGACCACGTCGACGTCGGCCGCGCCGATGCCCGCCGCGGCCAGCGCGGCCCGGATGACCCGCTGCTGCGAGGGGCCGTTCGGGGCGGTCAGCCCGTTGGACGCGCCGTCCTGGTTGACCGCGCTGCCGCGGATCACGGCCAGGACGTCGTGCCCGTGCCGCCGCGCGGCCGACAGCCGCTCCAGCACCACGACGCCGGCGCCCTCGCCCCAGCCGGACCCGTCCGCCGCGGCGGCGAACGACCGGCACCGGCCGTCCGCGGACATGCCGCGCTGCCGGGAGAACCCGACGAATACCCCCGGCGTGGCGATCACCGTCACCCCGCCGGCCAGCGCCATCGTGCACTCGCCCGTCCGCAGCGCCTGGCAGGCCAGGTGCACGGCCATGAGCGAGGACGAGCAGGCCGTGTCCACCGTCACCGCCGGGCCCTCCAGGCCGAGGGTGAACGCCACCCGGCCGGACAGCACGCTGGTCGCGTTCCCGGTGACCAGGTAGCCCTCGGCGGATCCGCCCAGCAGGTCCATCCCGTAGCCGGAGGAAAACGCGCCCGCGAACACCCCGGTCTGGCTGCCGCGCAGCACCGCCGGGCTGATGCCGGCCCGCTCGACCGCTTCCCAGCAGACCTCGAGCAGCAGCCGCTGCTGCGGGTCCATGGCCAGCGCCTCCCGCGGGCTGATCCCGAAGAACCCCGCGTCGAACTGGGCGACGTCGTAGATGAAACCGCCGTGCCGGGCGTACGAGGTGCCCGGGTGATCCGGATCGGGGTCGTAGAGCTCCTCGAGGTCCCAGCCGCGGTCCGCGGGGAGGCCTGCGATCGCGTCCGTCCCGTCCGCCACCAGTCGCCACAGGTCCTCGGGGTTCCGCACCCCGCCGGGGTAACGGCAGCTCATGCCCACGATCGCGATGGGCTCGGCGCTCCGCTCCTCGACCTCCCGCAGCCTCCGGCGGGCCAGCCGCAGGTTCGCGGTTACCAGCTTGAGATAATCGCGGAGCTTCTCCTCATTTGCCATGTAGAGTCGCCGTTCACTGAGGGGCCTCTGGGATTCGCTCAGCCGGATGTACTCAGCCGGGTTCGCTCAGTCGGATTCGCCGGTGGCCTGCGCGGGGACCGACAGCACCGGGACGCTGAGATCCGGCACCTTCTTCACCGCGTCGAGAGCCGTCCCGATCGCCTCGGAGAGCGACGAGGAGAGGGCGTCGTCGAACTCCAGCTTCGTCACCGGGACATCGGCGTTAGCGGGCAGCGAATCGGTTGCGAAGACCGCCCCGCCGCAGCCCTCCTGGACTAGGACGGCCGATTCTTCCTCGGTTATCTCCCGGTTGAGAACCAGAGAGAATTTGTGCCCCAAAGCCCGTCACCTCGCAATATCATGACGCATTTCCGAGACCCACGGCTAGAGATACCATGACAGACAGATTTACCGGCCGAATGAACGGTAACCACACTGGGCCTGGGATGCAACGTAGCGCCACCTGCCCCGTTCACCAGGCAAGACCATTCCCTGATAAGCGTTCAACTGCGAAATTGACATAGTTGAACGCGGAAAGGATAAGAGCCCGGTGCTAGCTGCCGAGGGACTGGTGAAGACGTACGGCCGGCTCCGGGCGCTCGACGAGTTCACGCTGAACGTGGCGGCGGGCTGGCCGGGGCCGCCGGGGCGGTGGGCGGGTGCGGGGCGGGTAGGCATCCTCGTTCGGCATAATCTTGCTCTTTCTTTCCGGGAGCCGGGACCGCTGCTCAGCCGGCTGGTGCAGGGGCCGACATTGCGGGCGGCCGCCGTGCTGCTCGCCGTCGCGGCCGTCACGGGGACCCTGGCCGCCTGGCGGATCAGCCGCGGCTGGCCGCGGTCCCGGCTGCTGTGATGACGATCGCGGTGCCGATCAGGCCGTCCCGGACCAGCCAGCGGCCCTCGAAGCCGGTCAGCCGGGCCCCGTTCAGCATCGGTCCGTCCACGAGCAGCCGGGCGGTGAAGGCCTGCCGGACGGGATCGAAGGTGACGGACGCCTCCTCGAAGCCGAGCCAGCGGCCAGTCAGCGGGAACCAGGCCTTGTAGACCGACTCCTTGGCGCTGAACAGCATGCGGTCCCAGCAGGTGCCGGCCCGGGCCGCGGCCAGCGCGGCCACGGCGGCCTGCTCGCCGGGCGAGGCGATGGCGCCGAGCACCCCGGCCGGCAAGGGCTCGTGCGGTTCGGCGTCCAGGCCGATGGTGACGACATCGCGGTCGCGGGCGACGGCGGCCGCCCGGTAGCCGACGCAGTGCGTGATGCTCCCGACGATCCCGGCTGGCCACCCGGGGGCGCCGCGCGGGCCGGGCACGATGGGGACGGGGGGCAGGCCGAGCTTGTCCAGGGCGGCCCGGGCGCAGGCGCGGGCGGTGGTGAACTCCCGGCGCCGCTTGTCCACGGCCTGGGCGATGACCGCTTCCTCCTCGGGGAACAGCCGGACGCCCGGCACGTCGCCGAACTCTTCGGCCACGGCCACCTCGGGCGGCAGGATGTCGGCGATCATCGTCAGATGCCGCCCTCCGGCACCGGCAGGATCTGCCGCGGCACACCCGGGCGGATGGTGCGGCGCTGCCACTCGCGCGGGTAGCCGATCGAGACCTCCTCGAACCGCACGCCGTCGTGCCAGGTCACCCGCGGGATGTGCAGGTGACCGTAGACCACGGCGGCGGCGCTGTAGCGCACATGCCAATCCGCGGTGAGGGTGGTGCCGCACCACTGGGCGAACTGCGGGTACCGCAGCACCCGGGTGGGTTCGCGGACGAGGGGGTAGTGGTTCACGAAGACGACGGGGAGGGCCGGGTCGCGCTCGGCTAGGCGGCTTATCGTGGCCGCGACCCGGGCTCGGCACCAGGCGTCCCGGCTCGGGTACGGATCGGGGTGCAGCAGCGCCTCGTCGCTGCAGACGACACCGGTCTGGTAGGCGAGGGCCAGTCCCTGTTCCGTGTTCGTCGCGCCGTCGGGCCGGAAGCTGTAGTCGTACAGCAGGAAAAGCGGCACGATCGTGACCGGGCCGCCCGCCCCCCGCCACACCGGGTACGGATCCTCCGGGGTGAGGATGCCGAGGCTGCGGCACAGGTCTACCAGGAACAGGTAGCGTTGCTCGCCGCGCAGCTGGACCGGGTCCTCGCGGTGCGTCCACAGGTCGTGATTGCCGGGAGTCCAGACGACGGTGGCGAACCGCTCGCGGACGGTGCGCAGCGCCCATTCGATGTCCGGGGAGAGTTCACCGGTATCGCCGGCCAGCAGCAGCCAGTCGTCGTCATTGTCCGGGTGGAGGCCGTCGACGATCTTCCGGTTCTCCGGGTAGGCCACGTGCAGGTCACTGAGCGCGAGCAACCGGGGTGGCATGCCATTGACGATATCGGCCTGGCCGAATTCACGGAATTACCATGTTCAGCTGATGCGGCAGCGGTTGAACGATTAATTGCGCGAACCAGGGGCAGAGCTTACGGTTCGGGTTATCCCCCCACCTGGGGCAGGCCGCGGGAGGCCGCTCTAACCTTAAGCGGCCTGCCCCTTTATCCTTACCGCATTTCCGGTCGGCGATTTCCCGGTGCGGTCGCGGTGGCGGGGACAACGGCCTGCTCGGGTCGGCCTCGTCTCGTATGCAGTGCCCGAGAATGTCGTAGCCACACGGTAGAGTCGAATACAGAAGCTAGAGACTTGCCCGGCCAGGGAGACAGCCCCGGAACGGAGGTGACCCGGCCATGAGCACTGGTAGCACATCTTGCCATGCGCGGCGGGGACCAGGATGGCCTGGCCGCCGGGCGTGTCACCGCTAGACGGGTCGCTGTCAAAGGCTCCGGGCGGCGCGGGTGCCACGTACGGCGCTGACCGTGGTGACGGTGGCGGCGACGATAACCAGGGCCAGGTAGATGGCGGGAATCATGGCGCTGTGGTAGCCGGCGAAGGCGGGCACCCACAGGCACAGGCCGGTGACGGCGACCACGATGGCCACGGCAGCCGCCGCCATGACCGCGGCCGAGACCCCGGCCGCGGTGGCGGCGAGGCGCAGGGCTGGCCCCCGTGGCTGCAGCCTGCGCAGGGCCAGGCCGGGGCCGGCCGCGGCGGTAGCGGCCGCGGCGAAGCCGGCCAGGGTGATGACGCCGAACCAGCCGGTGCTGACCCCCTGCGCTCCGCCGGCCAGGCGGGTCGTCGCGATGAGGCCGGCCAGGTAGGCGACCGGGGCGATCACCGGGGACAGCAGGTACACCAGGTCCCTGAACCGCTGCTCGCGGCGGGCGCGGCGGAGCATCAACAGCCACAGGGGCAGGCCGCCGAGGCCGGCCACCAGGGCCGAGACGGCCAGCGCGATGTCGAAGACGGAGTACGCCCAGCCGATCGCGGGGTGACTGGGTGCGGTGAAGCCCTGGAACTGGGTGAGCTGGGCGAAGACCAGGCCCAGGCCGGCCAGCATGGACGAGGACAGGAGCACCGTGGCCAGGCTGGCCCGGACCCGGGCGGGCCGGTCGTGCAGGTGGCGGGGCGGGGAGAACCAGGCGGGCAGGGCGCGCAGGGCGATGCTGGCCACCGCGCTCAGGCGGCCGCCGGAGTCGTCGAGGAGCGCCAGGACCTCGTCCTCGTAGCGGGTCCGCCAGGAGGGCGGGTAGAGGGCGAGGGCGGCCCGGGCCAGGAGAGGCGCTCCGTTGGGCCGAGCGGGGCGGGTCATGCGCCGGCCCAGCCGAGGCGGTGGCCCAGCCGTTCCCTGGCCACCGCGGCGACCTTGCTCATCCGCTCGGACTCCTGAGCCAGGACTTCGGCGCCGGCCATCGTGATGCGGTACGGGCGGCGGCGGTCCTCCGACTCGAGCGGCTCGATCAGGCCGCGCGACTCCAGCCGGGCGATGACCGCGTAGAGGGTCCCGGCGCTGATGCGCACGCCCATCGTCTCCGCCACGTCCTGCGTTATCGCGTAGCCGTGCTTGGGCTCGTCGGCCAGGCTGGCCAGCACGAGCAGCGGCGGGTCAGCCCATCGGTCCAGCCTGTCGGTCACGTCGCCTCCCAGGTTCACGTTATGATGGCTCACACTACATTGCCTTACGTTATACCGCAAGGCGATATAGTGTCGCACGGTATGCTCATCGGGTGAAGGGCTCTGTGACCGTGCGCATGGCGGCTTCGGCTGACCGGATCTGGGACCTGGTCAGCGATGTCACCCGGATCGGCGAGTTCAGCCCCGAGACGTTCGAGGCGCAGTGGCTGGACGGCGCGACCGGGCCGCGGGCCGGGGCGCGCTTCCGCGGCCACGTGCGGCGGAACGGGCGCGGGCCGGTGTACTGGACGACCTGCACGGTGACGGTGGCTGATCCGGAGCGCGAGTTCGGGTTCAGCGTCGCCGGGCTCGGCGGTGCCACCGCCAATACCTGGCGATACTCGCTCGAGCCGGCTGCGGGCGGCATCGATGTCACGGAGTCCTTCGAGTTGCCCGCCACGCTGGTGAACCGGATCTACTGGGCTCTGGGCGGACCGGCGCGGCTGCGCACCAACCTGGACGGCATGCGGGCCACGCTGGAGCGGATCAAGGCCGTGGTCGAGCAGGAGTAGGGCCGAGCGGAGCAGGGCCATACCCGGGTGGCGGTAGCGCAGAGGATCTCGAGGCGCCGGGCCAGCGGCAGGCCCAGTTCGTGCAGGGGGCGGCCGAGCCGTTCGAGGAGCAACGCGCCGCGATCAGGCTGGGCAGCTCGTCCAGCCAGGCGGCCGCTCCGGCGGCCAGCGCCTTGTTCCTGACAACCTCGGGCACCAGCACGGTCACCAGGCTAAGGGATGGCCTTTGTCTGCAGTTCTGGTCGTGGTAGCAACCAAAACTGCAGACAAATCGGCGCTGACGGTGGGGGTTGGGTGGGCTAGGTGGGGATGACGGCTACGGGGGTGGTGGTGGGCTGTCTGGTGCCGCCGGCGGGTTCGACGGTGATGCCGATGCGGTCGCCGCGGTGGACGGCGGCGGCCAGGAGCTGGGTGTCCTGGAGCAAGCCGACGGAGCGGGCGCTGAACGGAGCGCCGTCGGGGGCCATCACCCAGACCTGGTAGACGCGGCCGGCGGGCAGGGCGGCCATCCCGGTCGCGCTGACCACGGATTCCCGCAGCTGAGCCGAGGTGACCACGGTGACGCTGCCGCCCGCCTTACTCGGTGCGCTCTCGACCTGGGCGTCGGCGGCGGTGACGACCCGGGCAATCGCGGCGCCGCTGGCCCGGGTCGTATCGAGCTGGTGCTGGGTGGACACCTGGGCGATGCCGAGTACGGCGGCCGCGGCCACGCTGGCGGCCGCGGCAGCGACGGCTAGCCGTCGCGTCCAGGACGCCTGCCCGGGGGCGAGCACTCGGCGTGACCAGGAAGACTTCCGCGGGGCGAAGACCCCCGCGGCCTGGACGCGGCGCCTTTCCCGGGCCACGCTCAGCGGGTCGCCGGATAGCGGCGGGAGCTGCCTGGTCTGGTAGGTGGCGGCTAGCACCTCCCGTTCCATCCGGGCCGGCGGGGCGACGGCGCGGGCCATGGCCAGCCGGGCCGCGGTCTCGCGCAGGCCGCGGACCTCCGCGTCGCAGGCAGGGCAGGTCTGCAGGTGGCGCTCGAATTCCTCGCGCTCGTCCGGGCTGACAGCATCGAGCACGTAGCTGCCGGTGAGAACGTGAAGGTCGTCGCGTAGGTTCTTCACCAGGTCACCCCCATGCAGTCGCGCATCCTGATCATTCCGTCCCTGATTCTCGTCTTCACCGTGCCGAGCGCCACCCCGAGCAGCGTCGCGACCTCCGGATAGCTGTACCCCTTGTAATAGGCCAGCTTGATCGACTCGCGCTGCAGCTCGGTCAGGCCGTCCAGGCAGCGGCGCACCCGCTGGTACTCCAGCGAGGTCGTCACCTCTTCGGCCACGTCCTGCTCGTCGGTCAGGTCCGGGGCGGCCTTCTGCTCGCGGCGCGAGGAGGCGTTCTCGGTCCGGATCCGGTCGACCGCTCGGCGGTGCGCGATCGTCAGCGCCCAGGCGGCGCCGCTGCCCCGGGCCGGATCGAACCGGCAGGCAGTCCGCCAGATCTCGAGCAGGACCTCCTGGGCGACTTCCTCGGACTGGGCCGGGTCCCGCAGCACCTGCCGTACCACCCCGTACACCGGCCCGGACAGTTCGCCGTACACCAGCTCGAACGCGTGGTGATCGCCGCGCGCCACCTGGGTCAGCAAGGTGGCGAGATCCGGCTCCGGGCCGGGATCCGGCTGCCATCCATGACGTGCTGCGGGCCTGCTCATGGCCCCTATTCGAGGCCCTGGCCGCTCCGGATTGGTCCCGCACGCGCACCAATCTGATCCCGGGATGGGCGCGAATGGCGACCATGAACGTCATGCGAGAGGCTGCCGGCGCGCTGGCTGGCCTGCTGGCCGGGGCGGTGGCGCTCGGTGTATCCGAGCTCACCGCGGCGGCCACCGGGGCGCGGGGGGCGCCGGTCGTGGCGGTCGGCGAGACCACGATCAACCTGACCCCCGTACCGGTCAAGGAGTTCGCGATCACGCACTTCGGGACGCACGACAAGGAAGCCCTGATCGCCGGGATCCTGGTCCTGCTGGCCGGGTTCGCCGCCGTGATCGGGCTGCTGGCACTACGGCGGCTGGCCTTCGGGCTGGCCGGGCTGGCGGCGTTCGCCGCGGTGGGCGTCACCGCGGCGATCCGGCTGCCGGGCGCCTCCCCGGCCGACAGCGTGCCGACGCTCGCGGGAGCCTTGGTGGCCATGGTCGTACTGTGGCTGCTGATATCAGCGATACAGATGCTTTGGAGAGCATTCAGTGGGGCAGTTGCGCTTCCCACCGGGATGGACCGCCGCCGCCTGCTGATCACGGGGGCGGGGACGGCGGTGCTGGCCGCGGGGGCGGGCGGGCTGGGGAGCCTGCTGCTG
>JAJKHX010000256.1 GCA_021154785.1 Nocardiopsis sp.
AGCGATCCGCCGCCGTACTGCCGGGCGAGGTCGAAATAGGTCAGCGCGCGCGAGGTGTAGAGATAGGTGTTGGCGTCGAAGCGCTTGACGAACGAGCCGGCCTGGTGGCGCAGGTAGCTCTCGACCTGGAACTCGGGCTCGGTGATCGTGTAGCGAATGTCGTCGGCGAACTGGAGCCTGCGGCCGAACTTGTCGCCCAGCGCCTGGGCCGACAGGTAGGTGATGTGGCCGACCATCCGGGCCACCCCCATGCCCGCCTCGGGCGCCCGGCCGGTGCCGTAGTAGCGGCCGCCCTGCCAGGCCGGGTCGCGCATGATCGACTCGCGCGCGATCGCGTTCCAGGCCACGCCCTGCGGCTGGAGGGCGGGCGTGCTGGCGATCGACACCACCGCGCCGACCTGGTCCGGGAACTGAATGGCCCATTCGAAGGCCTGCATGCCGCCCAGGGAGCCGCCGGCCACCGCCGCGAGCCGGTCGATACCGAGGGCGCGGAGAAAAATCCGTTCGGTCCGGACCATGTCGGCCACCGTGATCACGGGGAAGTCCGGTCCGTACGGCCGGCCCGTCGCCGGGTCGGCGGAGGATGGTCCGGTCGTGCCCCGGCAGCCGCCGAGCAGGTTGGTGGAGACGACGAAGAACCGGTCGGTGTCGAACGCCTTGCCCGGGCCGATCATCCCGTCCCACCAGCCGAGGCCCTTCCCGGCGGTACCGTCGCGGTCGGTCGCCCCGAACCCGTCGCGGGTGCTCTCCGGCGGCGGCGTCTTCGCGAAGCCCGCCGCGTGGGCGTCGCCGCTGAGCGCGTGGCACACCAAGAGGACGTTGTCGCGCCGGGGAGCGAGGGTGCCGTAGGTCTCGTACGCCACCCGGACTCCGGACAGCTCCCGTCCGCAGTCGAGCCGCACCGGTTCCGGCAGGTCAAGGTACTGGGTCTCGACCGTGCCTACTGAGCCGGCGGTGCCGGCGGGGCCGGCCGGACCTGACGCGGACGTCGGGGCAGGGGCGGCCATGGCGCTATCTTAGCTGGTCCGGGCGGGTATATTGTCAATCGTCTCACTCGGGAATACGGGCAGGGGAAAAAGCATGACCACGGTCACCAACGGAGTCAACGTACAGGCGCTGCTCGACGCGCGCGAAGTCCTGAAGGGCGCGCCTGAGGCCGCCCAGTTCACCTGGCGCGCGTCCGCCACGTGGCAGAACGGCGTGCACAGCCAGATCAAGGTGGACAGCTTCTTCGGCCTCGGCGAGGAGAAGGCCCACAAGCAGGAGTCGGTCTTCGAGGCCGACCACCCCGAGATCTTCGCGGCCACCGACAAGGGCATCACGCCGATCGAGTACCTCATCGTCGGCCTGGCCAGCTGCTTGACCGCGGGTGTGGCCTCGGTCGCCGAGAACCGCGGCATCCAGCTGCGCTCGGTCACCTCGACGGTCGAGGGCGCGCACGACATCCGCGGCATCCTCGGCGCCGACAGCGACGTCCGCAACGGCTACAACGACATCAAGGTGACCTTCAACATCGACGCGGACGCGTCCCAGGAGGACATCGAGGCGCTGGTGGCCCAGTCGCAGAAGCGCTCCGCCGTGTACGACGCGCTGGCGAACCCGACGAACGTCACCGTCGAAGTCGCCCCCAAGTAGCAGGGGCCCCATCATCGAACGCACCACCGCGGTCGTCATCGGTGCGGGGCACGCGGGCCTGGCCGCGAGCCACTTCCTGACCGGCCGCGGCGTCGACCATGTCGTGCTCGAACGCGGCGAGGTCGCCAATTCCTGGCGGCGCGAGCGCTGGGATTCGCTGCGGCTGCTCACGCCGAACTGGCAGAGCCGCCTGCCGGGCCTGAGCTACGACGGCCCGGACCCGGACGGGTACATGACCGCCGGCGAGGTGTCCGATCTGATCGAGCGCTTCGCCGCGGTCTCCCGCGCGCCCGTCCGGACCGGCGCCGCCGTCACCTCGGTACGCCAGTCAGGGGACGGCTACCTGGTCACGACGGGCGACGGCGAGCTCGCCGCCCGGGCCGTGGTCATCGCGAGCGGCGCCTGCAACCGGCCCGCGGTGCCGGCCTTCGCGGGCGAGGTGCCCGCGTCGGTCGAGCAGCTCACCCCGTTCGACTACCGCGACCCGGGCAAGCTGCCTGACGGCGGCGTGCTCGTGGTCGGGGCGTCGGCGACCGGCGTTCAGCTGGCCGCCGAGCTGCAGCGGTCCGGCCGGCCGGTGACGCTGTCGGTGGGGGAGCACGTGCGCCTGCCGCGGCTGTACCGCGGGCGCGACGTGCTGTGGTGGATGGAAACGGCAGGGGTGTGGGACCAGCGCTACGACGAGCTCGACGACCTCGCCCGGGCCCGGCGGCTGCCCTCGCCGCAGCTGGTCGGGACGCCCGAGCGGACCACGCTCGACCTCAACGCGCTCACCGCGATGGGCGTCGAGCTGGTCGGCCGGTGGGCCATGACGCGGGACGGCCGCGCGCTGTTCTCCGGCGGCCTGCGCAACATGTTCTCGCTCGCCGACCTCAAGCTGCGGCGCCTGCTCGACACGTTCGACGAGTGGGCGCTGACCAGCGGGCGGGACGCGGAGTTCAGCCCGCCGGAGCGGCTCGAGCCGACGCGGGCCCCGGAGTCGTCCCGGCTGCAGCTCGACCTGGGCAGCGGTGAGATCCGCTCGATCGTGTGGACCACCGGCTTCCGGCCGGATTACAGTTACTTGGGTGTGCCCGTGGTCGACGCCAAGGGCCAGCTGCGCCACGAGGGCGGGGTAGTCGGCAGCCCGGGTCTGTACGCGCTGGGGCTGCCGGTGCTGCGGCGGCGCAAGTCCACGTTCATCTGCGGCATCGAGGACGACGCGCGCGAGGTGACCGATCACCTCGCCGGCTACCTGGCCGGCCGCTAGCCGTCCATCGCGGCGCCGATGTCTTCCGCGTTTTCCGCAGTGAACGGCGGGGTGCGGACCCGGGACCCGGGCCCATCGTGCACGGCGTTGCCGATGGCCATCTTCCGCACTTGCCCGCGGCCGACGTCCGGCCTGAGCTAATTTCTATAAACCTGATCGAGTTACTAGATTTTTGACGGGCAGCCGACCAGGCTTAGGGCATGCCGACATACAACCCGGCCATGCAGAAGGGCCGCCTCGCTGACATCCCAGCTGACGCGCACGGGCTTATCTCCAAGAAGACCGCCGAGCTGGACGGCGTCGCCGTCACTGAGGTGACCTTCCAGGCCGGGGCGCGCTGGTCGCAGGACCTCAAGGCCTACGCCGGGACGGATCTGTGCGAACTGCCTCATGTAGCGCTGGTGACGGCGGGGACGTTGCGGGTCGTCCTGCGCGACGGCGCGGAGGAAGACTTCTCCGCCGGCGAGGTGATGCTGCTGCCGCCAGGCCACGACGCCTGGACTGTCGGTGACCAGCCGTGCACGTTCGTGGAGTTCTCCCGGGGCAACGACTACTACGGCTAACGGCGGCATTCCCCGGCGGCCCCCGATCCGGGCTGCGTTTCCGGGTTACGGCACACCTGCATTACCCGGCCCGCCCGGGTTGCCGCCGCCGTTTGCACCCTTGCATCATCGTCACCCAATGCTCCATCCGTCCCACGATGAATTCAGTGGTTGTGGCGTTCTACCCTCTCTATCCGGTAGGGCGCCACAATCACTGAATCAGAAATGTGCCGGGGCAGTTGGCGCAATTGCGCAGGGGCGTTTTCCGCGGAAACGCAGGCGCCCTGGCAGGCGCTGCTCAGCAGGCCTGGCTCAGTAGGCGCGGCCGACGACGGCGACGAGGTCCGGCTCGTCCTCCGTGTCGGGGACGCCGCCGCCGGCGCGCACCAGGCAGCGCACCGTGACGCCCTGGGCGTTCAGCTCGGCCTCGCCCGCGCCGCCGACCGCGGACCACGGCAGCCGGGCCCAGCCGGCGCCGGACGCCTCGATGGCCTCGGGCACCGAGGTCACCTCGGTAGTGCGCCGCTTCTGCTCCGCGAGGGCCCCGTCGTACAGCGTCTGCTGGTCGGCTTCGAGCGCCGCCGTCACCATGCGCACCACGTCGTCGACCGGGACCGGGACCTTCTCCCCGGCCACCCGGCGCACCACGATGACCCGGCCGTCCGCGACATCGCGCGGCCCGACCTCGATCCGGACCGGGTAGCCCCGCAGCTCGGCGTCGATCGCGCGCCGCCCGAACGGCACGCCCACCCGCTCGTCCAGCACCGTCCGGACGCCGGCGCCGCTCAGCGCCACGGTCAGCGAGCGCGCCACCTCAGCCACGCCCTCGCCGTCCTTCACCACCAGGACGGCGGCCTGCACCGGAGCCAGCCGGGGCGGTACGCGGAGTCCGAGGTCGTCACCGTGGGCCATGACGAGGCCGCCGACCAGGCGGGTCGTGATGCCCCAGGATGTGGTCCACGCCAGCTCACGCTGCCCGGACGCGGCCAGGTAGCCGATGCCGAAGGCGCGCGCGAAGTTCTGGCCCAGCTCATGGCTGGTGCCCATCTGGAGCGCCTTGCCGTCCCCCATCATCGCCTCGAGCGTGTAGGTCGACGTGGCGCCGGCGAAGCGCTCCCGCACCGTCTTGCGGCCCACTACGACCGGGATGGCCAGGACGTTGACCAGCATGTCCTGGTAGACGTGGTGCAGAATCCGGCGGGCGTAGGCGCGGGCATCGGCCTCGCTGGCGTGCGCCGTGTGGCCCTCTTGCCACAGGAACTCGGTGGTCCGCAGGAACAGCCGGGGGCGCAGCTCCCAGCGCACCACGTTGGCCCACTGGTTGAGCAGCAGGGGCAGGTCGCGGTAACTCTCCACCCACCGGGCCATCGACTCGCCGATGACGGTCTCGCTAGTGGGCCGGACGACGAGCGGCTCCTCCAGCTGCTTGCCCCCGGCGATCGTGACGACCGCCAGCTCGGGGCTGAACCCCTCGACGTGCTCAGCCTCCCGGCGCAGGTAGGACTCGGGGATCAGGAGCGGGAAGTACGCGTTGGCCGCGCCGGCCGCCTTGATCCGGTCGTCGAGTTCGCGCTGCATTCGCTCCCACAGCGCGTAACCGGTCGGTCTGATGACCATCGAGCCGCGGGCCGGCCCGTTCTCGGCCAGCTCGGCCTTGGCGATCACGTCCTGATACCAGCGGGGGAAATCCTCGGCCCGCGGAGTCAGCAGAGCCTTTGGCATGGGTGGTCCGGGGGCACAGCCGCTGACGGCCTTCCCCTCCTCCTCTCGGTTTGCGGCAACCAGGGTACTGGCGATCAGGCCGATCATCGCAGGGGCCGGCGGCCTAGGCCAACGGCTTATCCAGCCGCGGCCCCGCGGTGTTACGTGCGGCTGAGGCCGGCCGCGATGAGGCGCTGGTAGGAGGTGAGCTCGCCGGGGCCGGTGTCCGGCCGCCACTGGGCGCACGCCGCGATCCCCGGCTCGACCAGCCGCATGCCGCCGAAGTACTCCGCGATCTGCTCGTCGGTCCGCCACCGACCCCGGCCGACTCGGGGTCGGCCAGGGTGCGAAAATGCGAAACAAAAAGGCAGCTGCCGAACGGGGTAGCCGCCGTGTAGGCGCGGATGACGCCGAGCGGATCGTCGGAGTCCAGCACGTGGTGCAGGATCGCACTGGCGGTGACGGCGACCGGGCGGTCCAGGTCGATCAGCCCGCGCAGCTCCGGGTCGGCCTGCTGGGCGACCTGATGCACGTTGTCCGCGGTGGGCAGGCCCGAACCCAGGTCGATGAACTGGTCGATGCCCAGCTCGCCGACCATGAAGGTCACCGCGCGGATCAGGTAGTCGTACGTGCGGGCAACGCTCGGGGTGTTCGGGTCGAACACCGGCCTCGGCTCCACGACGGTTCCTCCCGATGACGGCCGGAGGTTGACGGATCGGTGTTTACCCGATGCTGTCACGCCGTCACCCGCAGAAGTAACAACCCGGCGAGATTGTTTCGTGGCACCAGAGCGCCCGGGCTGGAGGGCAGCGCCTTGCCAGGCACTTATGCTGTGGTCGTGAATGTGCCGCGGGCCCTCGGCCAGGCGGGCCGGTGGGCGGTGGCGGTCGACGTCATGCTCGCGGTGCTGCTGGCCGCGGTGGCGTGGTTCTTCGGCGGGCTGCGGCCGGCGGGCCCGGCCGAGACGGCGAGCCTGATCCTGATCCTGACGGCGGTGGTGGTACGCAGGCCCTGGCCCTGGGTGGCCTGGGCGCTGGCCCTGGCCGGAGGCCTGATCCAGGTGGCGGACGGCCTCGCCGGGCTGGTGGCCCTGGCCGGCGTGGTGCTCGTCCTGTACAGCGTGACTGCCTACGGGCCGCGGCTGATGCTCCCGCTCACCGGGCTGATCCTGCCGGCTGCCGCGGTGGCGGGATCGATCACCCTGATCCAGCGGGGAACCGGTCTGCAGCGGATCGCGTATGCCCTCGTTCCGGGTTCCATCCCCGGTGGCATCATCGGCCGGGGGACGGTGCTGTACCTCGCGGTGCTGGCACCGGTGGCGGCCACGTACCTGGCCGGCCTGGCCCGGCGGTCGGTGCTCGCCGCGCAGCAGGCGGCGGTGCGGGAGAGCATGGCCGCCGCGGAGTCGGAACGGGCCGCGCAGCTGGCCGCCCTGCAGGGGCAGCGGGCCGAGCTGGCCCGCGAGGTCCACGACCTGGTGGGCCATTCGCTGGCCGTGATCATCGCGCAGGCCGACTCGGTCCGGTTCCGGGACCTGGAGGTGGCCGACGCCCCCGAACAGGTCCAGGCGACGGTGGCCGCTATCGCGGCGACGGCCCGGGACTCTCTGGGGGAGATCCGCGAGGTACTGACCCGGCTGGGCTCGGCCGAGGACGCGGCATCCGGACCGTCCGCCGGGGACACGCTGCCCGAGCTGTTCGCCCGCGTCCGGCAGGCGGGCGTGGCCCTGACCGTACGGCACGAGGGCGAGCCGTCCGACGCGGGACCGGACGAACGCGCGGTGCTCGTCGCGGTCACCCGCGAGCTGCTCACCAACGCGCTGCGGCACGGGGACCGGGCCGCGCCGGTCGGCGTGCTGCTGCGCTGGTCGCCGGAGGGCGTGCTGATCCAGGTACGGAACCGGGTGGGGACCGGCGACGGCACGGGCCCCGCGGGACCGGCGGAGCCGTCGGGGCTACCGGGGCCCGCGCGACCTGGCGCGGGCCTGGGTATCCCCGGCCTGCAGGCCCGGCTGAGCCGGGTGGGCGGCCGGCTCGGCACCGCCCGCGAGCCGTGCCCGGACGGCGGTCAGGACTTCGTGGCGGATGCCTGGGTTCCGGGGAGGACGGGATGAGCGGCCCGGAGGCAGTGCGCGCCGAACCGATCCGGGTGGTGCTGGTCGACGACCAGGAACTGTTCCGGGCCGGGGTCGCGGTCGTCATCGGGGCGCAGCCTGACCTGGAGGTGGTCGGGCAGGCCGCGGACGGCCGGCCCGGCCTCGAGGTCATCGCGCGCACCCGGCCGGACGTGGTCCTGATGGATGTGCGGATGCCCCGGATGGGCGGCGTCGAGGCGACCAGGGAACTCTTCGCGGCCAGCGGGTTCGCGGGATCCCGGCCGCGGGTCGTGCTGCTGACGACGTTCGAGATGGACCAGGCGGCGGCCGACGCGATCCGGCTGGGCGCGAGCGGGTTCCTGCTCAAGGACACCGCGCCGGAACTGCTCTGCTCGGCGATACGCGCGGTGCACCGCGGGAACGAGGTCATCGCGGGCCGGCTGGTCTCCGTGCTCGACGCGGGCGCGGCCCGGCCCGGCCCGCCGCCCGCCGCGCGCACGGCCATCGCCACCCTGACCAGCCGCGAGCGGGACGTCTTCTTCGCCGCCGCGCGCGGCCTGAGCAACGCGGAGATCGCCCGCAGCGAGTTCCTCAGCGAGTCCACCGTGAAGACCCACGTCAGCTCGGTGCTGGCCAAGCTCGGCCTGCGAGACCGGGTGCAGCTCGTCATCTTCGCCCACGAGAACCACCTGCTCGCCCACGAAGCCCCCGCCGACCCTCCCGCCTGAACCGCCCCACCGGCATCCCCGGATCGGTATTCCAGCCCCGGATCGGTACTTGGGGGGGAGGAAGGCGGTCCTGGCGACCGATGCCGAGCCGGGTGGCCGCTCCCTACCGTCGTGGGTATGCATCCATCACCTGTCTTTCCCGCGTCCGCGGTCCGGGGCAGCGCGGCTCATCAGACCCGGCCGGCGGCGCTGACGGCCCGGGGGCTGACCCGGACGTTCGGCCGGGGCGATAGCGCGGTTCACGCGGTCGCCGGGCTCGACCTGGACCTGGCGGCGGGCAGCTTCACCGCCGTGATCGGTCCGTCCGGGTCGGGCAAGTCGACGCTGCTGCACCTGCTGGCCGGGCTCGACCGGCCGGACGGCGGCTCGGTCCGGCTCGGCGACGCCGACCTGAACACCCTGGACGAGGACGCGCTGACCGCGCTGCGGCGGGACCGGATGGGCTTCGTGCTGCAGGACTTCAGCCTGCTCCCGGCGCTGTCGGTGGCGGAGAACATCGACCTGCCGTTCAGCCTGGGGCTCGAACCCGCCCGCCGGGACGCCCGGTGGCGCGATCACCTGATCGGCGCGCTGGGCCTGTCCGGCCTGCTGGACCGGCGGCCCGGCCAGCTGTCCGGCGGGCAGCAGCAGCGGGTCGCGGTGGTGCGGGCACTGGCCCACCGGCCTGCGGTGGTCTTCGCGGACGAGCCGACCGGCAACCTCGACCTGGGCGCCGGCCGCAGGCTACTGGGCCTGCTGCGCGGCCTGGCGGCCGAACAGGGAGTCACCATCGTCATGGTAACCCACGATGTGGCCGCGGCGGCGCTGGCCGACCGGGTGATCGTGCTGGCCGACGGGACCGTGGCCCGCGACATCGCCGTCGCCGGGACCACCACGCCCGAGGACCTGGCCGCGATCGTGGTGGCGGCGGGAGGTGACCGGTGACCGCCGCGACGGCATCCCCGGACGGGCGGCGCACGGCGGGCTGGTGCGTCGCCCTGGGCGCCGCCAACAGCACGTTCATCCTGGTGGTGACCGGCCTGCTGACCGGACGGCTGGAGCGCGTGTTCACCGGGGGCGGCGTCGGCCCGGGCGCGTTCGCGGTCCTCACCCTGCTGCGGGTGACCTTCCTGATCATCGCCCTGGTGGTCAGCACCGTGGTGACCACCAACGCCTACGGGATCGTCGCCGCCGGGCAGGCCCGGACGATCGCGCTGCGGCGGCTGCTGGGGGCGTCAGCCGCGGCCGAGCGGCGGCGCCTGGTGCGGGACGCCATACGGCAGGCGGTCCCGGCCTCACTGCTGGCCGCCGTGGTGAGTGCCCTGCTGTGCCTGCCGCTGGTGAACGCCGTGCTCGCCAGCGGCAAGTCTCCGGGTGCCTCGCCGGGCGACCTGGCCGGCAGCCTGCCGGCGGTGGCGGTCGGCCTGCTGGCGCACCTGGCTTGCGTCCGCTGGGCCGTGACCCGCGGGTACGCGCCGGTGCTGGCCCAGGGACCTGTGGTCGCGCTGCGCGTCGCGGACGACCCCGGGCACCGGTCGGCCGGGCCGGGTGAAACGGGGCGTCAGGGGGCGGCCCGCTGGGTCCGGGTCTGCACCGGGCTGGCCGCCGGGATCGGGGTCCTGGCCCTGGCGGTGGCGGTGGTCACCCCGTACGCGGTGCTGCCCGGCGTGGTGGCCGGCGGCTGCGCCGCGGCGGCGCTGCTCGGCTCGGCCGACCGGGTGGTGAGCGGGCTGGTCCGGGGGCTGACCCGGTTCGCCAGGCCCGGCGGCGACCTGGACATCGCGGGCCGCCGGATCCGGCAGAACGCGGCCCGCAGCTCGCGGGCGGCGCTCGCGGTGGCGGCCGGGGTCTGCGTCGTCACCATGCTGGCCGTCGCCTCGGCCACCGCCCTGTCCGCGGCCGAGGGGTATTTCGCGGCCGCGTCGGGGCTGGTCAGCCAGATCGACGACATCATCGTGGCCGGGGGCGTGATGATCAGCATGACCGCGCTGACCTCGGCGCTCGGGGTGATCACCACGGTCTCCCACGGCCTGCGGCTGCGGCACCGGGAGATCGCCCTGCTGCGGGTGCTCGGGCAGACGCCCCGGCAGACCCGGCGGATGATCAGGGCCGAGGCAGGACTGCTCAGCGGGGGCGCGGTCCTGCTCGGCCTGGTCATGGGGGTGGCGTACGGCTGGTTCGGCGCGCAGGTGCTGCTCAGCGCGGCTAGCCGCCGCCTGGTGCTGCTGCCGGTCGTCCCGGTGCCCGTGCTGCTCGCCGCGGTCGCGGCGGCGGCCGCGCTCACCTGGCTCGCTAGCGCCTGGCCGGCTCGCCAGGCATTGCGGCGGACGCCAATCCGGGCGTACCTCGACGCGTAGTGACCACCAGCTCGAACTCCAGGGTGACGATCGCGCCGCCCGCGCCGCCGGTGATGTGCAGCCGGTCGCTGAGCTCCCGGGCCAGCCACAGCCCCCGGCCGTCCTCGTCGAAGCCGGAGTCGGAGCAGGGATCGGGCAGCGTGGCCGGGATCGCCTGGTCGGTGAGCCCGGCCCGTCGTCGGTCACCCGGCGGCGCAGGGCCCCGTCCGCGTACCACAGCCGGGCCTGCCCGCGGCCGCCGCCGTGCCGCCCCGGGTCCTGGCCCGGACCCGGGGCGGAGACACCAGGCGCCCTGGCCGGTGGTCGGCACGGCCGGTACCGTGGGCGGGCTGCTGGCCGGGCCCGGACGCCGCGCCCGCGTCGTCCTGCTCGATCTCGACCTCGGCGACGGGACCACCGTCGAGCGGAACGTGGCCGCCATCCTCACGGCAGGCCCGGCGGTTCTGGTCCTGTCGGCCTCCGGCCGGCCGCTCGCCGTCCGCGGCGCGATGCGGGCCGGGGCGCTCGGCTACGTCCTGAAGAACGAGCCGACCAGCGCGATCCGGGCCGCGATCACGGAGGTTGCCGTCGGCCGGGACTGGGTATCGCCGAGCCTGGCCTACAGCTTCGCCACCGGCGACGCGCCGGACCGGCCCGCCCTCAGCGAGCAGGAACGACGCGCTCTGCAGCTGTACGCGACCGGAATGCCGCTGAAATCCGTGGCCAGGAAGATGGCGATCAGTGACGAGACCGTGAAACAGTACCTGCGGCGTGTCCGCCTCAAATATGCGAACGCGGGCCGGGCGCGCCAACGAAACTCGAGCTGTATCATCGTGCGGTCGAGGACGGCCACATCCCATCGGGGTTGTTATCCTCGAGATCCCATGGGTTGTTATCATCGAGATCCCATCGGGACTGTTATCATCGTGCCGTTGAGGACGGGCGCATCACGACGTCTTCCAGGTCGCTATTCCCCCCCTATGCGGTCAGGGAAGCCCGGATGTGCCCGTCCTCGGCTTTTCACCACCTGGATAATTTACTTTTCCAGTACCAGCCCTGTCATGACCCCCATTCTGGGGTCATGACGAAGAGCGCCTGACTGATCTCTCACTGTAAGTATCCGGGCCGGGCGGCCCGCGTCGGCCCGGGCGGCGCGGCCTCGCGTCCGGCGCGGGCCGGCGCGCGGAAACGCCTGCTGGCCGGCATCTCCCCGAATCCGGCTCCAGAATTCGTCACCCCCGGCGGCGCGGATTTCGCCGGCTTGGCCGCTGTCCCGGGTCGGGTAATAGCCGCTTCCCGGGGCGGGATTCGCCCTTCGCTCGATCGCGTGCCAGCGTGAAGACTGCGGCGCGATGTGCCCGGTCGCTACCGGATGCCGTCAGTGCCGCGGTCGCGGTCTGGTCGCGTATAGGTGGCTCGCCGTCCTCCTTTTAACGACGAAGAAGCGCGGATTTTGATTTCTCGCCCGTCTCCTATTTACGCAGCATCCCAGGTCAGGCCGCACGTTACGGTTCACCCGTATACGAGTTTGGTCTGGGGCGGCCTCGCGGTAAATGATCCGTGCCGCAAAATGCCCGCTATCGGAACCTCAGATCCGGTCATCAGGAAATAAGTGTTAACTATGATGGCGAGGTCGCCCGGCAATGCCCACTATTACTCACCGGTATCGAGTTCCCGCGTTTCATCAATACGGACGCCGGGTATCCACGGTCCGGGAATAACCAATGATAGGCGGTAATCCCGAGTCAATACCTGAAATCCACCGAAGCCGGATTGTGCCCGGGTTCGGCTGGATTCGGGATGGCCGCTGGCTGATAGCGGATCTGGAGGCGCATGGCGATGCCGGTGGCGGCTGAGTCGGTCGCAACGGCTGGCGGCGGCCCGGGGGAGCAGTTGAGCCTGAGCACGGCGGCGGCGCGGAACCTGGCCACGACGACCAAGTCGGTCCCGCCGATGCAGGGATCATCCCCGTACGTCACAGCCCGCTCACAAATCCCATACCACCGTCGCCAGCAACCGGCTCGATGGAGCTTTGAGCCGCCTGGGACCGGCTCGATGGAGCATTGAGCCGGTTGCAATCCCGGGCGGGCCGGTCCGGGTGAGTGTGGCGCCTGAGGCTGGCGAGCCTCAGCGGCCGCGGGCGAAGCGGGTGACGGCGGCGGCCACGCACGGGCGATGACCAGGACGATGAGCAGCCTTGGAGAGCATGGACGCCAGCCGGGGCAGCGGCGCAGGCCCGGGCGGCGTCGGTTTCGGCTCCGGTGGTTTCGGCTTCACCCTGGGCGCGGCGGGCCGTCCACCGTCCAGACGGACCTCGCCGATTCCGGCACCTGCCCCCGGTCGTAACTGAGCTGGGCGGTGGCGGCCAGCGACGCGCCCGCGCACAGGCCGGATCCGAGGCTGACCGTAACGGAGACACCGGCTGTCGCGCCGCCTGCCACTCGGTGGCCAGGGTCAGGGCCAGTGCTCGTCGCCGAGGGGATGTCCAACCGGGACATCGCGCGGCAGCTCGCCATCGCCAAGCGCACGGTCGACGCGCATCTCGGCCACATCTTCGCCAAGCTGGGCATCTCCTCCCGGGTCCGGCTCGCCACCTGGCTGGACCCGGACCGCGGCCCCGGCTAGCCGGGGACTACATCTCCTCCGCGCCCAGGCGGGCCGCCTGCTCCCTGGTCCGCTTGCCGCGCCACCAGAAGAACACCCCGATGACGACGAAGCAGAGTACGGGGAGCAGTTCGGTCCACAGGAAGGTCAGCCGTTCGCCGGCTCCCCAGCCGTCCGGCCGGAAGTCGTCCCCGAACCAGTGGTAGCCGAGCCCGGGCGCGATGAGCTGGACGGTGGCCAGGGCCACCAGGACCATCAGCACGACCGTCAGCGGCCGGTAGGCCGGCATCTTGAACGGCCGGGGCGTGTCCGGATGACTGCGGCGCAGCTTCCACAGGGCCGGGTAGATGAGCAGATAGCTGATCAGCGTGGTCGAGATCGTCACGCCCAGCACGGCGTCGAAGTACTTGGCCGCGTTGCCGCTGGTGATCTGCTGGGCCAGGATGACGACGATGGTGGCCACCACGCCGCTGAACACGTTGACCCGCACCGGCGTGCCGAACCGGGCGTTGATCACGCCGAGCGTGCGCGGCCCGGCGCCGTCGTAGCAGGACACGGCCAGCGCCCGATCCGAGCCCATGATCCAGGTCGCGCCCGAGGTGATCAGGCAGATGATGAACAGCAGGGCGCAGCCGTCGCCGAGGACGAGCCCGGCCCCGGACAAGGTGGCCGCGCCGTTGGCGCCGACGTGGCCGCCATACACGGTAAAGACCTGCTGGATGGCGCTGACGAAACCGCTGAAGTTGGTGATCGCGCTGGTGGGCAGGACGAGCAGGATGCCCAGCACCGGGACCGCGTAGAGCACCACGCTGGCTACGGTGGAACGGGCGATGCCGAACGGCACGTCGCGCTGCGGGTTGGTCATCTCCTCGCCCGCGCTGTTCGGCAGCTCGAAGCCGACGAAGTTGAACAGCAGCACGCCGACCAGGGCCACAAAGCCGCCGGCGGTCGGCGCGTAGCTGCCGGCGCCGTGCCAGCCGTGCTTGGTCGCGTAGATGACGACCGAGATGGTGAACAGGCCGAGCAGCAGGAACCGGGCGTAGGCGCCGGCCGTCGGCAGCCACTTGCCGACGGCGAACGAGGTGATGGCGGCGACGATCGAGGTCCAGATGAACACCAGCGCCACGATGTACCAGACCACCGTGGGCAACGGGTTGCCGTTGTTGAAGAACACCTGGACAGCGCAGATGCAGCTGATCGCGAGGGTGCCGCCGATCCAGACCGGGTTGGTGACCCAGTAGAGGAAGTTGTTGACCGCACCGGCCAGCCGGCCGAACGCCAGCCGGGTCCAGACGTAGGGGCCGCCCTCCTCGGGGAAGGCCGTCCCGAGCTCGGCGAACAGCAGCGCCGAAGGGATGAAGAAGACCAGGGAGAGCACGATCAGCCAGGTGAACGCCTCGGCACCGTAGGACGCGACTGCCCCGATGGTGTCGACGCCGACGATCGTGCACACCAGGAAGAACAAGATGTCGAAGCGACCGAAGTGCTTCTTGAGCTTCGCCTTCTCGACCAGCTCGGCCTCGGTGACGTCATACGGCACGAGAGTGGACGTGGACACAGGTGACCTCCGAGCTGGTCGGCCCTGGGGGTGACCGACGGTGCGTCGCAGCGTAGGACCCCGCCCGTGTCGTCGGTGTTGCGGCACGGATTCCGTCTCAGTCGGCGGG